>JAKEFJ010000233.1 GCA_022616665.1 Acidobacteriota bacterium
GCCGCTCTCCCTGGATCGGCAGAAGATCGTGCGAGTTCTTCACAACGTGGTGGGCAACGCCCTGGAAGCCCTGAAGCCGGGCGGCACTCTCACGGTGGAAACGAGCGCTCGCGCGGACCGGGCCGTGCTCGCCATCTCCGACAATGGGTGTGGCATGGCTCCCGACACGGCTGCCCGCGTCTGCGAGCCGTTCTTCAGCCACGGCAAGGAGCGCGGCTCCGGGCTGGGGATGGCCATCGTCCGGCGCATCGCGGAGCAGCATGGGGCGACCCTTTCCATCCAAAGCGCCCCGGGCCAGGGAACGCGAGTGGAATTCCTCTTTCCGATGAGCGTCCCTGCGACCGCTTCCCGTTGACACTCCCAATTCGGCTTCGATAACATCCGCCCGCCCGGACGCGATGTCCGGCGGCCGGGAGCTGCAACGTGAATCGAAGTCTCGATGCCATCTTCCGACCGAAATCGGTCGCCGTGGTGGGCGCCTCGCGCCGAATCGGCTCCATCGGCGGCGAAATCCTCGCAAAGCTGCTGGAGGCGGGATTTGAAGGCGCCGTCTATCCGGTGAATCGCCACACTTCGTACCTCCACTCCATGAAATGTTATCCCTCCGTGCGGGCCATCCCGGATCCGGTCGACCTGGCCATGATTGTGGTTCCCCGGGACCATGTTCTGGGAGTCGTGGAGGAGTGCCGGCGCAAGAAAGTGCGTGGGGTCGTGGTCATCACCGCAGGGTTCCGTGAGGCGGGCGAAGTCGGGGCTCGCTTGGAGGAGAAGCTCCGCGAGAAAGTGCGCGGGGCGGGGATGCGCATGATCGGGCCGAACTGCATGGGTGTGATCAACACGGATCCCGCAGTCCGCCTGAATGCCACCTTTGCTGCCTCGGCGCCGACCCGCGGACGCGCCGGATTCATGTCCCAGTCCGGAGCCCTCGGGGAGATCATCCTGGCCAATGCCCGTCACATCAATCTGGGCATCTCCATGTTCGCAAGCGTGGGGAACAAGGCCGACATCTCGGGGAACGACCTCATCGAGTACTGGGAGAACGACCCCTCCACCGGCGTCATCCTGATGTACCTGGAAAGCTTCGGGAACCCCCGCAAGTTCACCACCATCGCGCAGCGAGTCACTCGCAGAAAACCGATCATCGCCGTCAAATCCGGGCGAACGGAGGCGGGGGCGCGCGCCGCGTTTTCCCACACCGGTGCGCTCGCCGGGGGCGACGTGGCCTCCTCCACCCTCTTTGATCAGTGCGGCGTACTGCGCGTCAACACCATCGAGGAGATGTTCACGCTGGCCACCGCCTTTACCAGCCAGCCCCTGCCCCGCGGGAACCGTATGGCGCTTCTCACCAACGCCGGCGGGCCGGCCATCATGGCCACCGATGCCGCGGTCACCTTGGGACTGACCTTGGCCCCCTTGGAAGAGAAGACGCGGCGGATCCTGAGGAAGAAGCTCCCCCCGGAGTGCAGTGTCGCCAACCCGGTGGATCTCATTGCTTCCGCCGACGCCGACCGGTATGCGGTGGGGTTGAAAGCGTTGCTGGCGGATGCCACCGTGGACGGATTGATGGTGCTGTTCGTGGCGCCCACCATGATCAATTCGCGCGAAGTCGCCAAGACCGTCGTCCGCTATTCGCGGCGAAGCCGAAAGCCGGTGCTCACCTGTTTCATGGGCAAGGACCGCGGCGCCGAAGGAGTCCAGACCCTTCGAAGTCATTCCATTCCCGTTTACTCGTTTCCCGAGGAATCCGCCCAGGCCATGGCCGCGATGCACCGTTACCGGCTGATTCGCGAGCGCAAGCGAGGTCGGGTCATCCGTTTTCGGGTGAACCGTCGCAAGGTGGCGACCGTGATGTCACGGGTGCGCAAGGGGAAGCGTCTCCAGCTCTCCTTGCAGGAATCCCAGGACGTGCTGGCGGCATACGGCTTTCCCCAGCCGCCGGGAAGAATCGTCACAGGCGCCGCGGCCGCCATCGGCGCTTCACTGGAGATGGGCTATCCGGTGGTGCTCAAGGCGGTCCTTCCGGAAATCTCCCACAAAACGGAGGCAGGGGGAGTGCAGGTCGACCTGCGCAATGGGGACGAAGTCGGGAAGGCCTATCAGGAGATGGCCCGCCGGCTGAAGCAGCGCTCGCTCCCGGTCCTGGTCCAAAAGATGGTGCGGGGGGGGCGAGAGGTCATTCTGGGCTCGTTTCAGGATCGCCAATTCGGCACGCTGCTGATGTTCGGATTGGGAGGCGTTTTCGTGGAGGCGATGAAGGACGTGACCTTTCGGGTGCACCCCATCACCGACCGGGAGGCGCGGGAGATGATCACCTCCTTGCGAGGATACGCCTTGCTCAGCGGTTTTCGAGGCGAGAAGGGGGTGAGCGAGAAAGTCCTGGAAGAGATGCTCTTGAGATTGTCGCAGCTCCTCGCCGATTTTCCCGAAATCGAGCAGGTGGACATCAACCCGTTCATCGCCGGGAGCGCGCGCGGTGACTCCTTCGCCGTGGACGCCCGCATTTCCCTGTCCGCGCGCTGAATCTCAGCCCTCATAATTTGACGCTCTTCTTTGGCGCTGAGATAATCCAGGCCGAATCATCCATTGCGAAGCCGGGGTCAAAGCTGTCATGGGCCAAACCTTCCATCACACGACAATCCTGTGCGTGCGCCACAAGGGCCAGGTCGCCATGGCGGGGGACGGTCAAGTGACCCTGGGACATTCGGTGGTGAAGCACGGGGCTCGAAAGATTCGCAGAGTCCACAACGGTTTGGTGCTGGCCGGATTTGCGGGCTCTGCCGCGGATGCCATCGCGCTGTTCACGAAGTTCGAGGCCAAGCTGGAAGAATTTCGTGGCAACCTGGAGAGAGCTTCCGTGGAGCTTGTGAAGGACTGGCGGATGGACAAGGTGCTGCGCCGGTTGGAGGCGCACCTGGTCGTTGCCAACGGGAGCCATGCCTATCTGCTCTCCGGCACCGGAGATCTCATCGAGCCCGACGATGGCTTGCTCGCGCTGGGCTCGGGTGGGCCGCTGGCGCTGGCAGCGGCCCGAGCGCTGATTTCCCATTCCGGCCTGGACGCAAGAGCTATCGCCATGGAATCCATGAAAATCACCGCCGCCATCGACATCTACACCAACGAAAACATCAGCGTCGAGACCCTTTGAAAGGCCGTTCCCCATGGTCTATTACATGCCCGGGGAAGTGACCGAGAAGATCCCGCACCGGGAGGCGGAATTAACTCCGCGTCAGATCGTAGCCGAGCTGGACAAATACATCGTCGGCCAGCGTGCGGCCAAACGAGCCGTAGCCATTGCCCTTCGCAACCGCACCCGTCGCCTGAAGCTCCTCCCCGAAATGGCCGACGAAGTGGCCCCAAAAAACATCATCATGATTGGTCCGACAGGCGTGGGCAAGACCGAGATAGCGCGGCGGCTAGCGCGACTCACCAGCTCCCCCTTCATCAAGGTGGAGGCCTCGAAGTACACCGAGGTGGGATATGTGGGCCGGGATGTGGAGTCGATGATCCGCGACCTGACGGAGTTGGCGGTGGAGCTGGTCCGCTCCGAAAAAGCGGCGGAGATCCGGCAGCGGGCGACTCGAAATGTCGAGGATCGGCTGCTGGACCTTCTATTGCCGCCCATGGATCGGCCGGCGCCTGGATCGACCTCGGCGGTTCCCTCGGTGGATGCGCTGGAGCAGCACGAAAGAACTCGGGAAAAGCTCCGGCAGCAGCTCCGATCCGGCGATCTGGAGGAAAGGGTTCTCGAGCTGGAGGTGCGAAGCTCATCCTTTCCGGCCATGCGCATTTTCTCCAACGCCGGGATGGAGGAGATGGATGTGAACTTGAAGGACATGATGCCCGGGCTCTTCGGGAATCGCAGCCGAAAGCGCCGGATGATGGTGGCCGAGGCCCGGGAGCACCTTCTCCGGGAGGAGGAAGAGAAACTCATCGATCCGGATACGGTGGCCAAGCAGGCCATCAAGCGGGTGGAGGAATCGGGGATCGTCTTCCTTGATGAAATCGATAAGATCGCCGGCCGGGAATCGGGCCAGGGCCCCGACGTGAGCCGGGAAGGGGTCCAGCGGGATCTGCTCCCCATCGTGGAAGGGACCACGGCCAGCACGAAGTACGGCATGGTGCGAACCAACCACATCTTGTTTATCGCCTCAGGAGCCTTCCACGTGAGCAAGCCGTCGGACCTGATTCCGGAGTTGCAGGGGAGATTCCCGATCCGAGTGGAGCTGGACATCCTCACGGAGCAGGATTTCTTCAGGATCCTCAAGGAGCCGAAAAACGCACTGACCCACCAGTATGTGGCCCTCATGGAAACCGAGGGCATCCACTTGAGCTTTGCCGACGATGCGCTGGAGACCATCGCCCGCTATGCGGCCGAGGTGAACGAGCGAACGGAAAACATCGGCGCCCGTCGCCTTCATACGCTGATGGAAAAGCTGCTGGACGAAGTCTCCTTCGCCGGGGGTGAACTGGAGGAGAAGACTCTCGTCATCGATGCGGCCTATGTCCAACGGATGCTCTCCGACGTCATCCGGGATCAGGACCTCAGCCGATATATCCTTTGATCGCCAACCTTCCCATGGGGACGCCTGGAGGCTGTCCGTTCATGAGTCCGAAGCTGGGACGGCCCCCGATCACCCGCTCGATTCTCCGGCTCGCCCTGATCGGGGGATTCCTGGTGGCCGTCGGCTGCGGAAAGAAGGGACCGCCTCTGGCCCCGCTGCAGCGGGGCCCTGATCGGATAACCGGCGTCTCGGCGAGGCAGGAGGGTAACGAGGTGGTATTGGTGGGACTCCTCCCCGAGCACAGTCAAGACGGAGGACCCTTGACCCCAATCACGGAAGTGCTCGTTTTTCGCCTCGATCGCGGGGGGTTGGTGGGCGGCACAGGAGCATCGAGCAAGTCCTTTCAGCGCAGTGCGATGAGACAATTCACCAAGGATTCACGGCGCGTCGCCTCGCTCATGGGAGAAGCGCTGGCGGCTGCCCGCACGGGGAGGCGCTTGACCTTTGTTGACCAGAAACCTCTCGAAGGGCCCATTCCCCAAGCGGGAAAGGACCTCACATACGCACTGACAGCCGTGGATGCCGAAAAGCGATCTTCGCTGCTGTCGCCGTTCGCCGCGATACGAATCCTGCCGCCTCCCCAGCCTCCGGTAAATCTAAAGGCGGAATTGTCCGAAAAGAACATCCGGCTGTCGTGGGAAGCTCCCCCGCCCCTGGCGGAAGGGGACGCTCCTCTGTACAACGTCTATCGTTCTGAGGTGGAAGGTGTCTTCCTGGATCCACCGCGCAACGCGCTTCCCCTCACGACCCTCCTATTCGAAGAAACCAGCTTCACCTTCGGAAAACACTACTCCTACGTGGTGCGGTCGGTGCTTGTTTCCGGAAAATCCAGCCGGGAGAGTGTGAATTCCGCAGCGCTGGGAGTTGACCCTCGGGACGTCTATGCCCCGGCAGCACCCTCCGGGTTCGCGGTATCGGCGGAAGCAGGAGTGCTGAAGCTCTTCTGGTTTCCCAATGACGAGACGGACCTCGCCGCCTACAAGGTCTATCGATCCGAGTCCGAAACCGGCGAATTTGTGGAAATCGGAAGGGTGGCCCCGACCGAGTCGAGTTATGTGGACCAGGCGGTGAAACCCGGGGTCAGGTACTATTACTGTCTCACGGCGGTGGACGGCGCCGAGCCGCCCAATGAGAGCAGCCGATCCGAGGTTCGAGGCGATCGGCTCCCGCCCGCGACGCCGCCGGCGCCCGTCAAAAAAAAGCCCGGTAAGTCCTGAGGAGAAGGCGATGGAGTTCTTCAAAATGTCCGGGGGCGGTAACGATTTCATCGTTATCGACAACCGATCGACGATCGTCCGCCCGGAGGCCATCCCGGAGCTCGTGCGGAGAATAACCGTCCGAGCGCTTTCCGTGGGCGCGGATGGGGTAATCTTCATCGAGCCTTCGCGCATTGCCGATCTCAGGGCGACTTTTTTCAACCCCGATGGACTGACGACCTTCTGCGGCAACGGAGGTCGATGCGTTTCCCGCCTGGCGTATCTGATGGGACTGGTGGGGCCGAGAATGCGGATCGAGACAATTAAAATGGTTCACGATGCCATGGTGGAAGGCGAGAGGGTCCAGTTCAGCATGCCCCCGGCTCAGCGTCTGAGGACCGGGCTCAATCTTTCGGTCGATGAGATGCCGCTCGAAATGGCCTCCATAGACACGGGCGTGCCGCATGCCGTGGTCTTCCGGGACACGCCGCACTCGGTTTCAATCCAAGATCTGGGAAGAAAAATCCGCTACCACCCCGAGTTTGGGCCGGAAGGAACCAATGTCAATTTTGCGATGGTGGTGGACGAGCACACGCTCGCAATCCGGACCTATGAGCGCGGCGTCGAGGGGGAAACCCTTTCCTGTGGCACCGGATGCGTTGCGGCGGTGCTGGCAAGCGCGGCGCTGGGAATGACCCGCTCCCCTGTGGCGTGCTGGACGCGCTCGGGGGTGACTCTCTCGGTACAATTCAAGGGTTCCACCGGGGCGTACACGAACATCGTCCTGGAAGGAGACGCACGTTTGATTTTTCAAGGAAACCTCGGCAGCGAAGCTACCCGCGGTTTCGATCCTCCCCGCCGAGGATGACAGCGGGGTTGCCGACAGCGGATCCCTCGAAGGAGAAGGCAAGCACTGGAAAGCTCATCTGGCGCCTGGTTCGGCTCTCGGCCGGATGGGCATTGCTCATCCTGGGGATCATCGGGCTTTTCCTGCCGGTTCTGCAGGGGCTGGTATTCATAGCCTCCGGACTTGCGCTCCTCAGCGCCGACCTCCCCTGGGCAAAGAGGCTCCTGGAGCACTTCTCTCGCTGGCGGGCCAGGCGCCTTGGTTCGCGGCGTCCACCGGATTCGCCCACCCCGCCAAACGGTTCCAACTCTCCTCCTAACGCGCCATTCTGACCCCCCGGAGGGGCACACCCCCACCCAACTTCCAGCCCAGCTCCGGATCGATAGAATCCCTCACTCCTTCGCCAACCTCACCCCTCCCATTTCCAAATTATTTGCAATGAACAAATTAAGGGGCATTGATTCGATTGCTGATCTGGAGTCGCGCGGGTTTGCTGCCCTTTCGACGGGAATGAACCATCCTGGCAGCCAATTTGCTGTTACGGAACGGCGGGAGGTGCAAGCCATGTGGAAATCGCTTCTTCCTTACGCTACCTCGTATGATGAATTCATAAATCCCGACGAGGATACGCGACTCGAAGCGCTCATCTCAGATCCAGAATCCCTGAAGCACGAGCAATCGGTTATCCGCAAAGAAACCCTCGAAGTCCTGAAGGGTGCCCTCCGGGGCCTTCCCTCACGGGAACGGTACATCCTCGAGCGCCGGTTTGGCATTGTCGACGACGTGGAGATGACTCTCGGTGCCATTGCTCACATTCTGAAGCTCAGCAAGGAGAGAGTCCGTCAGCTGGAGCGCGATGCGCTCGGGAAGCTCCGATTGACCCTGGCCCAACGACGGCAGGATCTTCTGATCAGCTAAGCAGTACTCCGTCTGACCCCCCCGTTTTCGCCCCGTCCCGGCGCTAGCCGGGGCGGGGGCGAAGAAAATCGTTGACAATCGCCGAAAGAAGGGCTTAAAGTTCGCCGGTTCAAAGGGAATTGACCGTTTAACCCCCGAAGACTTGGGTGATTCTCCACCCTCGGTGAGGGTCGTTTCGTCCGTGTATCACGGCGCTGCCCAGCGGTTTGCCTGCAGCGCAAGTCTCAAGGTGGGTGCTCGAACAGACGATTTGGGGGTATGATAGGGCACCCATCAGGGACCTGCTTCGAATGAGCAATGCCGGGGGGAAGCGAGGGGTCCCACCGGCGGAAATATCCATTCCAGGTGCCTCCAAAGATCTAAAATAGCTGGGTCGAATCTACCCGGGACACCAGGGGGAGCATCGTTGAAGAAAGCGTTTTGGATCGCCTTGCTGGCGGCGCTTCTGATCTCAAGCACCGGCTGCCAGAAGTTGAAGGCGCGGATGACCATGAGGACCGCCAATGATCTTTTCCGCGCCGAGAAATACGACGAGGCCATCAAGAAGTACGATGAAGTGATTGCCATCGACCCCTGGTGGGCCGATGCTTATCGCAATGCCGGGCTCTGCTACCTTGCGCTTTATCAGCCGGGCTCCCTCCATCAGAAAGACATCGACTACTCCACCCAGGCCATCATCAAGCTGCGTCGTTACCTCCAGTTCGTCCCCAATGACGAGCGAACGGAGGACCTCCTCATGGACGCCTACATGAAGACCGCGCGTTACGAGGAGGCGGTGAACTTTTACAAGGACAAGCTCAAGAAGGATCCCAAGAACAGCAAGTACCTTCAGACGATCGGGATGATCTACGCCAAGGCCAACAACTTCGAGGAGGCGCGGAAGTGGTTTCGCGCCCGGGCCGAAGCCGAC
>JAKEFJ010000234.1 GCA_022616665.1 Acidobacteriota bacterium
GATGAGCCCAAGCCCGAGGAGATCAACCACCTGGGCACCGTCGTGAACATCGTCCAGAGCCTGAAGCTCCCCAACGGGAACATCAAGCTGCTGGTGGAAGGCGTGTCGCGCGGCAAGGTCACGGAGATTCAGGAGTCCGAAGGCTTCCTGGTGGCCGCGGTGGAGACCGTCGACGTCCGTCCGGAGATTACCCCCGAGATGGAGACGGAGATGGGGAAGGCAGTTTCGCTGTTCGAGAAGTACGTGAAGCTCAGCCCCAACCTCCCCTATGAGACCATGATCTCCACCATCCGGGTTTCGGAGCCGGGCCGTCTGACCGACACCATCGCTGCCCATCTTCAGGTCGGGGTGGAGGAGAAGCAAAACCTCCTGGAGACCTTCGATCCCAAGGAGCGGCTGGGGATCCTGGTGGAGATGCTGGAAGGTGAGATTGAAAAGCTCCGCGTGGATCGGCGCATCCATCAGCGCGTCAAGAAGCAGATGGAGCGGGCCCAGAAGGAGTACTACCTCAACGAGAAGATCAAGGCGATCCAGCAGGAGCTGGGCCGGAAGGATGACCGGGGCAACGAGGTCGAGGAGCTGAAGCAAAAAATCGAGGCCTCCAAAATGCCCAAGGAGGCCAACGAAAAGGCCATGCAGGAGCTGAAGCGCCTGGAGGTGATGCCGCCGGTATCTGCCGAGGCCACCGTCTCCCGCAACTATCTGGAATGGCTCCTGGCCGTCCCCTGGCACAAGAAGACGAAGGAAAACCGGGACATCGAGCGGGCCGAGAAAATCCTCAACGAAGACCACTATGGCTTAGAGAAGATCAAGGAGCGGATCCTGGAATTCCTGGCGGTGCGCCGCCTGGTTCGAAATGTGAAGAAGGGCTCCATCCTTTGCTTCGTGGGACCGCCGGGCGTGGGGAAAACCTCTCTGGCGCAGAGCATCGCCAAGGCCACGGGACGTCGTTTCGTCCGGCTCTCCCTGGGCGGCGTGCGGGATGAAGCGGAGGTACGCGGGCACCGGCGCACCTACATCGGCGCATTCCCGGGTCAAATCATCCAGATGATGCGCAAGGCGGGTACGAAAAACCCGGTCTTCCTGCTGGACGAGGTGGACAAGATGAGCATGGATTTCCGGGGCGACCCGTCTGCGGCGCTGCTGGAAGTTCTGGATCCCGAGCAAAACTCCACCTTCGTGGATCACTACCTGGACACCGAGTTCGATTTGTCCCAGGTCATGTTCATCGCCACCGCCAACGTGCTGCATCCGGTTCCGCCGGCTCTCAAGGACCGGATGGAGGTGATCCGCCTGGCGGGATACACCCTCAACGAGAAGATGCAAATCGCCCGGCGGTTCCTCATCAGCAAGCAGCTGGAGGCGCACGGCCTGTCCCCCAAGAACATCGATGTCGAGGACGAGGCCATCCGGGACGCCATCGAGAACTACACTCGCGAGGCGGGAGTCAGGAACCTCGAGCGTGAGATCGCTTCCATCTGCCGCAAGCTGGCCCGACGGGTGGTCAAGGAAGGCAAGAGTTACCAGCACACTGTCACGTCCAAGGAGCTGCTGGACCTGCTGGGGGTCCCCAAGTACCGGCCCAAGGATGCCGAGAAGGCGAAGAAGAGCGAAGTGGGAGTGGCCACCGGGCTGGCATGGACCGAGGTGGGAGGCGAAATCCTGATGACCGAGGCGACCCTGATGAAGGGCCGAGGAAAGCTCACCCTCACCGGCAAGCTGGGAGACGTGATGCAGGAGTCTGCCCAGGCGGCGTTGAGCTATATCAGGTCCCGGGCAGAGCATCTGGGGATTGACGACGACTTCCAAAAGAGGTATGACATCCACATCCATGTGCCGGAGGGGGCCATTCCCAAGGACGGGCCGTCGGCAGGAATCACCTTGGCCACCGCACTGGCCTCCTTGCTGACGAAAATCCCGGTTCGGAAGGAAGTGGCGATGACCGGCGAGATAACCCTCCGGGGCCACGTGCTCCCCATCGGGGGAGTCAAAGAGAAGGTCCTGGCGGCGCACCGCCTGGGAATCCGGACGATCATCCTCCCCCGGGACAACGAAAAGGACCTGGCAGAGATCCCTGAGGACATCCAAAAAGCCCTTGATTTCAAGCTCGTAGAGAACATGGATGAAGTCCTGGATATCGCCCTGGAGAAGGAACCCAAAGCGACTCCTCCCGTCGAAAGTGTCGACAAGGGTTTTGAGAAAAGCGTCCCTGACAGCTCCATTCATTAGGTCGTCCTGAACACATTTCCCGAACTTCAGGCAGCAGAGGACGGTAACAACCGCTGAGCATGTCCGCCTCGGAGAACCCTCCGGAAAGGCGGGCCTGCAATCCGCGAGTGACGCCGGATGGCGACGGATCATCTTGAAGATTGTCCAGTGCGATTTCGTGACGGGCGCGGGGGACCCCGCGGGCTTTCCACCACCCGCGCTCCCCGAAGTGGCGTTCATGGGGCGCTCCAACGTCGGGAAGTCCAGCCTCTTGAACGCGCTCCTGGGCCGCCGCCAGCTGGCCCGAACCGGCTCCACGCCGGGCCGCACCAGGCAGGTGAACTTCTACCGGGTGAACGGCGCGTGCCTGTTCGTGGATCTTCCCGGGTATGGCTTCGCCCGGGTCTCGCGCTCCATGCGGGCGGGGTGGCGGAATCTGGTGGAGGCCTATTTCCGCCGGAGACCCCCGAATCTGGCCATCCTCCTCGTGGACGCCCGGCACCCGCTTACCGACATGGACCGGGATTTGATTGAATGGCTCCAGGACCGGCAGATGCCTTTCCTGGTGGCCGCGACCAAATGCGACAAGCTCTCGAGAAATGAGTTGCAACGAAGCCTGAAAAACCACCTCTCAGAAATCCACCGGCCCGAGCTTTTGATCCCCTGTTCCGCCCTCACGCGGGCAGGGATTCCGAAGCTCTGGGCTGCCATCGACGGGACACTTCATGAAACGACACCCACGCACTGAGCGATCCGCTCCCCCCAACCCCCGCCCGGTCCGCGAATTCCGCGAGGAAGTCGAGTCCAACGGCCCGGTCCCGGACACAATGGAAAGTGGTGCACCCGTGAACAAGGAAAGAGTCCGTACGGACGGTGGGGGACCCAGCGCCTCCGTCGTGGGCGAGAAGCTGGACATCACCGCATTGAAGGAAATGAGCATCACCGAGCTGACCAACATCGCCAAGGATCTCAACGTGGAAGGCGCCACGGCCATGCGAAAGCAGGAGCTCATCTTCAAGATCCTGCAGGCGCAGACCGAGAAGAGCGGCCTCATCTTCGCCGAGGGCGTCCTGGAGTGCCTGCCTGACGGCTTCGGGTTCCTGCGGGCCCCGGAGTACAACTACCTCCCGGGCCCCGACGACATCTACGTGAGCCCTTCGCAGATCCGCAAGTTCGACCTGCACACGGGAGACACGATTTCCGGCCAGGTGCGGCCTCCCAAGGAGGGGGAGCGGTACTTCGCGCTCATCAAGGTGGAGGCCGTCAACTTCGAGCACCCGGACGAGTCCAAGGAGAAGGTGTTTTTCGACAACCTTACGCCCCTGTACCCCAACGAGAGGCTCAAGCTCGAGACCTCTCGGGACAACATCTCTGCGCGGGTGATGGACATCCTGACCCCCATCGGGAAGGGGCAACGGGGCCTCATCGTGGCAGCCCCGCGCACCGGCAAGACCATGCTGCTGCAGGCCATCGCCAACAGCATCAGCCAAAATCACCCGGAGGTCATTCTCATCGTGCTGCTCATCGACGAGCGGCCCGAGGAGGTGACGGACATGCAGCGCTCGGTCAACGGCGAGGTGATCAGCTCCACCTTCGACGAGCCCGCTCAGCGGCACGTGCAGGTGGCGGAGATGGTCATCGAGAAGGCCAAGCGGCTGGTGGAGCACAAGAAGGACGTGGTGATTCTGCTGGACTCGATCACCCGCCTCGCCCGGGCCTACAACACCATCGTCCCCCCCTCGGGGAAGGTCCTCTCGGGCGGCGTCGACGCCAATGCTCTCCAGCGCCCCAAGCGGTTTTTCGGGGCGGCCCGGAACATCGAGGAGGGAGGCAGCCTCACCATCATGGCCACTGCGCTCATCGAGACGGGCAGCCGCATGGACGACGTGATCTTCGAAGAGTTCAAGGGAACCGGCAACATGGAAATCCATCTGGACAGGAAGCTGGCGGACCGCCGTGTTTTCCCCTCCATCGAAATCACCCGCTCCGGAACCCGCAAAGAGGAGCTCCTCCTTTCCAAGAAGGAGCTGGACCGCACCTGGGTGCTGCGCAAGGTGCTCAACTCGCTGTCCAGCAGCGAGGCGATGGAGCTGCTCATCGACAAGATCGGGAAAACCAAGAACAACGAGGAGTTCCTGGGGTCCATGAGCGAAGTATCCTAGGATGCAAGCGATGGTGCCTCCCAAAGCCGGTTCGCCAGGAACGGCCCAGCGCGGCGGGGAGCCTGGGCAGGCAGGTGAGGAATATCCGGGATCCGGGCGGGGTTGCAGGGGATCCGGATGGTAACTTAAAATGCGCGGAAACACGGAGAAGCCTATGAAAGCCAAGATTCACCCCGATTATCAGGCGGTCACGGTCGTCTGCGCCTGCGGCGAGACTTTCGTGACCCGTAGCACCAAGAAGGACTTGCGTCTGGAAATCTGCTCTAAGTGCCATCCCTTCTTCACGGGCAAGCAGAAGCTCATCGACACCGCGGGCAGGGTGGAGCGGTTCAACCGGCGATATTCTCAGTCGTCGGGCTCCAAGGGCTAAGGCGGGCGGATCCCGTGTCTGAAGAAGTCCTTCTGGGAGGTCAGGCGGTTCTCGAGGGCGTGATGATGCGCGCCCCGGGCGCCTACGCCGTTGCGGTGCGCAAGAAGGGCGGCGAGGTCGTCACCCTGCGCCGCGAGGTGATCCGGCTCTCCGATCGCTATCCGGCGTTGAAGATGCCGGTGCTGCGCGGCGTGGTGGTCCTGTTCCAATCCCTGGCTCTGGGGATTCGCGCGCTGAACTTTTCAGCGGAACAGGCCCTGGAAGAGGAGGATTCCCGCAAGGAGAATAAATCCTCCGGCTCGCTGGGCATTTTCTTCTCGCTGATCCTAGCCCTGGCATTCGCACTGGGCCTGTTCTTCTATCTTCCGCTGCTTTTGACCGACGGCCTGGCGCGGCTGGTACCCGTCCTGAAGGGCTCCCTGCCCTTCAACCTCGTGGAGGGGACCATCCGCATCGTCCTTTTCATCGGGTACATCCTGGCCATTTCGGCGCTTGCGGACATGCGCAGGGTCTTTCAGTATCACGGCGCGGAGCACAAGGTGGTCTCCACCTATGAGGCGGGAGAGCCCCTGACCGTGGAGTACGCCAGGGCGCACAGCACGTTGCACCCTCGGTGCGGGACCAGCTTTCTCTTGTTCGTCATGGTGATTTCCGTTCTTACCTTTTCCCTGGTCCCGACTTCTGTTTCCTTCGGCGTGAAGCTTGCCTCTCGCCTGTTTCTCCTGCCGTTGATCGCCGGGCTCTCCTTCGAGCTGCTGCGCTCCAGCGCTCGGAACCGAAGCAGGCTGATCTACTCCGCCGTGGTCACCCCGGGAATGTGGCTGCAGCGACTCACCACGCGCGAGCCCAATGACGATCAGCTTCAGGTTGCCATCGAGGCCCTGAGGGTGGCGCTGGGCGGAAAACTCCCCGAGCGCAGAGAAGTGGTCCCCCTCTAAGGCGACGGTCCCTCCCATGTTTGAAAAACTGAACGCCCTGGAAAAACAATACGAAGAGCTCTCGCGGCGAATGAGCGACGCCGACGCCATGAAGGACAAGACCCGGTATCTGGCCGACGCCAAGACCTATTCGGACCTCGAGCGGGTCGTGGAAGCCTACCGGGAGTTCAAGGGCATCGAGAACGAAATCCTGGAGACCGAAAAGATTCTCAAGAGCGCCGATCCGGAGCTCAGGCAGCTGGCCAGCGAGGAGCGGGAGGAGCTGCAGCGACGCCGGGAGGCGCTCCTGGAAGAGATGAAGGTGCTCCTGGTGCCGAAGGACCCCAACGACGAGAAAAACGTGATCCTGGAAGTGCGGGCGGGAACCGGAGGCGAGGAGGCCGCGCTGTTCGCCCAGGAGCTGTTTCGCATGTACAACCGCTACGTGGAGCGCAAGGGGTGGAAGCTCGAGATCCTGGACATGAGCGAATCGGAGCTGGGGGGCCTGCGGGAGGTCATCGCCACCATCGAAGGGAAGAACGCCTACTCGCGACTGCGCTATGAGAGCGGCGTCCACCGGGTGCAGCGCGTCCCGAAGACGGAAGCGTCGGGTCGCATTCACACCTCCACCGCTACGGTAGCCGTCCTCCCCGAGGCGGAGGACGTGGAGGTGGACATCCACGAGAAGGATCTGCGTATCGATCGCTTCTGCTCCACGGGGCCCGGCGGGCAAAGCGTCAACACCACCTACTCGGCCATCCGCATCACCCACCTCCCCAGCGGGCTGGTGGTGCAATGCCAGGACGAGAAGTCCCAGCACAAGAACAAGGCCAAGGCGCTCCGAGTCCTGCGCTCGCGCCTCCTGGACATCGCCCAGAGGGAGCAGCACGAGTCCATCGCCAAGGATCGGCGCACCCAGATTGGCACCGGCGATCGCTCGGAAAAAATCAGGACCTACAACTTTCCCCAGAGTCGCGTCTCGGACCATCGCATCAATTCCACCATCCATCAGATCGAATCGTTCATGGACGGCAACCTGGATCCGCTCCTGGATCCCTTGGTTTCCCATTTCCAGTCCGAGAGGCTGAAGGCAGAAACCGCCGTGGCCCCATCGCCAGCCGCGTCCGCCACATCAGGCTCGTGAACTCCGCGCCATCACCGACCCTGCAGGAGCTCTTCCGGGAAGGAGCGGGCTATCTGGAAGCGCGGGAGGTTCCCTCACCCCGCTTCGATGCCCAGGTTTTGCTCGCCCACGCCCTGGGGATCTCCCGGTCCGACCTGCTGCAGAGAGCCGGTGAAACAGCTCCCGAAGCGATATCACGCCACTACCGGGAGCGCCTCCGGCGGCGCGGAGAGCGCGTGCCCCTGCAGCACCTCACCGGTGTGCAGGAATTCTGGTCCCTGGAGTTCGAGGTATCACCGGCCGCGCTCATCCCCAGGCCGGAGACCGAGCTTCTGGTCGAAGAGGCCCTTCGCCAGGGGGCCGGTCCTTCCGCCCGGATTGCCGACATCGGCACGGGCAGCGGGAACATCGCCGTGGCGCTGGCCCGGGAGCTCCCCGCTGCTCGAATCGTGGCCACCGACACGAGCGCGCAGGCCCTGGAGCTGGCTCGCCGCAATGCGCAGCGTCACGGAGTTGCCGGGCGAATCCAGTTCCTACAGGGAGATCTGGCCGAGCCTCTGAGTCGATCGGTGGAGCGGGAGAGCCTGGACCTGCTTCTCTCGAATCCGCCCTACGTCTCCATCGAGGAGCTGGCCACGCTCCAGCCGGAGGTGCGCGAGTATGAGCCGAAAGAAGCACTGACTCCGCCCGGGAGGGATGGACTGGCGCTCTATCCGCCGCTGCTGGACGCCGCGGCCCTGTTTCTCAGGCCGGGAGGCGCGGTCATTCTGGAGCTGCCCGCCGGAGGAGCGGAAAGGATCCCGGCGCTGATGGCCGGCCGCGAATCTCTGGAGCTGCTTACAGTCCGTGCCGATTATTCCGGGATTCTCAGGGTGATGGTGGCGAGGCGCAGATTGCCATGAAAGACCTCACGGCTCGCATGATCGGCGTGGACGAGGCGCTGGGAATCGTCCTGCGGGAGACGAGCGTGCTGCCCGCCGAGAGCATTGTCCTGGAAAGCGCCGCCGGCCGGGTCCTGGCGGAGGAAGTCTTTGCCGATGCCGACCAGCCGCCTTTCGCCAAAGCGATGATGGATGGCTTTGCGCTTCGCAGCATGGATGTGACTGCTGCGCCCGCCGAGCTGGAGGTGGTCGAGGAAGTTCCCGCCGGCAGGATGCCGACGCATACCTTGGGAGAAGGACAGGCTGCCCGGATTATGACCGGAGCGCCACTGCCGGAGGGTGCCGACGCCGTGCAGATGGTCGAGAAGACCGAGCCTGCCATGGGCGGCCGATGGGTCCGGATCCTCGAAGTGGTGCAAGCCGGTGCCCACGTGGCACCCCGGGGGCGGGAGCTGAGGGCCGGTCAGCGGGTTCTCGCGCCAGGCGATGATCTAACTCCCTCCAGGATTGGCGTCCTCTCGGGGGTGGGCAAGGGCACGGTCCTGGCGCATCGGCGTCCGCGCGTCGCCGTGGCGCCGACTGGAGACGAGCTGGTCCACTGGGGTGCGACTCCGAAACCGGGGCAAATCCGCAACAGCAACGGTCCTGCCCTGTCTGCGGCATGCCGTCAGCTCGGCGCCGAGGTGCTGGAATTAGGGATCATCCGGGACGACGCCGCGGCGCTGGGGGAGTGCCTGCGCAAGGGCCTGGCATCGGACCTCCTCTTGCTATCGGGAGGAGTCTCCATGGGGACCTACGACCTCGTGGAGGGTGCGCTGGATCGGGAAGGCGTCGAGATTTTTTTTCGGAAGGTCGCCATTCGTCCCGGCAAGCCGGCGGTTTTCGGGCGCAAGAGGAACTGCCTGGTGTTCGGCCTTCCCGGAAATCCTGTCTCGTCCCTGGTGATTTTCCAGGTTCTGGTGGCGCCGTCTCTGAGAAAAATGCAAGGTGGGGCGATGCCGCAAGGAAGAGAGATGGAGGCGCTTTTGGAAGCCCCGGTGGTGCAGCACACGGGCCGCACCTCCTATCTTCCGGGGACCCTTCGATTCGAAGGAGAGTCAGCCCGCATCCAGCCCATCCCCTCCAGCGGCTCCGCCGATCTCCCTGCCTACTCCAGAGCCAATGCCCTCCTCGTCATTCCAGCCGACCGGGATCGGGTCGAGGCGGGGGAGAAGCTCCGCGTACTCCCTCTGGATTGATTCCTGCTGAGCTATCGGCCCTCATCTGGGTGCTGGATGGGGCCCGGGTGGAGCATGTTACGGACTTCATCACGGGTCCTTACGCCGTAAAACTTGTACCGCTTGTAAGTCTGGAGCGTGCGCTCCTCCTTGGCCAGACTTGCCCGGTCGGGTAGTTTCGCTTTCGAGAAGTAGTAGATACTTGAGACGACTTCTGCGCGGCTTGGAAACCTCATCCCGTTCTTGACCATCCCGAACTCGGTGGTGGCGGTCTGGATTTCATAGTAGCGGCCGGCCGGCTCCTCGCCCCCTGCGGTAAGCACTTCCAGGTCACGTCTCAGACGTTCCCAGTTTTCGTGCTTGTCCGCCTTCATGGCCTCGACCCTCAGGATCTGGAAGGTCTCGGGATCCACCCACGCGGTACCGAACCAGTCGTTGATGGCTTCACGATAGGGTGGAATCGGCTCGAAGCGGATCATCTGCGCTTTGACCCCAAGGGCATCCGCCTCACCGAGCGCCGCGTAGCGAAAGTGTTTTTGCCGGCTGCCGTTGAAAACCAGGACCCAGAAATAGGCGCGCTGGAGAAAATGGTGAAAACCCAGCTTGCCGGGGTCCACCTCAGGACGCACTCCCTTTCCGGTTTTCATGCGGTAATCGTGCAGGGAGCCATCCGGCTCGTGGACGAAGATGTATTGGAAGCGCCCGACCTTATGCGCGCCTTTGAAAGGTTCGGTAATCGTCTCGTCACAGGTGAACCTAAGCGCCGTGTCCAGATAGAGACGGCTGGCGCGATCCAGTCCCCTCAAGAGCTCCGGAAGCTCGGGTGCTTCGGGTGCCGCCTGGGGATTTCCTCCCAAGAGGAGAATGGCGGTGGCCAGAAGTGACGAGCGGGTGGCCCAGCGCATGGGTTCTCCTCAGGGATGCGCCTGGATATCCTGGTAGAGGCGTTGAAGTGGAGCGTCGTTCGGGCGGCTGGCGAGCCTTTGGCGGAGAAATGACAGGGCTTCATCGCGGCGCTTCAGCGCCACATAGCTCAAGGCAGTTCCCAGATCGGTGCGTGTCGGGTCCGAGCCCAGGCGGGCGGCACTTTGAAAGGCGAGGAGGGCCTGCTCCGCCTGTCCCAGACTCAGCCGGGCATTACCGAGCGCCAGCAGGAGATTTCCATCAGGCGAGACTGCGGCGGCTTTCTCCAAAACCGACGAAGCCTCCTGCCACCGGCGCAGATCCATCAGGGTCAATCCCAGGTTGAGCGCGAAGCGGGGATCAACGGGGTTCAGCTCTACCGCCCGGCGGAAATGGGCGAGCGCCGCCTCCTTGTTTCCATCCCGTGAGTCCAGGACTCCCAGCAGATTGTGGTATTCGTCGATGCGCTCGCTCTTTTTGAGACCGGCCTCCAGGATGGGGCGCAGGGCTTCCAGCTTCCCTTCCTTGGAATAGAGAGCGGCCAGGGGTCGGGCGGCGGCCACCAGCGTAGGGTCGGAGGAGAGGGCCGCCTGGTACAGGCGCTGCGCCTGGGGGATGTTGCCCGCGGCTTCGGCGAGCACCCCCTCGCAAGCGGCCTTCACTGCGGGAGCCTCTTCCAAGCGCGATGAGTACCCCTCGAGAAATCTCCGGCCCCCGGCAGCGTCGCCCAGGTCCACGGCCAGCTGGACGTACCAGAGGATCGAATCCACAGCCATCGCTTCCGGGACGGCCTTCCAGCCTTCCTGTAGCGCTGCAAGAGCCTCACGCTTCCGGCCCAGGGCATCGAAGGCCTCGGCCTGCATGGCGTAGCTTTTGGGGAGCTTCTCCCTGAGGTTGGCCCGGTCGAGCTCCTGAATGGCCTTATCATACTCCCGGCGGCTGAGGTAGTAGGTTGCCAGGTTCCGGTGGTAGCTCACCGTCGTGTCTTCCATTTCATCCGGCGCACCAGCGGGGGCCGCAGGGCCCTTTTTGGGGGGAGAAGCGTCGGCCCCAACGTAACCCAAAGCGCGCAGCTGCGCCATCATCTCCGCGGAAACCTCTTCCGAGTCTCCCTCCGCTTCAGTTTGACGCTCCTCTCCCATCCCTTCGTAGGTTGGGATGGAAGCGGGTGGGTACTTTTTGAGGAAATCCGGATCGAGAGCGCCGGACAGGACCCGCCCTGGCATGTCGGTGGGGACCGGGGCGCCCAGCAGTGCCAGAAGCGTTGGGGCGATGTCGAAAAGGTCGGCCCTGCCCGGAAGCACTCCGCGTGCCGCCGCGGGCCCGCTCAGGATGAAGATGCCGTCTTCCCGGTGCCATTCCACCGGCTGATCCACCGTGTAGGGGAGAACTCCCTCGGGTCGCCTGTCTCCCGTCTTGAAGCCGTGATCGGAGATCACCATCACAGTCGTCCCGGCTCCAGCCTTCTTCACCAACTCACCCAAGAGCCGGTCTTGGTAAATGTAATAGGCGGTCACGACACTGTGAAATTCAGCATACTCCTGAGAGTTGACCATCTGCATTTTCGGCGGCCGGTAGTGCTGAAAGCGGTGGCCCACCAGGTCAATCCCCTCGAAGTAGATCGCCGTGAGGTCGAAAGGCCCGCGGCCCAGGATGTCCAGCCCCGCCGCCTGGTAGTTGCGCGCAGCGGTGAGAATCTTCAGCAGCAGCCCCACCGGATCCTGAACCGGGGGTTTTCCCTTGGCCCCCTCCGGAGCCGCCGGCGGATGGGCGATCCAATCGAGGCCCCGGCGGTATTCCTCGGGGGTAACGGGGGCGAAGGTGCGCAGCTCCTCCAATGAAATCTCGGCGGGCCTGGAGAAATCAGGAAGGAGGGAGCTGAGCGTCTCGGAGGGGTAGGTGTAGCCGGGACCTGAGGCGAGGCGCTCCCGGTTGGGCAGCATGCTCAGCGCCGCCACCCGATCGGTCACCATGACTCCCTTGATATGATCCGCGGGGTAGCTTGCCCACCAACCCACCACCGCCGTGCTTCGATCCAGATCCGACAAGATGTTCCAAATTGCCTTTACATTGCGGTAACGGCTGCTGATCGGCACCTTGGCGCCGGTCTTGGCCTCCACGACGCTGAAATCGGCCACTCCGTGAACATCGGGCCCCTTTCCCGTGACCACGGTAGTCCAGAGGAGAGGGGAAACCATGGGATTGTACGAACGCAGTGGGCCCCGGATGCCCCGATCCAGGAGGGCCTTCAGGTGCGGAAGGCGTCCTTGATCGAGGAGCGGGTTGATGGATTCCCAATCAGCTGCGTCCAGTCCGATGAGCAGGACGCGCACACCCGTCGGCTGAGCCAGGGCGCGGGCCTGGCTCCTCAACGTGCTCACCCGGAACTCCTCCGGGAGCCGGATTTCCCATTTCAGCGATGAGATCTCCAAGCCGACCTCGGACATGCGGCCGGAGATCGCCGAGGCCAGTGGGGCGTCCAGCGCGGTGCGATCGAGAAGCTCCGAAGCGGAGCGGGCGGCGGTCAGCTCGGCGATGGCGGAGGCGGCGGCCTGCTCGAGCAGGGGATGAAACCCCAGACGCCGGTCGCGGGAGGCGCGAGCCAGGGCTTCGAGGTTCGCGGAATAGTGGAAGCTGAGCAAAGCCTCGGCTCTGACCCCCTCTCGATTGCCCACCGGAAGGGGGGGCAGGGCACCCTCTCCCTCCAGCGCCAGAATTCGGGTCGGCGTGAGAGGCGAGGTGATGTGCCAACCTGGGACAAGAATCCTGC
>JAKEFJ010000028.1 GCA_022616665.1 Acidobacteriota bacterium
GACCGTGGGAATCGGTCACAACGGACACTTCGGCTTCCAAGGGCGCGGAAGCCCAGGAGACAAACGCAACAGCTACAGCCGCGACGAATCGGCGCGGCCAATTCCAAACGACTCTAGGAATGGGCTGCGCGCTCTTCACTACGACCTCCCTTTTCAATATAGGCGTCGAATTGCCCCACCTCATCGAAGTGGCGTTCCAATGAAGACCGAAGGTGACGCAGGCGGCCGAAATAGACCTTCTCCTGCACCGCGTTCCCTTCCCTACGCGCGATCTCCCACAAATAAAATGCCGACTGGAAGAGGATGTCGGTGTATGGGCTGTCTGCACTGTGGGCTGCCGTCTCAGCTTCCTCGAAGTACTCCCGTGCGCGTCCTAGCTTCTCATCCTTGAAGTAGACCTGCCCGAGTATCCTCAAACAATAGGCGGTTCCCCTCCGCAGCCCTTCCTTCTTGCTGAGGGCGAGGGCTTCTCGAATCTCCTTGAGACCCTTCTCGGTACGGTGGAGCATGACGTGGCAATATCCCAAGTTGGCCTGCAGAAGGACGATTTCCTGCGAACTGGCTGTCTCCCGGGCCATCTCCAAGGCTTGCCCATGGAATTCCGCAGCGCGGCCGTAATCCTCCTCCTCGAAACAGGTGCGGCCGATAGCGTGAAGCGCGTAGGCCTGATCCGCACGCTCACCAGCCGCCCGAGCCAGATCCAGGCACCTTTCAGCTTCCATCAGGGCAAGATAACGGTCGCCCCTTTCGTCGTGGACGTTGGAAAGCATCAGGAGCGTAAGGAAGCGCGTGCGAGGAGAAATCTTCTGGTGGTCGCGGAGGATGAGTCGTAGCTCACTCTCCGCTAGGTTGATTTTTCCGAGCCGGAAGAGGGAGAAGGCCATCTTGTAGCGGGCTCGCGCCCTGAAATCATCCCGGTCAGGGCCAAGCGTCGATTCGGCTGCTTGCAGCGCCGATTCGAATGCGACGTAGGCTCTTCCGAAATTTCCAGCTTCCAGCTCAGCATTCCCGCGAGATTGAAGCTCATCGAATCCCAGGGAGTGTGGGGGCTTGAAGGTATCGAATTTCTCCATCTCCAGGACATCGGAAAAATTCTGAACTGAAACGCTGAAGATGTTTGCCAGGGTGCACAGTTTGTCGAAGGAAGGATAACAACGACCTCTTTCGTACCGGGACAGCTGGGAGTTGTCAATTTCGGCTCCCTCTGCCCTTGCCTTGAGCTCGACGCGACGCAGGGAGAAACCATATCCGGTTCGAAGCCGCTTGAGATAGCTACCGAGCCTCGTACTTCCCCTCTGCTGTTCCACTTGCGACTCCTGGCTTGGTGTTGTCGGATCCTGTCACGCCGAGGATAGAAAGAGCGTCCCCTCGCTCCAACCCTAGCTTATCCAGTCAACCCTGCCATCTGGAAGTTCCACTTTCTTCTCAAGATCGCCATCCCTGGCTGGAAGCTACCACCCAGAGGGGTTGACGTCAAGGAAAAGTTTCTTGGTGGGTGCTGCAGCAACACCGCAAAGTCCATTTTGGGGTTAACCATTTGGTTGATAAGGAGGTTCCTGGAACTGAGCGTCTGATCTCATCCCGAGCGTTCTGACGCTACGATGAGCTCCTCCGGGGTCACCACGGCGGTCCCTAGCTTCCCCACCACGAGTCCAGCCGCCAGATTGGCCAGGGAGGAGGCTTCGAGGAGGGAGGCCCCAGCGGTCAAAGCCAACGTTAGCACGGAGATAACCGTGTCTCCAGCGCCGGTCACGTCGTAGACCTCTCGAGCGTACGACGGGATCCGGAGAGGGTCTCCTGACTTCTGGAATAGGATCATTCCCTCTTCACCTCTCGTCAGAAGAACCGCCTCACACTGGAGTGTCTCCCTCAACTTGAGTCCTATTTCCAGGATTTCCTGGTTGGTGTGACTTTTGGATCCGAGCATGGTCCGAGCTTCTTGAAGGTTTGGAGTAATTACGGTAGCCGGCGTGTAGTACTTGTAATTGGGTGGCTTTGGGTCAATTGCCACGATCAGCCGAGCCTTCCGGGAGGCCGGTAGAAGGAGCCCAAGAAGCCCTGGGGTTACGACTCCCTTGTCGTAATCCGAGATAACAACGGCCTGAGCCCCAGCCAGGAATTCGAGGGCCCGATCGCAGACTTTCTGGGTTGACTCGTTGCTAAGGGCTTCCTGGGATTCCCGATCGATTCGAACCACCTGCTGCTGGTGGGCAATGACCCGGCTTTTCACCGTCGTGATGCGGCCTGGTAACTCAATCACCCCACGGTCGTCCAGCTCGGCCTCCTTAAGGAGTCGCCTGAGCTCCTCCGAGCCCCGATCTTGTCCCACCACACCTACCAGGGCTACCGTGGCACCCAGGGCCTGCAGGTTTCTCCCCACATTTCCCGCCCCGCCGAGTGCTGAAGTTTCCGAGTTCAAGTGGACAACTGGGACAGGTGCCTCGGGTGAAATCCGATGGACTGAACCCCAGAGGAACCGATCCACCATCAAATCGCCCACCACGAGGAGACGGCAGCCGGTCATCTTGCGCACCAGATCCTTGGCGCGAGGTGCTGCCAGAATCGCGCTCAATGCGACTCCCTGGATTCGTCATCCGGGCGAGCTTCGTCCACCAGCATCACGGGGATATCGTTCTCAATGGGAAAGATAAGGTGACACTCCGCGCATAGGAGTCCCGTCCCCTCCGGGATGAGTTGGACCGGCTTCTTGCAGGCTGGACAGGCGAGGATTTCGAGTAGCTTCGGATCGACAGGCACGGGCATTTTTTAACACAGCGGTCCGGGGGTGTCAACGGCGGCTTGACTCACCTCCGGTGCCTTGGGACTGCTTGGTATAATGAGCCGCCCTTAAACTGCAGGAGACGCGATGCAGCCACTCCGAGTTCGCGACGGCGACGGCATTCTCCTGCTCCGCCTGGGCGCGGTTGGGGACGTGATTCGAACACTTCCCTGTCTCGCCGCATTGCGGAAGTCGTTCCCTGAAGCTCGCCTAGCCTGGGTGGTTGAGGCGCCATCCGCGACGCTCCTGCCTGGGAAGCCCTGGCTGGACGAGGTGATAATCTTCCCCCGCAAAGCTCTGGGACCGGCAGCTTTCGCAAGAAATTCGGTCCGCTCCTTTCGCGAACTGGGGACCTTTTTCTCGGGATTGCGGAGTTTTCGAGCGGATTTTTCTCTGGATTTTCAGGGGAGCGCCAAGAGCTCGCTCATTGCGTGGAGTTCGTGCACTCCCCTGAGAGTCGGATTTACTCCCGCCGGATCCCGTGAAGGAAGCTTTATCCTGAACAATTCCCATGTGAAACCCTCCTCCCCTCGGCTGAACCGCGTCTGGAAGAACCTCGAGCTTCTGGCGCCCCTCGGGGTGTCCGAAAGTTCCCTGGAATTTCAGTATCCGACACTGAAGGCTTCCGCCAGAATTTCCAAATTCCTGGCTACCGTCGGTCCCGCGAGTCCGATCGCCCTCCACCCCGGCACGAGTCCAAGACAATCCCACAAGCGGTGGCCCGAAGCACGGTACTCCCAGCTGATCCGCGGCCTGGTGGGAGAGGGGCTTTGCCCAATTCTCACTTGGGGACCGGGGGAAGAAACTATTGTCCAGAACATCCTCTCGGAGGTCGGCGGCGGCGGCCTCGCCGCCCCCTCCATGACCCTACCCGAGATGCGCCAGTTCCTAACCCGCTGCCGCCTGTTTATCGGAGGAGACACCGGGCCCATGCACCTGGCATGGACCCACGGGATTCCGGTCGTGGCTCTCTTCGGTAGCACGGATCCCAGCATCAACGGTCCGCTGGGCGAGCATCACCGAATTCTGGCGCCCGCTTGGCAAAAGGGGCGACCCCGCCCCAAGCGTGGGGATCCCTCTCCACTGCACGAGATCTCCCCCGCAGATGTACTGCGGGCCTCGATGGAGCTGCTCTCGCGGACTTCGGCCCCCAATATTCAGGCGCCCCAGTGCTGAACCCGGGAGACTCAATCTCCTCAATACGGAAGATTCTGGTCCGGGTCAACAACTGGATCGGGGATGTCGTCATGATTTCACCCGCCATGCGTGCCGTGCGGAAGGCATTTCCTGAGGCGGAGATAACTCTCCTGGCGAAGACCTGGGTTTTGGATGCGCTTCGCGGTTCACCCTACTACGACCATCTCATCGAGTACGATCGCGAGGGGGGCCATGCAGGGTGGCGTGGCAGGTGGAAACTCATCGAGCGATTACGCAAAGAACGATTCGACCTGGCACTGCTATTCCAGAAGGCCTTTGAGGCGGGACTGTTCGCACGGATGGCCTGCATCCCCCGCAGAGTGGGGTTTCAGAGCGATTCCCGGGGATGGCTGTTGACGGATCCCCTTCCGCTCCCGCAGAAGGGGCATCACGCAGAGCACTTTCTCCAAATCGTTGAAGCAGTGGGTGCCGATGTAGCCGATCGCAGGCTCAGCTACCATCTCACCCCTCAAGCCAGGGATGGGGCGCTCCGTTTCCTCCGCAGGCACGGAATCCATCAGGGCGCTCTTCGAATCGCCCTGCATCCAGGCGCCTCGAAGCCCCCTCGCGCCTGGCACCCGGAACGATTCGGTGAGGTGGCGGCCGCCCTGGTACGAGACTACCGAGCGACTCCTCTCCTGTTTGGAACAGGGGACGATCTTCAGGGTATGGCGAGGATTCGAACGCTGGCCGGCCCAAGCTGCGTTCTCCCGCCGGAGGGCCAAAGCCTCCAGGAGATGGCAGCCTTGCTGGAGCACTGCCATCTCCTCATCTGCAATGACAGTGGGCCGATGCATATCGCCGCCGCCTTGCGGGTTCCGGTGGTCGCTGTTTTCGGACCCGGAGCACCGAGCCTCACGGGTCCTTTTTCAGATCCGGAGCTCTTCAGAGTCGTAACTCGTCAGTTTCCCTGTTCACCCTGTCGGCAGAAGTTTTTCACGGAATGCCGCCCCGCTGATTCTGGAAAGCCGCTCTGTCTCGAGGAGGTAACCAGCTCGGAAGTCCTCAACGCCTGTCGCGAGTTGTTGGGGAATTACCCCAAAACCTGGTGAATTACTCGCCGCAAGCCTCGGGAGAGGTGGGACCGAGCCCGAGCCAGAAACCAGCGTGTGCTGAGGTGTCGCCACAGCGCACGAGAGTGTTCGCGATTGCCCTCCGCGTAGGCCTTGACAAAAACCCAACGATCTCCCAAGGAGAGTGGTTCAACTCTATCCGTGACCTTTGCCAGCGACCGGTAGAGGCGCACGAGGCCACTAATTCGCGCCCGCATTCCCAGCGAGGACTCCAGGCGAGCACCATCGAGGTCCAGCGCGAAAACTCCATCCCGCACCAGAAGCAAGTTGCTCAGATTCAGGTCGGGGTGAAGACATCCTGCGGCGTGCAGGGAAGACACCGTCCGCGCAGCGAGTCTTAGCACCCTGTGCCGCTCTGTCCTTTCGGGAAGGCCGGCCTCGACCCAACGACGGAGATTCTCCCCGCCGGGAACATACCGCGTTAGAATCCATCCCCTGTGAACTCCTCCCCCGGTGCGCCTCAAGTAGAGCGCGAGCACCTCGGGGGTGGGAACCCCTTCCCTCCGAATCGCCTCCGAGACCCGAAGTTCCGACAGGAATCGTCCTTCCCCCAGAAAGCGATTGCCCAGCAGATTCCCAAGTAATCCGCCGTGGTGAAAGGCTCGTAAAACTACCCCTCCGATCCCATCGCTTTCAATCTGGTAGACCGGAGCTCGCCCTCCGGGATCGGCAAGGACTTTCCCCTCGCCCCCCCGAATCCACCGATCCCAGAGATCGACGTCTGGAGCGGGTGACGCGCCTTCACGCAGGATCCACACCCGCATTCCGGGCCCCCGCACCATCCGAAATCCTAGGGGAAGGCGTGGGGAGCAAGGGAGAATCTCAGTCCCTGCGGCCATGGCCTCGGGGTACCAGGTAGGCAGCGCCGATTCCCAAGAGGTACAGACCTACCATAGGAAGGGCGAAGACGCATTGAGTGATGACATCCGGGGTCGGAGTGATGATGGCAGCGATGATAAAAATGATCAGCACGGCATACTTGAGATTGTGAAGTAGAAAGCCCGGAGTGACGATTCCGACTCGGGAGAGCAGAAAGATCGCGACGGGCAATTCGAATAACAGTCCCATACCCAAGATAATCTTGCTCTCGAAACCGAAGAGGCTTTTCACTGTCAAGGCCGGCTGAAAGTCCCCCGCGATCGAGAGCAAAAAACGGGCGGCGTAGGGGAATGCCACGTAATAACCGAAGAGTCCTCCGGAGAAGAAAAAGAACGAGGCAATGACGATGAAGGGGCCCGCGTACCGCCTCTCATGCGGGTACAGTCCCGGTGAGACGAACGCCCACAGCTGCTGAAGAATGATGGGCGATGCCGCGAACACGGCCACCAGAAGGGAAACTTTCATGTATAGAAGAAACGGCTCGGTTATCTCGATGAACACCAATTTGTGACCGCCCAAGTATGGTTGGAGAGGTTTTACGAAGAAGCTGAAGATTCTGGCGGACTGCGACCAGGCCACCAGAAAACAAACTGCAAGCGCGAGTAGTGACTTGAAGAGGCGGGTGCGGAGTTCGCCCAGATGCTCGAGAAACGACATCCTGCCTGAATCAGACAGGCTCGGTTCCAACCGTTTTCCCGTTCGAGGAGGCCGGCTCTGCCGGAGATCGAGCCACCGACTGGCCCGGGGGTTGTGGCGTCGCTGCGGATCCGTCCGCATCGGCTATTTCACGTTCGAAGGTACTCTTGAGCTCCGTTGTTGCACGGCGGAACTCTGCGAAGCTCCTGCCCAATGCCCGGCCCAGCTCAGGCAGCTTCTTCGGCCCGAACAACAGCAGGGCGAGCACGAAAATGGCGATTAACTCGGGTGCTCCCAGGGATCCGAACATGTATCCTCCAAATTTCCACCACGTCCTTCACCAGCCGCCAAAATTCCGCCGGAACAAAAGGATGTGGTTTGCGTATGCTAGTTTGGTGTCCCGAGCAAGTCAAAATCGACCCTCCGGGCGCAGAGGCATGGGTGATTCCCCGGCTGGGGTTGAATCTCCCGCTATCCAGAGTGTCCTTTACTTCCCCTGGCCGTCACCCTATACTTTATCCGTATTCATGGAGCCGATGCATTGAAAAACAGGCAGCTGGCGCTGGGCGTCGCAATATTGGCCGCGGGCTCTCTGACCGGAGGAATCCTGGGTCCGCGCTTGGATGCAGCGGCGGATCGCTCCAACGATCGGCTGAAGACCTTCAGCCAAATCCTCGGCATCATCCAGGAACAGTACGTTGAAGAGGTATCTCCTGAAGTGGCCATTGAAGGGGCCATTGACGGGATGCTCAAGACCCTGGACCCCCACACCCATTACCTCAATACTGCCGAGTACCAGGACATGATGGAGGAGCAACACGGCAGTTTCAGCGGCCTGGGGATTGTCATCTCCAAGCCGACGCTGGACAAGCCCCTCACAGTTATCGCGCCTATCGAAGGCACTCCGGCGTACCGAGCAGGAATCAGACCGGGCGACGTCATCTCCCAAATCGAGGGGGTAGACACCCTGGACATCTCGGTTGATCAGGCTTTGAAAAAGCTAAGGGGGCCCAAGGGGACCCAGGTCAACATCACAGTAGTTCGGCCAGGCGAGGAAGATGTACTGCATTTCACCATCACCCGGGACGATATACCGACGCGCTCCGTACAGTATGCGTTCATGATACGGCCGGAAGTGGGATTCATCCGGGTGAGCAATTTCACGCAGACAACGGATCGCGAGCTCGAGGAGAAGCTTCAGGTCCTGAAGAACGCCGGGATGAACCGCCTCATCCTGGATCTTCGGGGCAATCCGGGCGGATTGCTGGAACAGGCCGTGCGGATGGCCGACAAGTTCCTCTCACGTGGCCAGATCGTCGTATACACTCGCGGACGCACCAAGGGGTCCGATCAGGAGTACACCGCTTCCGGTGCGGGCACCCATATCGACTTCCCGGTGGTGGTCCTGGTGAACAAGTACAGCGCCAGCGCCTCAGAGATAGTTGCCGGGGCGCTCCAGGACCACGATCGCGCACTGATCGTGGGAAAAACCACCTGGGGGAAGGGCCTCGTCCAGACGGTTTATCCCCTAAGCCACCGGTCCGCACTGGCTCTCACGACGGCTCACTATTACACCCCCAGCGGCCGGCTCATTCAGCGCGACTACCAGTCTCTGGAGGACTACTTTTATCTCTCCAAGGAGGAGGACGAAGAGGTTCCTTCGGAGCATGAAATCCGCAAGACCGATTCGGGTCGGGTGGTGTATGGGGGGGGCGGGATCACGCCCGACATCCTGGTGGACAGCCTGAAACTCGACAAGTTTCTCCGTCAATTGGAGAACGAGCAGGTTTTCTTCGGATTCGCCGTACAGTTTAATCTTCGCCACAAGGACTTGGACCGAACCTTTACCGTCGATGACTCGACCCTGAATGACTTCAAGAAATATCTCACCCAGCGCAAGATCGAGTTCACTGATGAGGATCTCAAAGACCACGAAGCGTACATTCGTGGCTCGATCCGCAAGGAAGTTTTCTCGGCCCGCTGGGGAAATGAAGAAGGATTCAGGGTCTTTGCCGACATCGACCCGCAGATCCAGAAGGCCCTGGAAGGGTTTCCTCAAGCGCAGCAGCTAGCCCACCTGACCGGGGATACCACGACCTCAGACAGCGCCAAGGAGCCCTGATCGGGCCGGGAAATCCACCGATTCAAGGCAAGTGCGCTGACTCGCCCAGGATTGGCGTGCGAAGCGGCGCAACACTCTAACTCTCTCCACAGCGGACACCGATTCCAGGCTCCGGACAAACCGGAGAGCCAATCGGGCGGCTGTCCGATACCGATGGCCCTGCGGCTCAGGGAGCCCTTCTCCCACTTCCCAGAAAAGGCAATGGTAAATCCATTCGCGCTGGGCCGACGTGAGCCGCACCCGCCGCGTGGCGCGGCCCAGGAAGTGGGCCAGGACGAAGTACTTTGTCACGTTGGCGTGGAACTCCAGCTCCAGCAACCTGACTTTCCGTGCGTACCGGGCGCACCAGGCCAGCATCAACAGGTGGTCGAGCTCTTCGATGAGGAGCGAGAATGCGACGACGTTCTTATCTGAAATCTCTTTCAGTGGATTGATTTCTTCAAGATGCCGGACCAGGGCGTCTGGGTAGTAGACGCTCAGGGAGATCGGTCCACCACGCCAAGTCACCAGAGTGCGAGGGCCCTCGCCATCTCCCGGCGATTCCTCGAGAATCTCTCGGCCCGCGTAGAAGACCTTGTAGCCATGATCTCCCACCAGGAAGGGAGCCAGGCTTTGGATGCCGGTCGTCCAGTCATACGTGGTTTCAATAAGGCGCTGAAGGCGGGTCAGCAGGGATGCCTGAGGCATCATTCGCACGGTTCCCTGTAACAAAACTTTCCTTCGGCAAAATCCACCACCAGACGCGAGTAAGGCAGAGCTACCCGGGCCTGGCGGAGAACTGCGCGCTCCACTGCCGCCGCCTCGTAAGCGCGCTCCCCCTTTCGGATTTCTCGCAAGTAGCGCACCGTGTCACCCCGATCTCCTTCCCCCTTTAGCCGGTCCTGCTTGATGCGTCGACTCACTTCGACGTTGCAGTAGCGCCGTATGACTCCTGCCAAGTGCCGAGCCCCGTGGCTCGGACTGAATCCGATCTCCAGCAACTGCTGCCGTGCGGAAGCCGTGAGGGACACCTCCAACCCGTGGAGTTCCTGGAATCGTCGAAAAATCTTCTGGACCTCCATGTCCAAGATGGCCTCCATGGATTGGGACGAGAGGGGGGAGAATCGAATCGCCCTCAATCGTGCCAGGAATTCCGGGGACAGGGTTCTGCGGAGGTGTCGTTCGGCCTCCCCGCGCTGTCTCCGAAGGCCCTCTCGTGCGCCACCCCGATAGCCGATGGGATCCACGGGTGAGTCCGAGGTGGAGTAGCCGAGGTTGGACGTGAACGCCAGCAGGGTACCCTCGAAACTGAGCTCTCGTCCGCGATTGTCGTGGATACTGCCGCGGTCCATGATGGAGAGGAAAAACCTTGCAAGCTGGGAGTGGGCCTTTTCCACCTCGTCGACCAGAATGATCGACAGGGGTGCCCGGGAAGAGCGTTCGTGGAACTCGGATAGGATGCCTAGCTCGTCACTTCGAATGAAGCCGCGGGTGGCTCCTCGCAGCTCATGAACGTCGGAGGGGTAGGTGTATTGCGGTCCCTCGATGATCAGAAACGGGATTTCCACGCCCCAGTGTGACTCAAGCACGCTTGCCAAGGACTCCATCAGGTGGTTCTTGCCCACTCCTGTGGGACCGACCAGAAAATAGGACTGGGGGATGCCACGAAGCTGGGTTCCTGTGCCGTTCAGCAGCAGGTCATCACACAGCGCGTCCACCGCCTCTTCCTGGTCCACGACGAGCCCCTTCAATTCACTTCGAACAGCCTCGATATCGGTATCTGCGAACAGCAGGATCCGCTCGAACCGGGAGAGCACCTTGTCTCGGGGCTCCCCCGGAAGGCTCAGACGGGCAGCGGCTGCAGGTAGCGGCGTCTGAGTTGTTTCGAAGTGCTCTCCGTTCGATTCCGCTTCAGGCTCCACTTCCCCGGGTGGGGGCATCGTAACGGCAACGGAGATTCCCGCCTCCGGCTCCGAGGAAGCCTCTTCCCTTAGAGTCGTGAGAAGCTTTGCGTGGAGGTTAAATCGTGCGGCGCATTGTCGCAGAAAGGCCACTTCCTCCTCGATGGGCAGGGAGCGCATTCGATTATGCTGAAACAATTCTCGTAGATCCCTCTCATTGGCTAGGATGGAGAGGATATCGGCAGCCATCCTGTAGGATCTGACTCCGAGGGTTTCCAGACTCAGTCCCCGGTAATCCTTCACCCCGGCCATGCCGATATCGTAAAGGCACCGATCGCCAATCCCGCGAAGCTCCTCCGGAACACGGGTGACCCTTCCTATGGGTTGTGTCGGCGGGGTCGTGTCGGTAGGAAGGAGCTCCCCCAGAGATCGGGGTCGATGAACGATGCCCTTGAGAATCTGATCGAGGTTTACGGTCCGATAGATATCTGAGATGGCTCTGGAGCAATGCTCCACGACCTGCACCAAATGCCACGTTTCCAGGTCATCGACCTTCTTGTCGGAGAATAGCCGCCGGGCCACGTCCTTGATTCGAGCTTCCAGCCGAACCTGGTTTAAATCCTCCAACGGGGATCGCGGGCTTCCCAGAAAACCTCCTTGCCCCCGTTCGCTGTCGCCGAGGGCCGCCTAGAGATATATACAGTCTCCTGGAATTTCTTCAAGCTTTTGTGCCGCGGAGCGCTCTTTCGGGCGTAGGGCCTGTCATTCCTCCATGCCAGGCACGGGGAGGGGAGGAGTCTTTGGTTTCCATTGCTTATTAGGGCTGGAAATAGCTCTTGACAGTCCTGGAAGCGATTGCTATATTGTCACTCGCCACAGGTGAGTGCTAACAACAGCCGAGTTACAACACAAAGACATACAACACGTTCTTGGAGGGAAGTCGATGAAAGTTAAGCCTCTGTACGATCGGGTCCTCGTCCGTCGCCTCGATTCGAAGGAAGAAGTAAAGGGGGGCATCATCATCCCCGATACTGCCAAAGAAAAACCGATGGAAGGCAAGGTCGTGGCCATCGGTTCGGGCCGCCTGGACAAGGCGGGAAAGGCAATCCCCATGCAGGTAAAGGTGGGAGACAAGGTTCTCATCGGCAAGTACGCCGGGACGGAAGTGAAGATCGACGATGTCGAGCACGTCATCGTAAAAGAAGACGAGGTCCTGGGAATCATTGGCTAGGACGCTCAGGGCCTGCCCACCCCCATGTGGGCTTCTGAACTTAGGGTCCCAGGCTAACTCCCGGACCCGTCACAGGAGGAATTGAAGCAATGGCTGCCAAGGAAATCGTTTATTCGGAGGATTGCCGCCACGCAATCCTGCGCGGTGTGAACAAACTCGCCGACGCCGTGAAGGTCACCCTGGGCCCGAAGGGCCGCAATGTCGTCCTGGAGAAGAAATTCGGCTCCCCGACGAGCACCAAGGACGGCGTTACGGTTGCGAAAGAAATCGAGCTGGAAGACTCCCGCGAAAATATGGGGGCCCAGATGGTGCGAGAGGTCGCGAGCAAGACCAGCGACGTGGCCGGCGACGGAACCACCACCGCCACGGTCCTGGCGCAGGCCATCTACCGTGAAGGGTGCAAAGCCGTCACAGCTGGCGCCAACCCCATGGATCTCAAGCGTGGAATTGAGAAGGCTGTGGAATTGGTGGTCAACGAGATCAAAGGGCTTTCCAAGAAGGTGGCCGGAAAGGCTATAGCGCAGGTGGGGACCATCTCCGCCAACAACGACGTGACCATCGGCCAGATCATCGCACAGGCCATGGAAAAGGTGGGCAAGGACGGGGTGATCACGGTTGAAGAGGCGAAGGGCATGGAGACATCTCTGGAAATTGTCGAGGGGATGCAGTTTGATCGCGGATACCTTTCTCCCTACTTCGTCACGGATCCCGAGAGGATGGAGTGCATCCTGGACAATCCTTTGCTCCTCATCCACGAGAAGAAGATCTCCAGCATGAAGGACCTCCTGCCGTTGCTGGAGCAGGTGGCCAAGATGGGACGTCCGCTGGTCATCATCGCCGAGGAAGTGGAGGGCGAGGCCCTCGCCACCTTGGTTGTGAACAAGCTGCGTGGCACGTTGCAGGTGGCAGCGGTCAAGGCTCCGGGGTTCGGCGACCGGCGTAAAGCCATGCTCGAGGACATTGCGATTCTCACCGGTGGAAAGGTCATCACCGAAGACCTGGGCATCAAGCTGGAAAACGTGAAGGTTGATGACCTGGGAGAAGCCAAGAAGGTCACCATCGATAAGGACAACACCACCATCGTGGAAGGAGCTGGCAAGTCCTCTGAGATCGAGGGACGGGTCAAGCAGATCCGGACTCAGGTCGAAGAGACCACCTCTGACTACGACCGGGAGAAGCTCCAGGAGCGGCTCGCAAAGCTCGTCGGCGGCGTGGCCATCATCAAGGTAGGGGCGGCCACTGAAACCGAGATGAAGGAGAAGAAGGCTCGGGTCGAGGATGCGATGCACGCCACCAAGGCTGCCGTGGAAGAGGGAATCGTTCCCGGCGGTGGCATCGCCTTCCTTAGAGCGATCCCCGTTCTGGAGAAGGTCAAAGAGAAGAACGATGATATCCAGCTCGGCATCAACATCGTGCGCCGGTCACTGGAGGAGCCTCTGCGGCAGATCGCCAACAACGCCGGGCACGAGGGATCCATCATCGTGGCGGAAGCCAAGGAAAAGGAAAAGACCATGGGCTTCGACGCTTACTCCAGCAAGTGGGTGGACATGTTCGACGCCGGGATCATCGACCCTGCCAAGGTGACGCGGAACGCTCTGCAGAACGCCGCGAGCATCGCGGGCCTGATGCTCACGACCGAAGCGCTCATTTATGAGCTCCCCGAGAAGGAAAAGCCCGCAGCGGCGCCCCATGGCGGCGGTATGGGCGGGATGTACTAACTCCGGCTCCGGTTTCAGCACCCCTCCGGCCGTTCCTCAGGAAGGCCGGAGGGGTTTTTTGTTGATAGGGCCTGCGCGGGGGGGGGCGAGGTTCAGTGGCTCAAACTGGAGCCACTGAACCCGGAAAAAGTGCTGCTGATCTGGACGTCTTTGGGAATATCCACGTTGAACCGGCCCTCGGCAATCTCCGGATTGAGTCGGATATTCGCGAAGGAAAGAAGGGTGGAATCGCCGTCCGACTCCAGATACTCCAACTTTCGGGGCAGGTATGTTCTGCCGTCCACCCAGAAGCGAACCAGCTGCAACCGGTCCTTGACCCTTCGTCGCTTCGGGGTGAGAACTAGCAAGTAGCAGTCTTTTTCATCTCCGGGCTCCGCCTGGGAGATGTCAAAAAACTTCTGGAGGTCCTCGGAAGTCTGGCCGATTCCGAAGACTCGGAATACTCTCCTCCCAGCCAGCTTGCTCAATGGGACTTCCTCAGCCCGCTTCTGGTTGGGATAATATGCCACAAACCGATCTTCGGTGATCAAGAAGATCCTCGGCTCTGGGACCGAGTATTCCCACTTGATTCGCGCCGGTTTTGCGTAGAGGAAGGTTCCGTTCGAAACAACCGGCTTCGCGAGCAAACTCAAATCCTTGCGCTCCGTGAAAGTCGCCGTTAGGCTCTGAACCGCCTTCTGGCGCTCATTGAATTTCTGCAGCAGCTCGGGAAGCTGGAGCTGTGGAGCTTCCGCGTCCTGCGAGCGGCAGAGCTGCGCTGGGGGCCAGGTCGTCATGAATAACAGGGTCAAGAGGAGGGCGCGCTTTTTCATGCTTGAGGAGACTTAACCTTTCTTCGAGGACGGCGACCGCTTCAAGGCATCTTCGCCTGCTATTCTACGTCTCAACCGGCCGGCAATATAAAGAATCTGCTCGCCGGAGTCAAGAATTCAGAGTCTGCGCCCCTTGCCGGCTCCTGTGCTATGATTCGCGCGCTTTATTCCCGGTGTCAGGGCCCTTGAGATCCTTCCTTCTCCGCAGATTCCTTCTCTTCCTCCCTGTGCTACTGGGAGTCTGTACGCTCGTCTTCGCGCTCATTCATCTCATCCCCGGAGATCCGGTTCAGGTCATGTTGGGCGAGGGGGCCACCGCCGCCGACTTGGCCGATCTCCGAGCAAAACTCGGTTTAAATCAGCCGCTGCTCGACCAGTACGCCCTCTTCCTGAGCCGCCTGTCCGTGGGAGATATGGGAAGCTCCTTTCGCTATCGGGAGCCGGTTCGCGCTCTTATTTTCAGCCGGTATCCCGCCACCATCCTCCTGGCGGGAACCAGCATGTTGCTGGCTTGTCTCATTGCTTTCCCCGCGGGGGTCCTCGCCGCAGTCCACCGAGGAAAATCAGGCGATCGCATCGCCACGACTCTGTCCCTGCTGGGACTCTCGCTTCCCAGCTTCTGGGTCGGCCCAATCCTCATTCTGGTCTTTGCGGTCCACCTGGACTGGTTTCCCGTTTCGGGGATGGAAGAGCCCAGGGCCGTCGTCCTTCCTTCGATAGCCCTGGGGACTGCGTTGGCGGCCATTCTGACCCGGATGATTCGTGCCAGCCTCGTCGAGGAGATTTCCAGCCCCTACTGCGTCGCTGCGGCGGCCAGGGGCCTCGGAAGGTGGAATGTCGTCTTGCGCCACTCGCTCAAAAACGCCTTCGTTCCGGTGGTAACGGTGCTGGGGCTTCAAGCGGGGGTTCTCCTGACTGGAGCCGTAATCACCGAAACCGTGTTCGGGTGGCCCGGCCTTGGAAGACTCACGATCCAGGCTATCGAAACTCGCGACTATCCGCTGGTTCAGGGGTGCATCCTCATGATCGCTCTCACCTACTTGCTGGTAAATCTGGTGACTGATCTAGCGTACGCCGTTCTGGATCCCCGGATCCGCTATGGTTGAGACCCACGGGTCACCGCGGGCGGGAGTTCTGTTTTCGCTCTCCCGCCACCTTCGGGAAGACCCTCTGGGTCTGGTCGGAATGGCGATCCTCATCCTCCTCTCCTTCCTGGCGCTTGCGGCCCCTGTGCTGGCCCCTTACTCTGTGGGGGCCCAGGACCTGAGCCAGCGTTTTGCCGCACCAACTCCCGTGCACCCTCTCGGATTGGATGAGCTGGGACGGGACATTCTCTCCCGACTCATTTTCGGCGCCCGCATCTCCCTCTTCTTGAGCTTCGTCGTCGTGTCCTCCTCCGCCTTGGTGGGACTGACGGTGGGAACGGTTGCGGGGTTCGCCGGCGGGTGGATCGACGATGTACTCATGCGCAGCATCGATGTCCTGATGGCTTTTCCAGGCATTCTACTGGCCATTTCCCTGGTGGCCGTGCTCGGTCCGGGGCTGGGAAACCTGGTGCTGGCCCTCTGTTTGATTGGGTGGGTGGGCTACGCCCGCCTGGCACGGGCCCAGATTCTGCGTGCGAGGGAGATGGAGTATGTCCTATCAGCGCGGGCCGCGGGGGCCCGATCGGAGCGAATTCTGTTCCTCCACCTTCTTCCCAACATCTCCGGCCCAATCATCGTGCAGGCTACGGTGGGCATGGCCGGGGTCATTCTCTCGGAGGCGGGGCTGAGCTTCCTGGGACTGGGGCTCCCTCCCCCCAGCCCCAGTTGGGGGAGCATGCTGCGCAGCGGAAGCCAACATCTCTTCGACGCCCCCCATCTCATCGTCTATCCAGGAGTCGCCATCATGCTGGCTGTGTTGAGCTTCAATTTTCTGGGAGATTCCATTCGAGACTGGCTGGATCCGAAGCTGCAGAAAAGCCTGGAGTCGGGACGCGGCTAGCGGGTTCGTGTGGGGTCTCTCGTGTCGGGAATCCGGCGGTGCATGGCCTTCCACTCCTCTGGCGGAATGGACAGGAACACTTCCACCACTTTGGGATCGAATTGGAGTCCGGAGTTCCGGACAATCTCCGCCCTCGCATCTTCATACCTGAGGGCTCTGCGGTAGGGTCGGTCCGAGGTCATCGCATCCAGCGTATCCACCACGGCGAAGATCCTGGCGCCCAGTGGAATTTCCTCTCTCTGCAGTCCCCGCGGGTAGCCGGACCCGTCGAACCGCTCCTGATGTGCGATCACGATGGGCAGAGATGGCTCCAAAAACTTGATTCCGGAGAGGATACGATAGCCAATTTCGGGGTGCCTTCGCATTTCTTCCCACTCTTCCGGCGTGAGTTTTCCAGGTTTGCGCAACACCGCGTCGGGGATGCCGATTTTGCCCACGTCGTGAAGCAGAGCTCCTCGTCGGATCTCCGTCAATTCTGGATCCTTCACTCCCATCCGCCGGGCAATGACCACCGTATATTCGGAGACGCGCATGGAATGGCCCTGGGTCTCAGTGTCCCGGGTATCCAGCGCTGCGGCAAGGGCCTCCAGAGTGGTTTCGTATGAGATTTGGAGCTTTTCGTAGAGCTCCTCGATCTCGCGGCGCTTGAGCACCAACTCCACGGTTCGTTCGGCAACCTTCGACTCCAGGTCACGCTGGTACTCCCGGTTCTCCAGGACCAGGCGCCTTTTTTCCAGCGCCTTTTCCACTGTCAGGCGCACTTCCTCCAGGTTGAAGGGCTTCGTCAAGTAATCATTGGCACCCATTCGCATCGCCCGCAATGCCACCTCTACGTCCACGACACCCGTGATCATCACCACCTCGACGTCCGGGTGCGCCTCTCTGACGTTTTTCAGGAGCCGGACTCCATCCATGGTGGGCATGTCGATGTCACTGAGAACCAGTGAGAATTGCTCTCGTCTCAGTAGATCCAGTGCCTCGTGTCCGTTCGAAGCCACGGCGCAATGGTATCCTTGTCCCTTGAGACCCTCGCACAGAAGGTCTCGAATGGCGGGCTCGTCGTCGACCACGAGGATTCCAGGGGGGACCCCCCAATCCAACGCGGACGGAGGGGCAGAGGGGTGACCCTTTTTGTCAGTCACCTGAGACAAAGCGGCTCCTTTCAAAGGGCCGGGAAAGCGGCGCTCTGGATAATCTAGATCCGGCCCGGCCGGAGTCAATCGTTCTCTCGGCCTGGGGAGCGTCTTCTTTCTACTTTGTCTCAAGCCAACTGGCGCCCGAGCGGACCTCGGCCACCAGGGGCACGTCCAGCGGGTAGCATCCTTCCATGGACTCGCGCACCAGGATGGACGCCCGACCCACTTCGGCCTCGGGAGACTCCAGCACCAGTTCATCGTGCACCTGAATCAAAAGGCGGCTGCGCAATGCCTCCCGCTTCAAGCGGGTGTCCAGCTGCACCATCGCCGCCTTGATCAGATCGGCTGCGCTACCCTGCACCGTCGTGTTGACGGCCACCCGGATACCCTGGTTGCGCTGATTCATGTTCCGACTGCGAATCTCCGGCACCATGCGGATTCGCCCGAGAAGCGTGGAGACTTGGCCCTGGCGCTCGGCTGATTCGATCACCTGGTCCCGGTAGCGCCGCACACCCGGAAACCTCTGGAAGTACTCCTCGATGTACTGCTTGGCGGAGGCCAGCGACACCCCCAGTTCGCGGGAGAGACGAAACGGACCCATTCCGTAGAGAATGCCGAAATTGATGGTCTTTGCCTGATGTCTCATGGCGGGGGTGACGAGATCGGGCGCCACGCCGAAGATTTGCGCCGCTGTACGCTGATGAATGTCCTCGCCGTTTCGGAACGACCGAATCATCTCCTCATCCTGAGTCAGATGCGCCAGAACTCGAAGCTCAATCTGAGAATAGTCTGCCGTCAGGATTCGCCATCCTTCCTGAGCGATGAAAGCCTTGCGAATCTGACGTCCCTTCTCCGTTCGAATGGGAATGTTCTGGAGGTTCGGGTCACTGCTAGAGAGTCGGCCAGTGGCGGCCGTGGTTTGGTTGAAGGACGCGTGAACGCGGCCGGTTTCGGGGTTCACCAGACTCGGAAGGGACTCCACGTAGGTGGAAAGCAGCTTCCAGAGGCCGCGGTATTCCAGCACGGCAGCCGGAAGCGGATGAGAGGAGGCTAGGCCTTCCAGCACATCCACGCCGGTGGAGAACGACTTCTCCTTCTCGGTCTTCCGCCCTGGGGACAGGCCCAGTTTTTGGAAGAGAACCTGCCCGAGCTGTCGTGGAGACTGAATATTGAACTCCTCCCCGGCCAGGGCGTAGATTCTCACCTCAAGATCCTTCAGCTCCAGAGTCCACTGCTTCGACAGCTCGTTCAGAAATGGTGAATCGATCCGGACCCCCGTGAACTCCATCTCCGCCAGGATGGAGGTGAGGGGAAGCTCCAGCTCTCGGTAGAGTCGCTCGAGGCCATTTTTCCGTAGACGATCCTTCAAAGGCATCTCGAGCTCGAGAAGGCGTCGGCAGTCGAAGCAAGTTTTCTGTTCGCCGCCGCCCCCCATGGGAGGTGGGCCCCCGGTGGTCGCGGCAGTGGAGCTCCTCCCCAGAATGGAGGCTTCCAGTCTTTCCAGGCTGTAGTCCCTTCCCTCAGGGTCCAGCAAGTAGGCGACGAGGGTGCTATCCAGATCGCCTCCCCGCAGTTTTTTCCCACGGCGCAGCAGGTATACCTCCAGCGACTTGAGATCGTCCGACAACTTTGAAATGGAAGGATCCTGAAGAACGCTCTCCAATTCCTGGTGGATCTCTGCTTCCCCAAGGTCATCGGCTTGGCCTTGCGGCTCAACCTGCAAATCGGCGAAATGAACTGTCTCCGCCGATTCCCCCAAAGCCAGTCCCAACAGGCGTGCATGCATCGGCTCCGAGGCGGAGAACCAGGGGACGAGGGCCGCTTTTCTGTGGGCCAGGAGAGTCTGCCGGAACTCCTCCCATTCCCCCCTCTGTCGCAGGCGTTTTACGGGCATCGGGACGCCGAGCGGCACAGGTGCTTCTGACGCACCACTTTCCTGCGCCCCTCGCATTTCCTCCACGATTCGGTTGAATCCCAGGTCTGAAAAGAGCTGGCGCGCACGATCACCCTGCATCTCGCCTCTACGGAACTGGTCGGCCTGCCATGGCATCGGAACATCGCCGTGGATGGTCACCAACTCGCGGGATTTTCGAGCCTGATCGCCGTGCTTGAGGAGATTCTCTCGATAGGTTTTCCGAGATATTTCCGAGGCATGCCGGAGGCACTCTTCCAGGCTGCCATAGGTCACCACGAGATCCCTCGCCCCCTTCTCGCCGATTCCGGGGACGCCGGGCACGTTGTCACTCGAATCGCCCATCAGGGCCAGCACGTCGACCACCTGCTCCGGGTAAACCCCAAAGCTTCGCTTCACCCCTTCCCGATCCAGCAATTCGCCGCGCGAGGGGTGGAGAACCTGGACCGAGTCATTGACCAATTGAAGCAGGTCCTTGTCGGAAGACACGAGGACTACCCGGAAACCATCCTCCACCGCCTTGCGCGCCAAGGTGCCCATCAAATCGTCGGCCTCGAACCCGGCCATCTCGACCTGGGGAATCCCCAGGACGCGGCAGACTTCCTTGATGTCCGGGATTTGCTCGATCAAGTCCTCGGGAGGCGCCTGGCGATTGGCCTTGTAGGAGGGAAATGCGAGATGCCGATGAGTCGGTTCGGGACGATCGAAGGCTACGGCGATGAAGGTGGGCTTCTTGTCCTGAAGCAGTTTCCTGAGCATCTGCGTGAAGCCGAAGGTCGCATTGGTTGGACGGCCGGAGGGATCGCTCAGACCGCGGATGGCGTAGAAAGCGCGGAAAATGTTGGAAGTGCCGTCGACGAGATAGAGAACCCTTTCGGCGCCCTGCTCAGTCACGGGCCGCGGGACCCGCATCCCCGTAACCGGAAGGACTCGCGAGTGCCTGGTAGAAGGGAAAGCGCGAGCAGAGAGCTTGCACATCGGTCCGCGCCTTTTCGAGGATCTCGGGGGAGCCGGAGCTCTCCAATACGTCCGCGAGGAGCTCGCCAATCTGCCTCATCTCCTCCGTCCCCATGCCCCGGGTGGTGACGCACGGCGTCCCGATCCGCAGGCCGCTGGCTTTCAGAGGGGGATTCGTATCGAATGGGATCGTGTTCTTGTTGACCGCGATGCCGGCCTCGCCGAGGATCGATTCAGCCTGCTGTCCGGTCATTCCCTTCTGAAAGACATCGGTCATGAAGAGGTGGCAGTCCGTCCCTCCCGAAACGATGCGAAAGCCTCTCCGCTGTAGGGTTTCGGCGAGCGCCCTCGCATTCTTGATCGTGGCCGCCTGAGCGCTTCTAAAGCTCTCGGAGAAAGCCTCCTGGAAGGCCACCGCCTTCGCGGCAATCATGTGCACCAGCGGCCCACCCTGGATGCCCGGGAAAACCGCGCGATCGACATCGCGAGCGAAGTTCTCGCGGCAGAGAATCATCCCGCCGCGCGGGCCACGCAGGGTTTTGTGAGTAGTCATGGTCACGAATTCGGCGAAGGGCACGGGGCTCGGGTACTCTCCTGCGGCGATGAGTCCGGCGTAATGGGCCACGTCGGCCAGAATCATTGCGCCGCACTCATCCGCGATACGCCGTATCCTGGGAAAGTCGATGACCCGCGAGTAGGCACTCGCCCCCACGACAATGAGCCGGGGATGGTGTTGCCTCGCGGAGCTTTCCATCGCGTCATAGTCCAGAAGCTCCGTGACCCGGGATACCCCATAGGGGATCACCTTGAAGTAGGTCCCTGAAAAATTCAGGGGATGTCCATGCGTCAAATGGCCTCCATGCGGAAGGCTCATTCCCAGAACCGTGTCCCCGGGCTTGAGCACCGCGAAGTACACCGCCATGTTCGCCTGAGCTCCCGAGTGCGGCTGAACATTGGCGTGCTCCGCGCCGAAGAGCCGCTTGGCCCGATCCCGAGCCAGGGATTCAGCAATATCCGCGAAGTAGCAGCCTCCGTAGTACCGCTTCCCCGGGTACCCTTCCGCGTATTTGTTCGTGTACACGGAGCCCATCAGCTGGAGGACAGCTTGGCTCACGTAATTTTCCGAGGCGATCAGATTGAGACTCTGTTCCTGTCGCAGAATTTCGCCTTGGAGCGCGGCATGAACCTCCGGATCGGTCTCGAGCAGCGTCGTACTCACCGCCGTTTTCCTTTCATCGTTGGCGCTTCCAGGCGGGATTCGGGATGTGGATTCGTTCAAGGTCGGCGGGACTCCTGTTCGGGAGGCGGCATCGTATTACATCGGCAGCCGAGGATCAAGAAGCGAGTAGGCCTCACTTGCTACTTGACAATGCTAGGCTCAACTTTTATACTAAGCATCGACTAAATGTTACAAATTGAGGTAACCCATTGATAAATATAGACAAATTCACGAACAAGGCTACGGAGGCGATCCAGTCGGGCCAGAAGATCGCCGTATCAATGAGCCACCCAAGCGTCAATCCCGAGCATTTGGTGCTTGCTCTGATCACCCAGAGTGAAGGAGTGGTCCCCTCGTTGCTCGACCAGATGGAAGCGGATCGCAGCACCCTGGAAACCGATCTTCGCTCGATATTGCAGAAGTTTCCACGCACTTCGGGGGAGAGCAGCGAGCCCAGGATTTCCCCGGCCCTCCAGCGGGTGCTGGAGTCCGCAGTCCAAGTAGCCGCACAGTTCTCCGACGACTATGTCAGCTCGGAACACCTTTTCATTGCGGTTGTACAGTCCCCCGGCGGCCTTGGCTCACTTTTTCGCGAGCACCGGATCGACCCGCAGCGACTGCTCGCCTCCCTGAAGGCGGTGCGCGGGTCCCAGCGGGTCTCAGATCCGGATCCCGAGGGAAAATATCAGGCCCTGGTGCGCTACGGGAAGGATCTCACCGCCCTCGCGAGGCAGCGCAAACTGGATCCCGTCATCGGCCGGGACGATGAGATTCGCCGGGTGATCCAGGTGCTCTCCCGGCGAACCAAAAACAACCCTGTCCTCATCGGCGAGCCCGGAGTCGGCAAGACCGCCATTGTGGAGGGCCTGGCGCTGCGCATCGTGAACGGGGACGTCCCTGAAACGCTCAAGAACAAGCGCCTGATAGCCCTGGATCTCGGAGCGCTCATCGCCGGGGCCAAGTACCGCGGCGAGTTCGAGGATCGTCTCAAGGCGGTACTGAAGGAGATTCATGGGTCCGATGGCTCCGTCATTCTCTTCATCGATGAGCTCCACACCCTCGTGGGGGCCGGCGCCGCAGAAGGGGCGATCGATGCCTCCAACATGCTCAAACCGGCATTGGCGCGCGGTGAGTTGCGCTGTGTAGGGGCGACCACCCTCGACGAATACCGCAAACATATAGAGAAGGACGCCGCCCTGGAACGCCGCTTCCAGCCGGTGCTGGTGAGGGAGCCCTCCGTCGAGGACACGATTGCCATCCTGCGGGGGCTTAAAGAGCGCTACGAGGTGCACCACGGCGTGCGGATCCGGGACTCCGCCCTGCTCGCGGCCGCCACACTCTCCCACCGGTACATCACCGACAGGTTCTTGCCCGACAAAGCCATCGACCTCATCGATGAGGCCGCCTCTCGCCTCCGCATCGAGATTGATTCGGTGCCCACCGAAATCGATGAAATCCAGCGGCGCATGGTGCAAATGGAGATCGAACGGGAAGCGCTGAAAAAGGAAAAGGATCCCGCCTCTCGGGAGCGCCTGGAAAAGCTTGCGGGCGAGCTGGCCCATCTCAAAGAGAAGCGGGACCGGATGCGGGCCCACTGGGAGGCGGAGAAGAAAATCATCCAGGAGATTCGCTCGCTGAAGGAGGAATCCGAGAGTACCCGCGCCGCCGCCGAAAAGGCGGAAAGGGAGGGGGATCTGGGCAAGGCGGCACAGCTGCGCTACGGGAATCTCCAGGAGCTACAGAAGAAGTTGGAGGAAGCCAATCAGAGATTCTCAAGCCTGCAGAAAGAGCAGAAGATGCTCAAGGAAGAGGTGGACGAGGAAGACGTGGCGGAAATTGTGGCCAAGTGGACCGGCATTCCGGTTTCCCGTCTCCTGCAGGGCGACGTCGAGAGGCTGCTCGGGCTGGAAGAACGGCTATCCCGCCGTGTCGTCGCCCAGCAGGAGGCTATCCTAGCGGTTTCCAATGCCGTCCGTCGTGCCCGGGCCGGCATCCAGGACCCGAACCGGCCCATCGGTTCGTTCATATTCATCGGCCCCACCGGCGTGGGCAAAACGGAATTGGCTCGCGCTCTGGCCGAGAACCTCTTTGACGATGAGCGCGCCATGATCCGCATCGACATGTCCGAGTATTCGGAGCGCCATTCGGTGGCTCGCCTCATCGGCGCCCCCCCCGGTTACATCGGCTACGACGAGGGGGGGCAGCTCACCGAAGCCGTGCGCCGCCGTCCCTACGCGGTCATCCTCTTCGATGAGATCGAAAAGGCCCATCCCGAGGTCTTCAATGTCTTCCTTCAGCTTCTGGATGATGGGCGGTTGACCGACGGTCAAGGGCGGGTCGTGGATTTCAGGAACAGCCTGGTCATCCTGACCTCCAACATTCCACTTCCTCCCCCGGACCGAAGCCGCGGCGACCGGGTGGATCGGACGGTTTTGACGGAGTTACAGAAGTATTTTCGGCCGGAATTCTTGAATCGAATCGATGAAATCGTCAGGTTCCGTCCCTTGACGCTCCAGGACTTGGGCCGCATTGTGGAGATTCAACTGGCCCGAGTGGAGCACTCCCTGGCGGAGCGCAAGCTCAGCCTGTCAGTGACCGAGAGAGCCAAGGAGCACTTGGCGAAATTGGGTTATGACCCGGATTTCGGAGCCCGGCCTCTGAAGCGGGCTATCCAGAGCGCGATTCTGAATCCCCTCTCCGTGGAGCTCCTGTCGGGTAGGCTCAAGGCGGGGGACCGCGTCCAGGTGGACATCGACCCCAAAAAGGGAGAATTCACCTTCGAGAGGACAGCATGAGGTCCTCCCCGACGCAGCTCGGTTTGACCCCCTTCGAACAGGCCGATAAACTTCTCGGGTCCAGTGACCCTGAGCATCATCGAAGCGACGGTCCGGCGGGAGGGATCCTATGAGCACGACCCGCGATTGGGTGGGTGAAAAGCAGAGAGTGCAGGTAAAGGTGGGCCAGGCTCTCCAGAAGTCGGTTGCCGGGCCCCTTTCCCCTGAAGAGCCGATTCGCCCAGGTGGTTGGTCGCCTCCGGTGGACATTTACGAGACGGACGACCGGATCGTCCTGCGAGCCGATCTCCCGGGTATCTCCATCGAGCAGATCGAGCTGAAGATAGAGAATGAACAGTTGATTCTCAAGGGCGAGCGGTCCCAGGACTCCTCGGCTCGACGGGAGGATTTCCACCGAATCGAACGCCCGTACGGGAGGTTCCGTCGCAGCTTTGCGCTTCCCCGGTCCATCCGTCAAGCGGAAATCCGGGCGGTGCTAAACCACGGTGTGCTGGAGGTGGTCCTGCCCAAGCACGCCCAGGCACGATCCAGGCCAATCAAGGTGGAGGTGCGCTGAAAGGCGCCCTCGACGCTTCTAGGAGAGAAATCCAATGATGAACCTAGTGAAAACTGCGTTCCTCCTCGGTCTTCTCACGATGCTCATCGTGGCCGTGGGAGGCTATTTTGGCGGGAGAGGAGGGGCCGCCATGGCGCTGGTTCTCGCCGCCGGCATGAACTTCTTCTCCTATTGGTTCTCGGACAAGATCGTACTGGCAGCCAGCCGAGCCAAGCCGGTGGCCCGGGAAGCGGCACCCCGGCTCTATGCAATCGTGGAAAGGCTTTGCGGGCGAACGGGAATGCCCCTCCCGCGTCTCTACGTACTTCCGGAGGAGGCACCCAACGCGTTTGCCACCGGGAGGAACCCGCACCACGCCGCCGTGGCGGTGACTCAGGGAATCCTGACTCTCCTGGATGACGAGGAGCTGGAGGGGGTCTTGGCGCATGAGCTGAGCCACGTCAAAAACCGCGACATCCTCATCAGCTCCGTGGCTGCCACCCTGGCCGGGGCCGTCATGTTTCTGGCCAGCATGGCGAGATGGGCCGCGCTTTTCGGAGGCGTCGGAGACCGACGCGACGGTGAGCGTGGAGGAGGGGTTCTGGGCCTGTTGGTGGGCGCGCTTTTGGCACCGATTGCTGCGATGCTGATTCAGATGGCCGTGTCGCGCTCCCGTGAGTACCAGGCTGATGCCACCGGTGCTGAGATGGTGGGTCATCCACAGGGACTGGCCCGGGCTCTGGAAAAACTTGACCGATACTCCAAGCGCGTGCCCATGCTCGCCGCGGGAGGGCCTACGACCAGCCACCTGTTCATCGTGAAGCCATTCGCCGGAGCAAGCCTGATGAATCTGTTCAGTACTCATCCTCCCATTCCGGAGAGGATCCGTCGCCTCCTGGGGCGCTGATGAAGGATTCAGAGAGGAAGAACATGGAAGATCCCGGAAGCAGGGACCCGGCTTCGTCCATCCGGGTAACGGACCGACGGCATCGCTTCGGAGCAGATGCACCGGAGGCGACTGACACGGCCGAGCCGGCTCCCCGCTACCCGAGTCTCGTGGCGGAGCTGAAAGAAAGAGCGCTCTTAGCGGAGTCGAAGCTCGCCGAGGCGCTCAATCTGCTCCGCCGCCGCGAGGCGGAGGCGGACGACTTTCGGGCCCGGCTGCGACGCGAAATGGAGCGCCGATCGCGGACGGAGATGGAGACCTGGCTGAGGGAACTGTTGGAGGTACTGGATTCCCTGGATCGGGGAATCAGCGCCGCAAGCCCAAGCGGACCCCCGGTGTTGCGGGATGGCCTTTCGAAGGTGCGCGACCAGTTTCTCGCGATTCTCTCCCGACATGGTGTTCAGCCCATGGCCCTCATTGGAACGACCTATGATCCTCATTTGGCTGAAGCCGTCGCCCTCTCCCCCACCGTCGCTCCTGAGGATGACTCGAGGGTCCTGGAGGAGCTCCGTCCGGGCTATATCCTGGGAGGTCAGGTGTTGCGGCCCGCCCAGGTGCGTGTGGCGCGCAGCTCCATCGGCACCGTCAGCGACCCGGGTTCCGGGAAAGCTCCTGCCACCGGGGCGTGAGCAGTCCCTCTGGAAGAGTTCCCTGGGCTCGCTCGGAGGGACGAATCCCGAGAATCGCGCAGGCGAGCGGGTAGACGTTCACGGCATCGATCCTGCCAGCGCGGATTCCTCGACGAAAAGCCGGTCCCCAGCCATAGAAGATCCCCCCCATTTCATCCTCCGTCCCGCGATAGCCGTGCACCCCTCCCCCAGGAGCCTCCCGCCTATCCTGGTTGGGACCAAGTTCGATTCCCACCGAAGCCACCAGGACCAGGTCGCCGGTCCTTCCCCGGAAATCGTAGTGTAGCTCTGGCGGGAGGGCTCCCGACGGGTAGACTTCGAGTCCGGGAAGGCGGGAAAGGACCTTTATCGCCTGCGCTCGATCCGAGTGATCCCTGAGATAGACATTGGCGCTTCCTCCGGATGCCAAAGTCCGGCCGGGAACGTGTCGTCGAAACAAGGCTCCCTGAGAATCCAGCCACCCCCTACGCAAGGCCATGCCGTGGTCGCTCACCAGGATCAGATTGACATTTGCCGCGGCGGGGAGAGATTCGATGCCTGCCAATAAGGAATTCAGCAGGCTGTCGAGAGTCCGGATGCTGCGCTCGATTCGGGAGGAGTCGGGTCCTGCTTCGTGCCCCACATGATCCGCGCCGGCGAGGTAAGCCATCACCAGCCTGGGCCGGCGGGGAGGGGATCTGCGGAGCAGCTCCAGCACCTCCCTGAGCGTCTCCCGGTCTCCTCTCGGGGTGAATTCGAGCGCATGCTCCGAGGCTTCCACGCCTCCCCACTTCCCGAAAGATCCCATCCAGTTCAGGACCGCGGAGGCAAGGTGGGCCCGCTCGGCATTCACCCAGAGGGGTTCGCACGCAAGCCACTCGGGATCGTTGTCGCGGTCGTAAATTCCTCGATGGGAATCCACGAATCGGCTGTTGAGGATTCCATGCCGTTCGGGATAGCAGCCCGTCGCGAGAGTCGCGTGGACAGGAAAGGTGGATGCGGGGAAGGGCGGGTTCAAGCGAACTGCCCGAACCCCTTCTTTTTCCAAGCGCTGAAATGCGCCTCCCCTGACCCGATCGGGATAGTCGTAGCGGACTCCATCCAGCGAGAGAATGACGAGTGTCGAACCCGTCGGTTGCCGCGGAGGCGAGCTGCCCAGCAGCAGAAGAGCGAACAAGATGCCTAAGCGAGGCAAGAGCGGAGGACGAATCGAAGTTCCCGCAGCGACGGGAGGGCTCTCAAAAAAGGTAAGCAACCGCGAATCCCACCTGGGCCGACATCATCATCAGGTACATGTGGGTCCAGGATGGGTGGTTTTCGGTGGTCGCCAGCTCTTCCGGGCGCCGGATGACCAGGTACGAGGTGAAGGCTCCCCAGAGTGTCAAGATTAGGCCGACGAGGGTGAGCGTCACGGGGTTGCCGGTCAAGAGTCGTTGTCCTGGGTGCAGGGGATCGGGCAGGAAGACACCCAGCGGCATCAGCAGCCAGGGAAAAATAAAGAATGGAGTGATCACCCAGGCGGCCTTCTTCACACCGTAACGAATGGGAAGCGTAAGGCATCCGTGGGCCCGGTCGCCCTCCATGTCCGAGAAGTCCTTGGTCGTACTGGCACCCAGCAGGAACAGGAGGAAGATGGTGCCGATGTACCAGGGCTCCAGGTGAAGCACGCTGGCGACCATCGACCACCCTGCTACTTTGAGCAGGCAACCTCGGGGCACTGCGATGGTGACATTGGCCCAGAAACCGTTGCGCTTCGTCCTGCCGAACTGGGGTACCGAATAAACCAGGGTCAGCAGCAATCCCCCCAGGTAGATGAAGAAGCATTCATGCTGGCCGAACGGCGCCACGAGCTTTTCGAGGAAGCTGCGGTGCGGATAAACCACCACCAGCCAGGTGGGGATGATGGCCAGGAGGTAGAGGATGACGGAAAACCACCACGCCTCCGAGAGCCGGAGCGCTCCCGAAACCAGAGGTCTTCCAGGCTTGTTCTTCCGATCGATTTCCAGATCGTAGACTTGGTTGATTCCGTTGGAGGCTGCATTGAGCAGAGCCGCGCACATCGACCCCAGCACCACCGTCGCCACGAGGCTAAGATCGACCCGCCGTTGCGGGTCCGGGTTATGAGCCGAGCCGAATGCAGTCAGGGCGCCTGAGACGACCCCCAGAAGTGGAGGCAAGAGGGTGAATGGCCGGGTGAAGGCCAGAAACGTTCGCCAGCGGGCGAGATGACTCTCGGATCCCCTCTTCGACGGCGTCGCTTCTCCCAGGGTATGCGCGGGCTTCAAGGCAGATCCCCTAACAGACGGAGAAGTCCCATGGCTGCCAGTGCGCCTGCCAGGGTATTGATGAAGTTGATCGTCTCGCTTTCCACCAGATCCAGGGGCTCCAGTGTCGCCCCGAGAAAGGACTCAAGAAAGGTCCCGAAAATCGCCGCCGCCGGAATCAGGGCAATGAAACGGGGGGGGATGACGTGCAACAGCGCGGCAACCAGACCCACCAGAATCGCCCCCATAACCCCCGCCGCCGTTCCCAGAAGCGACACCGCCCCCGGAGTTCCTGCCGGGACTCGCCTCAAGCGGGTGACGAGGAACGGCTGCCCCGAGCCTAGCGGACCTATCTCGGAGCCCAGAGTGTCGCAGGTGGCCGTGGCCAGCGAAGCGACGAACGCCAGCCACAACGCCGCCCTTGCATCGGATGGGGAGGACCCCGCAAGGAACGCAAGGTAGGCCGCCACGGAGCAATTTGCCATCGCATGCACCGCTCCTCTGGCCCCTCCTCGCTCCTGGGCGATTCCGCGCCTTGCCTTCCCGGCGTACCCCAGCCTGGTGGCAGCGCTTCCCAGCAGAAAGAAAAACGCCAGCACGCCAAAACCTGAAAGCCCGCCGAACGTGGTGATGGTCACCCCCACCAAAAGGCCTCCCGCGACCCCCGACCAGGAAACAGCTCCTAGCGCCCGGGCTGTCAAGGCGAAGGCAAGATTGACGGCGACTCCGATGAGGAAATTGTGCCGGAGCGCTCCCGCCGACTCTCGCCAGACGGCCGGATCGATTCGCTGCAGGGAGTAGAGCAGGCCCGCGGCCAGAAACGGAACGGAGAGGTTGTCGTTCAGCTTCAGGGACAGGCTTTCTACAATGGCGCAGGCAAGAGCGGTGCAAGAGGAGATCACAAGCATCTGCCTGAAGGAGGGCGTGGGGATCTGTGTGGACGCAGCCACCCACCACCAAAATGCCGCCCCGCCCAGCGCTCCTGCTGCGAAAAAAACCGCCGAGCCCACCCAGGTTTTTCGCGAGTTCCACGGTAGGTGGGGCCCTCCAATCCCCTTGCCTGCCAGCGTGGCGAATCCATCGCCCAAGGCGAGGATTCCCCAGGCGCCGGCAACAACCTCCAGACGATGCGGAAAGATCAGCAGGAGCATGAGGATCGAGAAGGAGTAAAGCCATACTCCCGACCGGAGCAGCGACTCCTTTTCGGATTCACGCATCAGCGCGCCGCCGCCCAGCCGTGGAATCCAGGTGGCGTTGGAGACCACCGCGGCCACCGCCAGCAGAACGGCGGCCCACCAGGGGAGATATCGAAGCAGCAGGGCGAATCCGCCCATCAGCACGTGGATCGACTTGCGCCATTCCTCGGAGAAGATCCCCGCCCTCACGAAATCCCCTGCTGCAGGGATTTCACCGTATCCTCCAGGCCCCGGGCGAACGGCGTGATGGAATAGCCGAGACCTTGCTGCGCCTTCCGGCTGGAATAAGCCCACTCATGACGGTAGATATGAACCACTTCGTCGGTAATCTCGGGCTGAATTCCAGTGAGCCCGGCCCGCCAGCGCTGCACCCGACCAACCAGCCCGGCCACCCAGTAGGGGATCTTTCTCCGGGGAGCCGCTAGGGAAGTGAGCTCTTCCAGCAATGTGAAAAGCTCCTGCATGGTCCGGTTCTCCCCACCCAGAATGAAACGATCCCCATCCTTGGCATGCCGCATCGCCTGGAGGTGACCCCGGATCACGTCACCGGCTAGCGCATAGCAGAATCGCCGATCGCCTTCTCCCAACAATCCCGGAAGCTTGCGGGACAAAAAGTCTGAAATGGTCTTGCCTACGAGGTTGCCGGCGGTCACCGGACCGGGTCCGTACACCACCCCAGGGTAGAGAATGATGAGGGGCGCGCCCCGCCGCGCCTCCTCTCGGGCCAACCGATCCGCCACAGCCTTGGTCCTCTCGTATTCGTTGTAATAAGTGCGGCCGGAGGGTTCCCAGTCCTCGTCTCCGATCGCTCCGTCGGTGGGACCCAGGGCGATGAATGAGCTGGTGTAAACGATCCGCGAGACGCCAGTCTCTTCCGCGGCCCGCAGAAGATTTCTCAGGCCGCCCACGTTGATCGCCTCGAACCGCTGTGGATCCGGATCCCACATCCGGACATGGGCGGCCGCATGAAAGACCCGATCGCAGCCCGTCATTCCCCGACGCAGCGACTCCATGTCCTGGACATCTCCGCGGACCAGGCGGACAGACGGATGCCGATCTCCTTCGCCCGGGGGATTGCGGGCCAGGATCACCGGCTCTTCCCCGGCCTCGATCAGCTTCGCCACCAGGTTCGAGCCCAGATACCCCGTACCGCCCGTGACGAATATCGATCCCACCCTACAACTTCTCCTTCAGGCCGTGCATGACCCCTAGGGCCTGGCGCCAGTCGCGCGGGCGGCGCCCGCTCAAGCGGATGAAGCGCGAGGTATCCAGAGCGGCATTGCGACCCGAGCCCTCCCAGAAGGAAGCAGGTCCCATGCCGCCGATCAATTCCGGCACCTTCGACGATTCCAGGAGTCGGGCCATCTCATCCACGATTTCCGAGACCAGGCAGGATCCGCCATTGCCCAGGTGGAGCACACCTTTCCAGTCGGTGCGAAGGATGGTTTGGAGAGCGGAAATGAAATCTTCCACCCAGAGAGGGGTGACCCGGCGGTCGTACCAGGGAAGGGATTCCCCGGTTCGGAGGGCGCGTTGCATCGACATCAGCGGGTCCCCCGCTTCGAAGTCTCCGCAGAGCATCGACATTCGCAAGATCAGGTGATCGGGATTCTCCTCGGCAGCCGCTAGCTCCCCCAGGCGGCGAATCTTGCCATACTGGGTCGTCGCTTCCGGAGCCTCTTCTTCCCGGTAGGGTGCCGACGAGAATCCGGAGAAGACGTCCACCGTGGAGAGGTGAATCAACCGGGAACCCAGCTCCCGGCAGGCCCGGCTCAGGGACGCCACCCCCACTCGGTTTACTTCCTGGTACTCCTCGGGGGCGGACTCGGCTGCGTGAGGCTCGGTCAAGGCGGCGCAGTTGATGGTCACGCTGGGTCGCGGATCAAGCCGCTCCATTTCCATCTCTAGTCGCGCGGCATCCCTGAGATCAAGCTCCTCCCGGGTCGCTGCCACGACTCGGTCGGGGAACCGACGTTGGAGCGCTGCCTCCAAGCTGCGGCCAACTCGGCCCCCCGACCCGGTGATCAGAATCATCTTGGGATCTACTTCTGGAGCCACGGCGCCTTTCTGTGAATCAGCCACTTAAAAGTTGATGGCGGGAACGCCAGGAATGGGCGACGATCCGCTGTTGAGATCCAGGACATTACCGATCCCCTTCAGGTTGATCATCAGCCTGAATTCCTGCTGGCTCACACCCACGTAGTTCCGGTCCAGGTACTCAAAGGTGAACCCGCAACACTGGGTGTTGTAGCCGAGTGTGATTCGGTGGTCCTGGAGCTGCCTCAGCACCAGGTCGTAGTGCCCCTGGAACCCCAGCAGCATCCGATGATCGAGCAGGGCGGTCTGGGTGAGGAGCGTGAGCTGCTGGTTCTCCACGCTGAAGGCGTCGACCGGCTTTTGGAAGAACCAGGAGAAATCCACGAATCCCCAATCCGGATTCCGATAATGGGCGCTCACATTCCCCGAGCGGACGATGTTGCGCAGAATGTCGTAAGTGGCCTTGGCGTCCAGGCTGGTGAAAAGGGTCGGATTGTACCTCAGGTTCGCGTCCACGCTGGAGAATTGGCTGGTCTCGCATCCGGAACTGGCTTGCGTCGCCCCATCCAGTACGACACAGCTGCCCTGTATCGGAACGCCGTTGACCAGAATGGGAATGCTGCGATTGCTCAGCGGTCCCAAAAAGGAATAGGCCTGGCTCAGCGTGAACGAGGCAATCTCCACGGGGCTCAGCGTTGGTTCCTCCACCTTCGGGTTCGTGGCAGGTGCCGGAAGCTCCTGGCCTTCCGGTACCTGAGGCGTCGCAGGGTGGGTCAGGGAGAAGGCCCCGGTCTCGGGAACGCCTTGCCGTGGCGACGTTCCGGAGCGTTTGGCGAACAGTCTGGTTGTCAGCGAGTAGGATAAGAGGTTGACGTTTCCCGACAGGACGTCCTTCTCGTCGAAACGGATGATTTCTTCGGGATTGTCAACCTTGGACTGGTACAGATAGAAAACCCTGGGCTCGAAGGTGTGCTTGAATGCTGGGGAGAACTTGTTGTTCGGCGTCAGGAAGATGCGGGAAAACTGGGGACCGATGACCTCCACGGAGCCCTGCAGACTCTTCCGGACGAAGGCCTGGTCCAGCACTTCCACGCGAGAGTCCAAGACGCCGTTCCCTTCGCCAAGATCTCCAGTTCCCGCCACGCCGTCCAGGCCGACGTCCTCCTCCTGATCCAGGAGTCCGTTCAAGTTGCGGTCCTCCGAGTCCAGGGCGCCGTTGCCGTTGAGATCCTCTCCTGGATCCAAAACGCCATTCCCATTGGCATCTTCGCGATCGAGAGCGTCGTTGGCTTCCCCGAAATCGCCGGTCCCGGGAATCCCATCCAGCCCGGCGTCCTCGTCGTGATCCGACACCGCATTGCCGTTCAAGTCCTCCGTCAGCAGCGACCCCAGGCTCTTGGAATAGTAGGTGCTCCTCAATCCAACCGTCGGGTTCACGTCGATCCACGACGCGAGCCGCAACGGCGCGGAGAAGGTCGGGAAGATATCGACGCGCTGATAGGTGGTGGCGAACTGGCTGGTCTCCTTGTGAAAATTGTCGGCGGAGGTCTCGAAGGCGAAATACAGCGGCGAGCGGCCGAGCCGTTGCTTGCTTCCGCGCCACTCCACGGACGGCTCGATCAGGTTTGTGAAGGGCTCCTCGCAAATCACCAGCGAGGGACTGGAGCCGGAGATGGCGACTCCGCAGACCTCTGACGGCGCCGGATAGCCGGGCAGCGGAGCGAATACTCTCTGGCTGACGTCGTAGAGCTGCTCCCGGCTTTCGGCCCGGAGGTTGAAGCTGTAATTGGACCAGTTCCGGGTGAGGTAGGCGAAGGAGAGGATGAGCGGGTTGGTGGCTGTCCGGTAGTCCCTCTGGAAGTCCAGATTGTATTCAAAATCGCTCAGCTCGTTGAGGCTCGCCACCAGCCGGAAATCGTTGGGAAGCTCCTGCCGATGATTCAGGTTGAGGGAATAGCGATCCTCGTCCACCACCTGGTCGTGAATGTAGGCCCCGGTGAACTGTCCCCTTCCTCCCGCCGAAGGGACGTAACGGTATTCCAACCCCTCGCCGAGCCCCGCCTTGGAGTAGTAGTCCAGGAAAAAGGTGGCATCCATGTTTCGGCGGATGGCCCAGTAGAACGCGTTGGTGAAAACGAAGCCGCGAGTCTGGGAGTAGCCGAATTCGGGAAAGAGCAACCCCGTGGCCCGGTCCTTCTTGATGGGCCACACCAAGTACGGGGAATAAAAGACCGGCAGCTTTTCCGCCCTGAAGGAGACGTGGTGGAGATAGGCATAATTGTCCAGGTGAATGGTTCCCCGCGCTACCTTGAAGGACCAGTAGGGAACCGGCTGGGTGCAGGTGGTGAACTGGGCATCGAGGATGATGTAGCGCTCCGCATCGACTTTCTGCACTTCCGCCGCCTCGAAGTAGAAGGAGGGCTCCACATACCCCCGGGCAACAAAGAAGCTGCCGGTCTGCGTCTCCAGGTTGTATTCGACTCGCTCGGCGGTCAGGCGGGTCGCGCCGCTGTCCAGCAGCACGTTTCCCTCGGCGAAGCAATCCTTGGTCGCAAGCACGTAGCGGATGATGTCGGCCTGGAGCCGAATGTCCCCATAATGAATGTCCACGTAGCCCTTCAGAACCAGCTCATCCTTGCCGAAGATGGAGCCCGCCCCGGCGGTCAGTTCCAGGACTTTCTCCCCCTCCCCGCTGGGTTGAGTGTACTTTTTCCTCTCCGGCGGGATTGGAGCGGAACCACCGGCCTCCTGGGCGAACAGGACCGCCGGAAGGGATCCGAGAAACATCGCCATGACAATGGCCGCCGCGCCGAGGCGAGGCTGAGCTGCGATCCCTGCGCGTGCCGGGGGCACGAATGGGCGGAACGCCCTCACGAAAAGGTCATCCCGGCGTAGCCCACCACTGAGTTGGAATCGCCACTGACCTCACCCGAATGGGAGTAGCGAATCAGGCGGCCGACCCGAGCGCCAAGCTCGTGACCGGCCAGAAGCCCCGCCACGGCCGGTGCGTAGCCGCACATGGAGATCCCCTCGTGGCGCACCACTCGATAGAGCGCTTCCGCATCGACGGCTTCCATCGCCGCCACCGCCAATCGATCCTTCTTCTCCGCAACTCCGGCGGGCTCGTAATGCGTCATGTCGCTGCTGATCACAATCAGGACCTCTTCCCGGATTTTCCGAATGGCGTCGGCCAGGCCGCCGGCCAACACCTTCAACAAATCGAGCCGAGTGGTGCCCACCACCACCGGTGTGATCCGGAGGTTCCCCGAGCGGGCTCTCAAGAAAGGCAGCTGTACCTCGAGACAGTGCTCGTACCGGTGCGCCGACTGATCCGGGATAAGATCCGCGCACGAGTCCTTCAGGGCCTTGGCCATCTCCTCATCCACCCGGACCCGCTCACCCGGATACTCCCAGGCTCCGCGGTCCCACAAGGAAAGCGGCGGACCGAGTCCCGTATGGTTGGGGCCCAGCAGCACAACCCGATCCGGGATCCTTGCACAAGCGTAAACGGCCCCGGCCACGGCACCCGAATAAACCCATCCCGCATGCGGGGCCAAGAGCGCGATGGCACGTTGGGGTTCCTCGGCGCTGGTGTTGATGAGAAGTCTTGCCACCAGCCCTTCGAGGACTTCCGGTTCACCGGGGTAGAAGCGGCCGGCTACGGCGGGGGCGCGGACCAAAGGGCTCTCCGCAAGTGTTTGGCACACAGGTAAGAGACCGTCGCGGATTATAACCCAACCGGGAATCTTCGCCGAGCCGGAATGGCCGCTATCCTATGGTAGAATTTGAGCTTGGCAAATCAGACTCCTTGTTCAGCCCGGCTGTCGCCGCTCCCTGAGGAATGCGCATGCGAGTCGCTCTCGCCCAGGTGGCTCCCATCCTGGGGAATGTGGGTGCCAACCTCCGGATGCACTGCAAGACGGCCCAGGCGGCGCATCGTCAAGGGGCCGACCTGGTGGTATTCCCGGAACTCAGCCTGACCGGATATCTCTTGCAGGACCTGGTTCCTGAGGTTGCTCTTCCCGCGCGGGGCTCCCCCGAAATCCGCGAGCTGCTGGTGCTCTCCCGCCGCATCGGCTTGGTGGTGGGCCTGGTGGAGGAGTCGGCAGATCACCGTTACTACAACAGCGTTCTCTTCCTCTGGCGAGGGAGAATCCTCCACCGCCACCGCAAGGTCTACTTGCCAACCTACGGGATGTTTGACGAAGGGCGCGATTTCGCTGCCGGTGACAGCCTGAGAGCCTTCTCCACGCCCCTCGGCCGATTCGGGATTCTGATCTGCGAGGATGCCTGGCATCCCACCTCCGCTTATCTGCTGGGACTGGACGGCGCAGACTACCTCCTGATCGTCTCCAGCGGACCGAGCCGGGGAATCGACGCCGGGAACGAGCCGGCAAGCCACGACACATGGCGGAATCTCTGCCGAGTGACCGCCCGGTATCAAACGGTCTATGTGGCGTACGTGAATCGCGTCGGGGTGGAAGACGGAATCCATTTTGGCGGCGGCTCCTGCGTGGTGGATCCCGAAGGACAAATCATTCGCCAGGCCCCCGCCTTGAAGGAGACGATCCTTCACGCGACGCTTTCCAGAGCGCCCTTGCGGAGGGCCCGCTTGGCTTATCCGCTGCGCCGCGATGAACGACCCGATCTCTTGCTAAAGGAGCTGACCCGATTGACCGGGGAAGGGGGCGTTCCGGAGGCGGAGAGGCCGGGGAAGAACTCCGTTCCGAAGGTGCGACCGTTTTTTGCCCGGGGGCGACTGGGATGAGAATTCTGCTCGCCTATCGCTGCCAGTACGGCGGCCGCAACGATTTCTACACTCGCCAGATGCCGGTGGGGCTGGGGAGCATCAATGCGGTCCTGAGGACCGAGGGGCACGATGCCAGGCTGGCCAACTTCAGCCGCTCGACCTGGGAGGAGGTTCGGCGCACCCTGCGGCGATTCCGCCCGCGGATTCTGGGAATCTCCCTGTTCACCTTCAATCGTGGGGCGGTCCTGAGGCTGGCCCGTGTGGCTCGACAGATTGATCCGGGAATCTTCATCGTGGCCGGCGGCCCGCACGCAACTCATTTGGCGGAGCATGTCCTCTCCCATCACCCCAGCGTCAATGCCGTGGCCATCGGAGAGGGAGAGGAAACCATGCGGGATCTGGCGCGCGCCCTGGAGGCAGGAGAAGACCTCCGGCGGATAGCGGGGCTGGCGTTTCGGGAGGGTGGGAGGATCGTGCGAACTTCACCCCGCCCGGCGGTGAGCGATCTGGATCTTCTCCCCCACCCTGCCGCCCATTATGAAAGTTTCGGCGTCGACCGCTTCGCACAGTTCGAATTCCTCATCACCTCGCGCGGATGTCCGGCCAGATGCACGTTCTGCTCCACACCGGAGTTTTGGGGCACGCGGCTGCGGTACCGCAGCGTCGATCACGTGCTGGACGAATTGCGCTTCCTTCAGGAACGCTTCGGGCATACCACGGTCTCCTTTCGAGATGACACTTTCACGGTGGACAAGAAGCGCACCATCGAGCTTTGTCAGCGTATCCTCGCCTCGGGGCTGCACCTGCTGTGGGATTGCCAGTCCCGGGTGAACGCCATCGACGAAGAGAGGCTTCTCTGGATGCGCCGCGCCGGCTGCCAGCACATCCAGTATGGAGTCGAATCGGGCTCCCGCTCCATCCTCGACAAGCTCAACAAGGGAATTCAGCTGGAGCAGGTGATTCGCGCCTGTGCGCTGACGCGCAAAGTGGGGATGGACCTCTCTCTCTACCTCATCACTGGCGTTCAAGGGGAGAGCGAGGAGGACACTCAGGCAACGCTCCGGCTGATCCGGCGCGTGCGGCCCCACGACGGCATCGTCTCTCCCCTGGTGGTCTATCCTGGCACGGCGCTATACGAGGAGGCCAAGCAATTGCGGGGAGTGGACGACTCCGTCTGGGAGCGGTCTCGGATGGAGGGACTCCTGGTCAGGGACGATCCGGAGAGCATCCTGGCCTATCACCGGGTGGACTCGCTGTTGAAGGAGGTGGCCGTCTCCAGCGTCTACACACTGCAGGAGCGCCGGGAGCACAAGAGAGTCGTCGGAGAGTCTGTGGCACCTACGCTGTCGTGCGGTGAGACCTTGGAAGGTCTCGGAGATCGTTCCGGCGCCGAGGCCGAGTACCTCGAGCTCCTCGAGACTCACCCCGGCAGCCTTTGGGGCCACCTGCGCCTGGGAAATCTTGCCGAGATGGCAGGCAACTCGTCCGCGGCGGCGGATCACTATCGCCAGGCCGTGGCTGCCGTGCCCCGCTACCACCTGGCGCACTCGCTTTTTGGCTCCGCTCTGCGCCGGATGGAAAAGCGGTCGGAAGCCCTTGCGGAGTTTCGCGCGGCCCTCAAACTATATCCTAATGATCGCATCGCGCGGCGTGGTATGGCGCTGCTTCGGCGCGGCAGGGCTGCCGGAGCAAAGAGCTTTCCTTCCTTGCGCAAGAAGCCGAGCACCGGACTCACCGGCAGCTCCACGTGGCCTTCCTTCCTTCGGCACCCGATTCCGGACGGACAATCACGCCCCCCCGAGGCCGGATCCGGCGGATGATGCGAAAGTCGCACAACACCCTGCTTCTCGTCGCCGCGGCCCCGGATGAAGGGGTCAGGCTGGACCGCTTTCTCAGGGAGAAAAGCGGCGTGCTCTCTCGAACCCGGGCCCGCGATCTGCTTTCGGCAGGGGGCGTGACCATCAACGGCCGAAGGGTCAAGATCGCCTCGCGGCTATTGAGAAACGGAGACCGGGTTGAGGTCCATCCGCTTTCGGAGGACCGTCGGTCCGGCGCTCCGCCGGGGATGGAGCCCTTTCGTGTCGTCCATGAAGATGCCGCCGTCATCGTCGTGGACAAGGCACCGGGAATCCTGGTGCAGCCCACCCCCCAGGGAGACCGGGGAACTCTCCTGGACTTGGTCTCCCGACATCTGCGCAAACGCTACCCCGAGGTGAAATCCCCTTACTTGGGCCTGCTTCACCGAATCGATCGGGAAACTTCAGGCCTGCTTCTCTTCTCCAGGCGAGGCACCGCAAACCGCATCCTGGCAGAGCAGTTCCGCGGCCACACCATTTCCCGGGAGTACCTGGCCTTGGCTCGAGGGAAGTTCGCCTCTGACTCCGGCACTATCGCCGATCCTCTGGTCCGATCTTCCCCCCTCGCCAGGCGCGCTTCCGCATCTTCCCATCGCAACGAAGGAAAAGAGGCCATCACCCATTTTCGCGTGCTGGAGCGATTCGCAGGAGCCACACTTCTCTCGATCACCCTGGAAACGGGCAGGACACACCAGATCCGCATCCATCTGGCGGGCCGGGGCCACGCGGTGGTGGGCGACAAGGTCTACGCCTTGAGGGCTTACTCCCCCTCCAACCCGCTGCTGGACCGTTTTCCGCGGCAGGCGCTGCACGCCTGTCGACTCGGATTTACTCACCCGGGAAGTGGAGCATGGCTGGAGTTTGAGTCTCCCCTCCCTGAAGACTTAGCGGGACTGCTCCGCTCGCTCCGGCAGGGGAACAGGTCCGAACCACCCTCCTCCCTTTCCTGAGCCTTCACCGCCCGATTTACACCGGGAAAGTCCCGGGCGGCAGCGCCACTTCGATGGGGGTGATGCAGATCATGGCGCCCGGGCCGAATCGCGTGAATGATTGGGATTGGCAGCCCAGACGCAGGGGAAGGAGACCATCTATGCCGGTCATCATCGAGCCGTTTCGCATCAAGGTCGTGGAACCGATTGCCTTGCTGAGCCGGGAGGAGCGGGAGCGCCACCTCGCCGCCGCCGACTATAACCTGTTCGCACTTCCCGCCGAGGCGGTGACCTTCGACCTGCTCACCGATTCGGGAACCGTCGCCATGAGCGCCGCCCAGTGGGGCGCCATGATGGTCGGGGACGAGTCGTATGCCGGCTCCCGCTCCTACTATCGATTCGAGAAGGTGGTGAAGGACCTGACCGGTTATCGGCACATCATCCCCGTGCATCAGGGACGGGCTGCCGAGAGAATCCTCTTTCATTTGACTGTTGGGGCCGGCTCCATCCTTCCCAGCAATACCCACTTCGACACCACCCGGGCCAATATCGAATACGGGGGCGGGCAGGCCGAGGATCTGGTCGTGGAAGAGGCCGCCCAGACCGCTTCCGAATACCCCTTCAAGGGAAACATCGACCTGCAGCGCCTGGATGATTTCTGCCGGAGAAACATCGGCAGGATTCCTTCGGGAATGCTCACGATCACCAACAACGCCGGCGGGGGCCAGCCCGCCAGCCTGGAGAACATCCGGGGATGCTCCCGGATTCTCCGCAGCCACGGCATTCCGTTCATTCTGGACGCTTGCCGCTTCGCTGAGAATGCCTATTTCATCAAGCTCCGGGAGCCAGAACACGCCTCGCGCTCCGTGGCCGATATTGCCCGGGAGATCTTCCGTCTCGCCGACGGCTGCACTTTCAGCGGGAAGAAGGATGGCTTGGTTAACATGGGGGGATTCCTCGCCTTGAACGACGATTCTCTGGCCTCGGAGGCGAGGAACCTCCTGATTCTCACCGAGGGGTTTCCCACCTATGGCGGATGTGCCGCCCGGGATCTCGAAGCGCTGGCCGTGGGACTTCAGGAGGTGCTGGACGAAGCCTATCTGGGGTACCGCCTGGCCACGGTCCGCTATCTGGCCGACGGACTCACCCAATGCGGAATCCCCACGGTCCGACCCCCTGGAGGCCATGCGGTCTTCATCGATGCGCGCAAATTCCTCCCTCACATCCCCGCCCGGCAGTACCCGGGGCAGTCCCTGGCTTGCGAGCTCTATCTCTCGGGCGGCATTCGCTCCTGCGAAATCGGTAGCGTCATGTTCGGACGGCAAGACGATGCCGGTCGATTCGTGGAGCCACCCCTGGATCTGGTCCGCCTGGCGCTGCCTCGACGCGCCTATACCCAGAGCCACGTGGACCGGATTATCGAGATCGGAGGCGAAGTGGCCGTCCGCAAGGATCAAATCCGAGGTCTGGATATGACCTACTCACCCCCGTTTCTGCGCCACTTCACCGCGAGATTCCGGCCAGCCAGCCGCTGATCGCCTCCTGCTCATCGGGTGCAAGGTCGCGGCGGCGGAGGTATACTGACCTGGTCGCGCCGTCCCCTCGTCGCGACGGCGCGGCCTACCGACAAGAGAGACGCTTCCTCAGGGAGGTGCCCATGAACGGGCGTCATTCCAGGATCACCCGGCCCCTCATCCGCGACAACGGGTCTCTGAGGCCCGCCTCGTGGGACGAGGCGCTGGACCGGGCAGCGGAGGGATTCCGAAAGGCGGTTGATCGCTTGGGCGGGAGCGGCTTCGGGCTATTCAGCTGCTCCAAGGCCACCAACGAAGTGAACTATCTTGCCCAGAAGTTTGCCCGGGCGGTCCTGCAGAGCAACAACATCGACAGCTGCAACCGTACGTGACACGCCCCCAGCGTCGTCGGTCTGGCGACGGTCTTCGGGGCAGGCGGTGGCACCAGTTCGTATCGTGAGGCGGAGGAGGCGGATGTCATCATCCTGTGGGGCTCCAATGCCCGGGAAACCCACCCTATCTTCTTTCACCATGTCTTGAAAGGGGTACATCGCGGAGCGCAGCTGTACGTGGTGGATCCGCGCCGCACCACGTCGGCCGCATGGGCTCACGGATGGCTGGGGCTGGACGTCGGCTCCGATATCGCCTTGGCGAATGCCATGGCGCGGGAGATTATCCAAGCGAATCTGCACCATCAGAAGTTCATCGCTTCCGCCACCACGGGGTTCGAGGAATTCCGCTCCGCTGTGGAGAGCTACACCCTGGAGGAGGGAGAGCGTCTTACCCGCGTTCCGGCATCTCTGATACGACAGCTGGCGCACGAGTATGCTCGCGCCGGAAAGGCCCAACTTTGCTGGACCCTGGGAATCACCGAACACCACAATGCGGTGGACAACGTGCTCGCTCTCATTAACCTGGCCCTCCTCACCGGCCACGTGGGGCGTTTCGGCTCTGGGGTGAATCCCTTGCGTGGTCAGAACAATGTCCAGGGAGGGGGTGACATGGGAGCCCTCCCAAACAAGCTGCCAGGATTCCAGGACGTGGAAGATGCCGCCCTGCGAGGCAAGTTCGAAAGGGCCTGGGGCGTCAGCATACCGGCGAAGAAAGGCTGGCACTTGACCGGGATGTTCGAGGCCATGGAGCGTGGCGAGTTGTCGAGTCTCTACGTGATCGGTGAAAACCCCGCCCAGTCCGAAGCCGATGCTCGGCACGCCAACCACCTGCTGGAGAACCTCGAGCACCTGGTGGTGCAGGACCTCTTCCTGACGCGCACCGCCGAGATGGCCCACGTCGTCTTCCCTGCCGCCTCCTCCTGGAGTGAATCGGAGGGAACCGTGACCAGCAGCGAGCGCCGGGTCCAGCGCGTGAGAAAAGCGATGAACCCCCCTGGCGAGGCCAGGCAGGACCTGGAGATCCTCGTCGAGCTGGCCCGACATCTCGGGCACGACTGGGGCCGCCCCAGCGCCGAATCCACGTGGAATGAGCTGCGCTCCCTCTCTCCGATGCACGGCGGCATGGCTTACGGGAGGCTCGAGGAGATGGGAGGCATCCAGTGGCCCTGCCCCGACGAGAGCCATCCCGGGACGCAGTACCTGCATGCCCGGCTGTGGGCGGAGCCGGTGGAGGGCCCCAAAGCTCCCTTCAGTGTCGTCCGATTCGAGCCTCCGGTGGACGAGCTTACGGAGGAGTTTCCCATCCGCCTCACCACCGGGCGACGGCTCGATTCGTTTAACACCGGCGTGCAGACCCGCGCGTTTTCTTCCCCGCTGCGCCGGGCAGAGACCCTGGATATCTCCCCAGAGGACGGCCGGCGCTACGACGTGGCGGAGGGAGAAGTGGTGCAGGTGGCATCAAGGCGGGGCCGGGTGCTCGCTCCGATCCGCTACGACGCAGGCCTTAGGCCGGGGCTCGCCTTCATGACCTTCCATTTCCCCGATCAGGTCGAGACCAATCTCCTCACCATCGAGGCGAACGATCCCAAGTCAGGCACCGCGGAATTCAAGGCTAGCGCCATCCGCATCGACAAAGTCGCGGCGACCGCCGGCGCCATCCTGAAAGAGAAGGCATGGACATCCGCCTGAGTCCGGAACAACCCACTCCCGAGGAGCAGGACGCGGTCAATTCACTCCTCGGTCCCGAAATCTCCTCCTCTGCGGAAAAATTGGGGCGCCATCGCCTGCTGCCTGCGCTCTGGGCGGTCCAGTCGCGGGTCGGCTGGGTGAGCGAAGGGGCGTTGAACTATGTCTGTCACCGGCTGGATGTTGCCCCCGCCGATGCTTACGGCGTGGCCAGCTTTTACCGGCTGCTCTCTTTGACACCCCGCCCACTCACTCTGGCTCACATCTGCGAAGATCTGGCTTGCCGGATGAAGGGGTCCGAAGACCTTTGCCAGGAGGTGGAGAAGCACCTGGGTCCATCCGCCCCCGCCCATCAGCCAGGAATGGCCCCCTGGCAGAAAAGCGCCTGTCTGGGACAGTGCGATCGTGCACCCGCCATTCTGGTGACCCGAAGCGGAAGAATCTCACAGGATCTGATTTTGGGTGAGGCGGATTTGGCGCAGCTGCTCGCTACCCTCAGCGGGCGATCTCTCTCTCCCCCGCCGGCGGCAGCCAAGAGCATCCCGCAGCTGGGCGAGAAGGGCCTCAGACTTCTACGCCGGGTGGGACGGATCGACCCGACGAATCTCGTCGATTATCGAGCTCAGGGAGGCTACCGAGCCCTGGCGCGGGCGCTGCAGATAGGAAGCGAGGGGGTGATTCGCGAAGTGAGGGATTCGGGGCTTCTGGGGCGCGGAGGCGCTGCATTTCCCACGGCCAGGAAATGGGAGGCGGTGGCGAAGGCCCCGAGGCGCCCGCACTACCTGGTATGCAACGCCGACGAGTCGGAACCGGGCACGTTCAAGGATCGAGTCCTGCTGGAGGAGGACCCCTTCAACCTGATCGAGGCGATGAGCATCGCCGCCTTCGCGACCGGATGCGAGCGCGGTTACGTTTACCTTCGTGGGGAATACCCCTTGGCCAAACAGCGGCTCGAAAACGCCATGGACCAGGCGCGAGCCGCCGGGTTGCTCGGAGAGCGGATCCTCTCTGCCGAGTGTTCCTTCGAGTTGGAGATCCGAAAAGGCGCCGGTGCCTATATTTGCGGCGAGGAGACGGCGCTATTCAACTCCATCGAGGGGTTTCGGGGTGAGCCTCGCAGCAAGCCCCCCTTCCCGGTTACCGCGGGGCTCTTCGGGATGCCCACCGTCATCAACAACGTGGAGACTTTTGCCAACATCCCCGACATCGTCCTGGACGGGGGCGCTGATTTCGCCTCGCGCGGGACCAAGGATTCGACCGGAACGCGGCTCTTTTGCCTTTCCGGCAGCGTCCTGCAGCCGGGACTCTACGAAGTACCCCTGGGAACGACTCTCGGGGCTCTGCTCGAGAGGGCCGGCGGGGTTCCTGAGAATCGGTCGCTGCGCGGCATTCTCCTGGGAGGAGCCGCGGGGAGCTTTGTGGGACCGGGCGATTCGGGGCTTCCCCTTTCCTTTGAAGCCACCCGGGCTGCCGGCGCGACACTGGGCTCCGGCGCCGTCATGGTTTTCGACGACTCGGTGGATCTCAAGGACGTGCTCCTGCGCATCGCCGCATTCTTTCGGGAAGAGTCGTGCGGGCAGTGCGTCCCTTGCCGGGTTGGAACGATCCGGCAGGAGGAGGCTCTGCAGCGGATTCTGAGTCGAGGCGCCGCTCCCGCGAGCCGGGAGGAATTGCTGGCGTTGTCGGAGATCGCCCAGGCCATGCGTGATGCTTCCATCTGCGGGCTGGGCCAGACGGCGGGAGCGGCCGTGCAGTCAGGCCTGACTCGCTTCGTGCTTCCAGCGGGAGGAGAGGAGTGAGTTCGAGGAAGCCGGTTCAGAACGTGGAGATCACGATTGACGGCCAACTCCGGCAGGTGCCGCAGGAAAGCACGTTGGTCCAGGCGTGTCAGGATGCCGGGATAGACGTCCCGACTCTTTGCTTCCTGCAGGGGATGACGCCGGCGAACGCCTGCCGAATCTGCGTGGTGGAGCTGGAGGGCTCCCGGGTGCTGGTCCCCGCCTGCTCGCGACAGGTGGAGAGGGGAATGATCGTCCATACCGAAAGCGAGCGGGTGAGGCTGGCCCGGCGCCTGGTGATGGAATTCCTGGCCTCCTCGGTGGATCTTTCCCTCTCGGAGACGGCGCAGGAGTACGCGCGGCGCTACGGGGCGCACCCCGAGCGCTTCGAGGCGGGGGTCGGGCCTCCTCCCGCCACCGTGGCGCAGAGCGTCAAGGTGGACAACGATCTGTACGTTCGCGACTTGTCGCGCTGCATCCTCTGTTACCGCTGTGTGGATGCGTGCGGGGAAGAAGCCCAGAACACGTTTGCCATCTCCGTGGCCGGGCGCGGATTCGACGCCCGCATCGCTACCCAATTCGATCACCCCCTACCCGACTCCGCTTGTGTCTTCTGCGGTAATTGCATCGGTGTCTGCCCTACCGGCGCGCTCATGTTCAAGAGCGAGCACGACCTGCGCAAACAGGGAAGGTGGGACGAGTCCTCCCAGGCCCTGACCGAGACCATCTGCCCCTATTGCGGAGTGGGATGCGCTCTCACTCTGCACGTCCAGGACAATCGCATCGTGAAGGTCACCTCCCCCCCGGACAACTCCGTAACCCGGGGACACCTCTGCATCAAGGGTCGTTTCGGCTTTGAGTTTGTCCAGGAGTCGGAAGAGAAGTCCTGATCAGATTCGGCCGGATTGCACGGGGTTCGTCAGCGTGCCGATCCCTTCAATGGTGATCTCCACCGTATCGCCGTCAGCCAGCGCTCCGATGCCCGCCGGCGTGCCGGTGGCGATGATGTCGCCCGGGAGGAGGGTCATGACACGGGAGACGAACGAAACCAGGAAGGCGGGTGAGAAAATCAGCTCTCGAGTGCGTGAGCTCTGGCGGATGGAGCCATTGACCCTCGCCTCAATGCCGAGATCCGAGATATCCAGCTCCGTCTCGATCCAGGGGCCCAGCGGCGCAAACGTATCAAACCCCTTGGCGCGGGTGAACTGCACATCCCTGTCCTGCAGCTCCCTGGCGGTCACGTCGTTGAAGCAGGTGTAACCCAGAATCACCTCTCCCGCGTTCGCCACCGGTAGATTCTTTGCTGTGCGACCGATGACGATCGCCAGTTCGGCCTCGTGATCCACCCGTCCCATCCCCGGTGGCAGCAGGATGGGGTCCCCCGGCGCCAGCAGCGAAGAAGGAGGCTTCAGAAAAAGGAGCGGCTCGAGTGGAAGCGGCTTGCCGCGCTCGTGGGCGTGGTCTTTGTAGTTAAGTCCAATCCCCACGATCTTGCCCGGAGCGCAGGGTGAGAGAAGCTTGGCGCCCACCAGGGGACGTGAGGGACCCTCCTGGCGGATCTCTGCGGGAAAATCGTCATGAAACGGCCAGAGGCGATCTCCGTCCAGCCTGCCGGCGATCGGTTTGCCCTGGATGAAATAACGGGCCATCCGCATGACACTGACCTCCGAGGGTGCCGCATCTATACCAGAGGCCGCGCCGCATCGCAAGAATGGCGAGGATCAGGAATGGTGGTCGCGGACGAAGACGAAAAAGCATGATCCAGACGAGCCGAAGAGCCCCTCTCTCTTGCCAGGAACCACGCCGGCGAGGTGGTACCCCTTGCCGCTCCACTGCTTGAGCAGGTCTTCAATCTGCTGGGCACCGTTCCCATCCAGCCTCTCCCCCTCTACCCGGACCACTCGAAAATCCGCTTTGGCGCGCTTCCCGGTGTTCGGGGAGGATGTGGAGATTTCTCTGACAGCGCCAGATTCGGTACCGACCGCCCCTTCCTTGTTTCCGGCGGGAGCCGGTCGCGAGGTCAACGAAGGACCGCCGGAGCTGGAACCCTTGGGAGCTTTCTCTTTCGCCAGTTTTCCCTCTGCCGGAGAATCCGTAATCACCGGCGCCACCTGGGCGACGGCCTCCAATGGCTCGCCGGCCGCGGGGTCTTTTTTGACTGCTGCCTGCTCCACGCCCGGCATTTTGAGAATGACGGTTTGCGCCCCCACTTCCGTTCCCATCCTCGCCCTTTCCTTGCCAATCTCGATCTCAAGATTCAGCTCCTCGGAGATCTGGACCGGCAGTGCGGCTTCCCGAGGCGTTGGATCCGGGGGAGTACGAGAGTGAACCACCTTGACGGGGGCCGCCGCCTGGATCTTTTCCTTGGGCTGCGCCGCGCGCACGGGAGGAGAACTGGGAGGCGTGATCTGCGGGCCATCCGAAGCGCCTGGAATCAGAGAGTCCCTGGCGGCGGATTTCTCGTTCTGCGCAGGCGCCTGGTACGGTAGGACCACTCCCAGGACCCGGAACGCGAAAAAAAGCTGGTAGACACGCAGGGTGGACAGCCCAGACTCCAACGCGGCCTGCTCCATGGTGGTCGGCTTCGCCTGCAACAAACTCAGGAGCTTTTTCTCTTCTCCCCCGAGGGTCACCTCGCGCAGCGCCTCTTGATGATCTTGGGATAGGCGGTACGGGAGCCTGATTTCCCCGGCCCCCTTGCGGAGAACCGACCATTTCTGCACCTGCCTGAGCCCAGACAGGAAAATCTCTGCGGTGGAGAGGCGCAGGGTGATGACCTCTCCCGAAGGGAACGGGCCCGCTTCGAACCGGTACATCCCCTCGGTCCAGGAGAAGAGAGAGAACAGGATCTCCTTCACTTGCTCCCGAACCCATCGCGGCAGATCTTCGGCCGGGAGGATCCCCATCTCCACCAGCACCGTTCCCAAGCGCTTCCCCGGACCCACCTGGAGAGCGGCCTCCTCCAGTTGCCGACGATGGATCACCTCTCGGGTCAACAGCATTTCGCCGAGGCGATCGTCAGGATCTCTCGACGCAGCGAACACGATGTTCCCGCCCTGCAGATAGACCGATTTTTCCGCGCCCCCGCCGGTGAGGCGGAGCGCGCCAGTCTCCCGGTTGCGGCAAAGCTCCGCCAGGATCTCGCAAAAACCGATTTCTGCCAGGTTTCCTTCGCGGGACGGGGAAGTCTCCAGGGTCGCCCTCCAAATGGGCGATGGAACCCCTTCGAAGAGTTCCATCCGCGGGCAATATAGGTTCCAGGCGGGGGAAGTCAATCCTGGAATTCCCTCTAAGCCTCTGTCTTCCAAGGAATAGGGATGTCCGCTTCCGAATTGAACCGTCACTGGGAATGACCGAGAATGGCTTGACGCCGTTCACTTCGGTCGCTAGAGTGCCCTGGAAAACAAATTCCGTGAAACGCCTTTTCGGCAGATGCAGGAGAGCCCCTAGCACAATGAACGAATCCTCATCGAGCCACGCACGGGTGATCCTTCGCCTGCGGCCCGCCCGTTCCAGCTGCTGAATCATGCTGATTGACTGAGAGAGGTCTTGCAGACTGGAGACGCATCTTTGAAACCGCTCCGCATCGCCATTCTGGGCGCCGGGCCAATTGGACTGGAAGCGGCCCTCTACGCCGCCACCCTCGGGCACGAAGTCACGGTGCTGGAGAAGGGGCGAGTTGGCGAGAATCTCACTCGGTGGGGACATGTCACTCTGTTTTCTCCCTGGAGGATGAACCACACGCCTCTGGGGAAGCGGGTGCTTGAAGGCACCGGGGTTCGGCACTGGCCAGCCGACGAATCCTATCAAACCGGCTTTGAACTGCTTCGCAGCTACCTTCTTCCCCTGTCGGTATCCCCTCCTCTTCGCAACCGCATCCTCGAACAGCACCAGGTACTCGCCATCGGGAAGGACCATTTGCTGAAGGGAGAGAAGATCGCCAATGCCTCGAGGCTCGATTCTCCCTTCCGAATCCTGGCTCGGAACCCCTCAGGCGAGAGACTCTTCCGGGCCGACAGGATCTTGGACACCACCGGAACTTATGGCTGCCCCAACCGGCTCGGGTCCGGGGGGATCCCCGCGACCGGGGAAACTGCCGCCCACGACAGGGTTTCCTATGAGCTGGACGACCCTTTGGGCCGCGACCGCGAGCGGTACGCCGGGAAACGCACGCTCCTGGTGGGATGCGGTTATTCGGCCGCCACTTCCATGAAGGCGATGCGCCGGCTGGCAGAGGAAGCCACCGGGACGAGCGTGCTTTGGGTCACCCGCAGCACCGAGAATCATCCCTACCCGATTCTGCTGGACGATCCGCTTCCAGGTCGCGCTGCCCTGGTCGAGGAGGCCAATCGCATCGCTTCCGGAGGGGCCGGCGGCATCCAGCGGCTTCCCGGACGGGAGGTCGAATCGATCCGGCCGCTTGAAGATGGATCTCTGGAGGTTCATCTCGGCTCTGCCAAAGGAGAAGAGCGCCACCTCGTGGACCGGATTCTTGCGAATGTGGGATACCAGCCGGACCGAGCGCTCTACGCGGAGCTGCAGATCCACGAGTGCTATGCCTCTTCCGGCCCCATGAAGCTTGCAGCCGCTCTGTTGTCTCAGGGGACCGCGGATTGCCTTTCCGTGGGCGGCCAGGGCGCCGAGGCCCTTCTCAATCCCGAGCCCGGCTTTTTCATTCTCGGATCCAAGAGCTACGGGAGGAACTCCACCTTCCTGCTCCGCGCCGGTTTCGAGCAAGTGAGAGACGCCTTCCGGCTCATCCAGGGCCGGAGCGACCTGGATCTTTTCGTTTCCACCGAGACCATTCCGGCATGACCGAGAGCCAGCCCGAGAGCTTTCCCTCGGTTCCCCTGCTGGCACTGGACACCCTTTGGTTTCAGGTAGCGGGAACGGTTTGCAATCTGCGTTGCACCCATTGTTTTATCGCCTGCTCTCCCCACAACCATAGCCACGCCATGCTCACGCTTGAGACGGTGCGCCGCTACTTGAAAGAGGCGGAAGAGCTTGGGGTGCGGGAGTATTACTTCACGGGCGGGGAGCCCTTCATGAACCGCGAGATGCTCCCGATTCTGGAGGAGACGCTTCAGCTGGGTCCGGCCACCGTCCTTACCAATGGGTTGCTTCTCGACCCCAGACGCTGCGCAAAGCTGAAGGCGCTGGAGCGCAGCTCCGAGTACTCCCTGGACGTGCGAATCAGCGTGGACGGGTGGGGGCCCGGGGATCATGATCGAATCCGTGGGATGGGGACCTTCAACCGCGCGATGATGGGAGTGCGTCGACTCTGGGAGGCGGGGCTGAATCCCGTTCTGACCGTCACCGAGCTGGCGGAGGGGGTTGCCTCTCCCTCGGGCCGGGAGCGCTTCATGGAACAGCTTCGCTGCGTGGGAATCTCCAAGCCGCGCTTGAAAGTTCTCTCCCTGTTCCGGATGGGAGCCGAGGAGCGCCGGGAGCGAGGTTACCAGCCCTGGGAGCGCCTGGAACCGGGCACGACGGTGGATCCGGAGAAACTGCAGTGCGGGAGCGGCCGCATGGTCACCAGCCAGGGAGTCTACGTCTGTCCCATCCTGATCGATTTCCCCACCGCGCGGATGGGCCAGACTCTCCGTGAAACGCTGCGGCCATTCCAGCTGGCCTATCCCGCCTGCTACACCTGCCATGTGCTGGGTGTGACTTGCCGAACATGAGGAGCGCCGTGACAGAGAGGATTGCGGTATTCGGAGGGGTTTACAGCAACTATCTGGCCCTGGTGGCGGCCTGCCGCGACGCGCTTGCCCGGGGTGCACAGAGCCTCTATTGCCTGGGTGATTTGGGAGCCTTCGGTCCGCACCCTGAGCGGGTTTTCCCCATCCTGGAGAGCTACCGTGTCACGACCATCCTGGGTAACTATGAAGAGTCCCTCTCCTCCGGGCGCGCCGACTGCAACTGCGGATACACCGACCCGAGGGACAACCATTTCGCTCAGATTTCCTATGACTACACCAACCGGAACACTTCGGACTCCGCCAAGAAATGGATGGCCACCCTCCCCGCAATGCTGCGTCTCGAATTCGGAGGTCGCAAGGTCCTGATGGCCCACGGCTCTCCCCGCCGAATCAACGAATTCCTCTGGTATTCCACCTCTCCGGTCGCCTTTCTCTCCCGCATGCTCGGGGAGCATCGGACGGAACTTCTCCTGGTGACCCACACGGGGCTGCATTGGCGACGCAGCCTGCCGGGGGGCCGGGACGTGGTCAACGTGGGCGCCATCGGCCGACCTCCCAACAACGGGAGGACCGCGGTCTATTACACCCTGCTGACGCATCGAGACGGTTTGGAGGTGGAGTTCGTGCCGGTGGTTTACGATTTCGAGCGGCTGGCGCGGGAGATGAGAGCGGAGAGGCTCCCCGAAGAGTTTGTCGAGACGATCCTGACTGGTTGGTGGACGACCTGCCTGGAGATCCTTCCGGCCAAGGAAAGGGCCGCCGGCCGCTTCTGAGCTGGCGAGGTCGAGGAGTTACTTGGCCCGCTCCAGGTACTTTCCCTCGGCGGTATCCACACGAATGGTCTCCCCTTCCGAGATGAACTGAGGAACCTGAACCACCAATCCGGTCTCGAGAGTGGCCGGTTTGCCGGAATTGGTGGCAGTCGCTCCCTTCAATCCGGGATCGGTTGCCACTACTTTGAGGTCGACCGTGAGGGGCATCTCTATCCCCACGGGGTTTCCCTCATTGAGCTCCATCTGAATCTTGATGTTCGGAGTCAGATAGAAAACATTGTCTCCCAGGAGCTCCTCCGTCAGGGAAAACTGCTCGTACGATTCAGTGTTCATGAAGTGGTATCCATCGTTGTCTTTGTAGAGGAACTCCACCTCGTGCTGCTCGAGGCTGGCCCGCTCCACTCGATCTTCCGATCGGAACCGATACTCCAGGCTGTTGCCGGTCTTCAAATTGCGGAGTTTGACCTGGACCATGCCGCGCCAGTTACCCGGCGTGATGTGCTGAACCTTCATCACCCGACAGAGGTTTCCCTCATGCAGAATGGCCATTCCGGTGCGTAGTTGTGTGGCAGGGATCATCCGGTCCCGTCTCCTGGCATCCACTCGTGGGCGAGGAAAGATGCATTATAGCGGGAGCCCCGTGATGGCGCAATGCCATTGTTGACAGGGCCCTGCAGAGGGACCTAGACTCACCCCCGTCGTGAAGCAGCCCTCCAGAACCCAAGATTTTCCCATCCGGCTTTCCATCCATGCGGGCCTCACGGAGTCCCTACTGGTAGATTTTCTGCGCCTGGAGATACTGCGCACGGACCGGCGTCGCGCCGTGATTGGGGTGTCTGGAGGGATCGATTCGGCGGTGGTGCTGGCCCTGGCTGTCAGGGCCCTTGGGTCTGAGTCGGTGCTGGGTGCGGTGCTCCCCTACCGGGCGAGTCATTCTTCCGGCACCCGGGACGCGGAGAGGGTCCTTGATCTCTTTGGAGTTCGGCGCGTGGAGAAGGACATCTCCCCCATGGTGGATGCCTATTTCTCAAGCTGCCCCGCGGCGGATCGGCTTCGCCGGGGCAACAAGATGGCCCGCGAGAGGATGTCCATTCTTTACGATCTCTCCGCCTCCGAACGGGCCCTGGTCCTCGGCACGAGCAACAAGACGGAGCTGCTCTTGGGGTACGGCACCCTTCATGGGGATTTGGCCTGCGCTCTGAATCCCTTGGGAGATCTCTACAAGACTCAGGTCCGCCAGCTTGCCCGCCACCTGGGCCTTCCTTCCCGGGTCCTCCGGAAGGCCCCCAGCGCCGGCTTTTATCCCGGACAGACGGATGAAACGGAGATCGGGTTTTCCTACAGCCGCCTGGATCGCCTTCTTTACCTTCTCGTGGACCTGCGCGGCCCTCAGAAAGTGGCGGTGCGCGCCGGCTTTCCCAGGAAAATGGTCCGCCAAGTCACCGAGATGATCCGGCGCTCCCAGTATAAGCGGCGCATGCCGCTCATTGCGAAGGTCTCGCAGCGCACCATCGGAGTGGATTTCCGTTACCCCAGGGACTGGGGGACGTAGCATGGTGGGGAAATCGGGAACGCTCTACCTGGTGGCCACACCCATCGGAAACCTCGAGGACATTTCGCTGCGGGGCTTGAGAGTTCTGCGGCAAGTCAATCGCATCGCTTGCGAGGATACGCGCCAAACGGCAAAGTTGCTGCGCCATTATGAAATCTCCACACCCACCCTCGCCTTTCACCAGTTCAATGAGCACCGGGTCCTCCAGGGCCTCATCCGGCGACTCCTTGCCGGAGAGGACCTGGCGCTGGTCACCGACGGAGGAACTCCCGTCATCTCCGATCCGGGCTTCAGCCTGGTCCGGGCCGCCTCGGAAAGCGCCATCCCGGTGGTGCCTGTCCCCGGCGCATCCGCACCGCTGACCGCCCTGATTGTCTCGGGGCTCCCCTCCGATCGATTCCTTTTCCTGGGGTTCCTGCCGCATCGCAGCTCCGATAGGCAAAGGCTGTTCGAGGAGATGCGAGACCGGAAGGAGACGCTGGTGTGCTTCGATTCGCCGCACCGCGTCCGGCGTAGCCTGGAGGAGATGGCGGCAATTTTGGGAGACCGGCGCGCGGCGCTTTGCCGGGAAATGACCAAACTGCACGAGGAATTCCGCCGCGGTCGACTTCGGGATCTGGCGTCGGGCCTGGAGGGTCAGGCCGTGAGGGGGGAGATTACCCTGGTGGTGGAAGGGGCTGAAGAGATCCGGCCGGGAAGCGGCGTGGATCTGGATATTCGCAAGGCGGTGGAGGAAGAGATCCACCGAGGGCTGTCACACCGCGACGCCGTCCGGAGCGTGGCGCAGCGCTTCTCTCTCCTACGCCGAGAGGTCTATCGGATCTCCCGTCCCGATCTTGGCAAAACCACGGCACAAGCTTCCAACGAGGAAGAATGAGAACAGATCGGAATCTCAAGCCGGAGCGTGGGCCCCCGATTCGGGCGAAGACTCCTTGCTGCTATGCTCGTAGCGCAGGCAGCACATCAAGCGGCCGCACATTCCGGAGATCTTCGAGGGGTTGAGGCTGAGATTCTGCTCCTTGGCCATGCGAATCGAGACCGGAGCAAACTCCTTCAGGAAGCTCGAGCAGCAGAGGTTTCGTCCGCACGGCCCATAACCGCCCTTGACGCCCGATTCATCTCGCACCCCGATCTGGCGCATTTCGATCCGGGTATGAAAACGTTGGGCCAGATCCCGCACCAACTCCCGAAAATCCACCCTTCCCTCGGAGGTAAAGTAGAAGGTCAACTTCCGTCCGTCCAGCGTGTGATCCGCCGAGACGAGCTTCATGGGAAGGCCGCGCTGGTCCACGCGTTCCCTGCAGTAGCCCAAGGCTTCCTTCTCCCGAGCGGCATTTTTCTGGTCCATTTCTGTGTCCTGGGGAGTGGCCCGGCGGCGTACCCGCTTCATGCACCCCACTCCACAACCACCTCGGATTCGGCTGGTGGCCTCGGAGACGGTCCCGAAGCGCTCCCCGTCATCGCTGTCCACCACCACCGGCTCGTCGATTTCCAGCTCGAATCCTTCGGAGCTGAAGTGCTCCGCTTTCGCCAGATTGTGAAACCGGATTCCGACCACCGCCACTTCCCGGGCGCTTCCCACGGAACATCCGCCGCACCCGTGATCGGCGTCACCTTGTTCCAATTCCGCCATGGCGCTTCCCCCGCTATCGCTGCTCGTGTCCGGCAACCCGCCGCCGGTTCCCTGCCGCACCGGAATTCGCGAACCGGCAGCCACCACTAGAAGTGATTCTTGTCCACGGGAGGGGCACTGTCAAGGAAGCCGTGGCGGCCTTTTCGGCTTTTCGGTTACTCTAAGTCACGTCCCGCTCCCCGGCGTCTTCCGCGGGGCGGGCTATCGAGGGCACTCGTGGACGACAACAAAGACCTCAAGAACCTCGCGACGCATCGCCAGGCGAGTCACAATTATTTTATTGAAGAGCGGATGGAAGCCGGGATGGTCCTCACCGGCACCGAGGTCAAATCCCTTCGTCAGGGCCGGGCCAATCTCAAGGACAGCTACGCCATCCTGCGCAAAGGAGAAGTCTGGCTGCTGAACTGCCACATCTCGCCCTATACGCATGGAAACACCCAGAACCATGACCCTTTGAGGGAGCGCAAGCTCCTGCTCCATCGAGACGAAATTCGTAGGCTCGACCGGCGACGAAAGCTCTCGGGACTCACCCTGGTTCCTCTGCGCCTGTATCTAAAGAAGGGACGGGTAAAGGTGGAGATTGCGGTGGCCAAGGGGAAAAAGCTCTACGACAAGCGCGAAGCCATCAAGAAGCGCGACCAGGATCGCGAGAGCCGCCGGGAAGAATGATGGGAAGATCGGTGCGTGTCCTTTTTCGGGACGCGAGGATCTCCTGCACCAGCCGCCGAACCTCATTGAGGTTGAAGGGCTTCTGGAGATAGGGAGTGCGTGACTCCTGCAGAAAGCTCTGGGTGTCTTGATTGGCCACGTCTCCCGTGGTGAAGATGATCCGGCTCAGGTGCGCCGATTCGGATTCCTGCAGGTGCCGGTACAGCTCCTGGCCACTCATTCCGGGCATCTTCAGGTCCGAAATCACCACGTCGAAGGACCCAGAGGTCAGCTTGCTCAGGGCGAGGCGGCCGTTGATGGCCGTTTCGATCTGGTGGCCGTCCATCCGCAGGACGTCGTACAAGATGTCCACGATGGAGGGTTCGTCATCCACCACCAGGATCCGGGCGGTGTCACCCGTCGGGGCCGCCGGAGGCTCGAGCGCCGGAGCGGCGCCTCTCAAGGCAGGCTTCTCCTCCATGGGAATCCCCTCTTCCACCTGCACCGGGATTTCCAGATGGAACGTGCTTCCCTCGCCGACGCGGCTCTCCGCCCAAATCCGCCCTCGATGCTCCTGGACGATTCCATAGCAGATGGAGAGCCCCAGCCCCGTCCCCTGGCCCACTTCCTTCGTGGTGAAGAAGGGGTCGAAGATGCGGGTCAAATTCTCCGGGGCTATGCCCGGACCGGTATCGCGGATCTCCAGGCGGATCCTCCCCTCCTGATGCCGGCTTCTTACCGTGAGAACTCCGGAACCTTTCCGCTCTCCCATGGCCTGCTGGGCGTTGTGGACGATGTTCATGAGGACCTGCTGGAGCTGGGAAGCGTCTGCCATGGTACGAGGCAGGCTCTTCTGCAACTCCCGCACAATCCGAACATTGTCAACCTTGAACTGGTAGGCCTTGAGCTCCAGAACGCTCTCCAGCATGGAATTCAGGTCCACCGGGCGTTTTTGCGGTTTGTTCTTGCGTGCGAAGATCAGCAGGTTTTGGACAATCCGACGACAGCGCTCCGCCTCGGATTCAATCTTGTCCAGGCCCCGTCGCACTTCCTCGGAGAGGTCCATTCGAAGCAGCAGCTGGGAGTACCCGAGCACTCCCGCCAAGGGGTTGTTCAGCTCGTGGGCAACTCCTGAAACCAACTGGCCCACCACCGACATTTTCTCCGCCTGGACCAGCTGGTTCTGGGCTTCCTCGAGCTCCCGCGTTCGCTCCTGGACCATCTGCTCCAGCTGGAGATTCGTCTGTTCCAGCTCCTCCCGTGACTTCTGGAGCTTGAGCGTCATCTGATTGAAGCTCTTCGCCAACTCGCCGATTTCGTCTTGCGAGTCCACCCGAAGCAGCACATCCAGGTCGCCCCGGGCAATTCTCCGAGTGGCCTCCACCAGCTGATTCACCGGATCCGCGATGATCCGAACCAGGAGCACCGTCAGGAGGATTCCGATGACGATCACCGCCAGGGTGGCGAATCCCAAGGCCCTTTCCAGCCGGCGGATATTGCTGCGCATGCCTCGGGTGCTCACCCCCAGGTAGATCGACCCGATCCCCTCTCGATCTCCCGCCCGGACCGCGTCCGGTTCAGGGAGAAAGCCGATCTCCTCGCCCACGTTCACCTTTCGTTGAGTGCTCACCGAAATCTGGAGGAGGTAGAACTCCTCCCGGCGCTCCGGCTCCCGATAGAGGTACGGCTCGCCGGCCCCGGAGTGGCCTTCATTCAATCTTTGCGACTGGGCCCCTTTCAGGCTCGACAGCGGGGGCACCCGGTACCCGTCCCGGGCTCGGGTGTAAAGCGGTTGGCCGTGCTCGTCCAAGATCACCACAAAGGCCACATCCTCATCCCGCAGGATTTCCCGGGAGAGAGAAGCCAGCGACTCCTGATTCCTGGTGAACACTCCCAGCTCGGCATCGATTGCCATATTCCGGAGGAGCAGGGAGCCTTTCTGGCTAAGCTTGGTTGCTTCGTCTCGAACCTCCCGGACCAGGAAAATCCACCCCAGAGCCATCGACGTCGTGATCAGCAGCGCTGAGATGAGGAGGATGAACTTCCCCCTCAGCCCCCTGCTGAAGTTTGACAGCCTCTGGATGGCCCCGCCCAACACCCGGGATTCCCTCATCGAACGAACTCCACCTGGGACTGGAGCTTCTGTGAGATTTCCAGATGGATGGCCCGGGCGGTATTCAAATTCAGGAACAGAGATATCCGCCTGGGAAAAACCACCGACACCTCCGCGGGGGGTTTCCCCGCGAGGATTTCCAGGGCCTGCTCGGCCGACTGGGAGCCGACGTCTTCATAATCGCAGGAGAAGGAGAGCAGGGCTCCGGCCTTGACAAACGAAGGGGAGAGCCCGACGAAAGGGATGCCGTCGCGCAGGGTGAGCAGCAAGATGGAGTCCACGCTTCGCGGAGTGAATACGGTGCTGTCGGCGACCGACCAGAGCACATCCACTCTCCCCTTCAGTCCCTCGGCCTGCTGAAGGACTTCCGACTCACTGGTGACAGGAATCTCCACCAAGGTAAGCCCGCTGTCGCGCGCCGCTCGGCGGGCCTGCTCAATCTCTCCCATGGAGTTCAGGGGGTTGAAGATGACTCCGACCCTCTTGAGGTCCGGGATGATCTCGCGCAGGCGCTGGAATTGGTGCCCGATGGGAATGTCCATGGCGGCCCCGGTGACGTTGGCAGGTCTCTTTTCTAGCAGAGATTCGGACTCTCCGGAGAACAACACCAGTGAAAAGACGACTGGGGCGCCCTTGATATGGCGGATCACGGAGAGGGTGGCCTGGGTACCCACGGTGACCACCAGGTCGGGCTGAGATTTTTCGATGGAGCGCAGGAAGGTCTCTTCCTTCAGCGGCTCTGAAGGAAGCTCCACCTCGCGGATCTGGACGGACACTTCGCGGGAGGCAAACGTCTTTTTCAGTCCCTCCACCGCCTGGTTGTAGGGCACCAGATTGCGGCTTTTCACGACCACAACCGTCTTGCGGGGATCGGAGCGGGCGGAGGTTCCCACCACGAGCAGGGAGAGAAAAAGCAGGAGAAAAGCCCTTCCCTTGGGAGGACGCATCTCGGGAGCCTTTCGCGAAGTAATGGGCTCAAAGCACCTGAACAAATATATGGATAATTGTCATTTCAGCAACACGTGCTTAAACATTGTAATAAAAAATCTTACAAGATAAGCAACATGGATATTTTGAGAAATCTGTGAAATTTTAAGTCAAGCAATCCCTGAGTCACAGGGCTTGACTGAATAGCCATCCATTATTTTGACAAGCTAACTTTGTACTTGACTGATATTCATTTTTGACTATTTATATTGTTGTTCTTGCCGCCCTACGGCAGGGCTCGCTCAGTGGCAGAGGGACTAGGGAAAAAGGGGGATGGAACCAATGCTTTCGAAGAGCCGGCTCGCTCGCACGGTTCTGGCCTTCACCCTGCTCTTCGCAGGATCGATCGCCGGGGCCCTGGCTCAGGCAAACATCACCGCCTCGATCGACGGATACGTACTCGACGACGCCGGCAATTTCATTCCCGGCGCCAGCGTCGTCCTCCTGAGCTCCAGCACCAACACACGAAGGGAGCTCATCAGCAGCGGCGAGGGACGGTTCTCCTTCTCGGCGCTTTCCGTGGGAAGCTACATCTTGAAGGTCAATCTCATCGGGTATCCCCCCTACGAAATGCAAGAGATCCATCTCAACCCGGGCGAGAGTCGGAGCTTCGACGTCATCCTCAAACACGGAATGCAGGAAAAAGTGGTGGTCGTGGCCGAAAAGAGCCTGCTGGAGACGGATGTTACTTCCGATCGAAATGTCCTGGACGCCGGGTACATCAACAACATCCCCCTGATCGCCAGGCGCTACCAGCAGATCCTGACCCTGTTTCCCGGTGTCAGCAACGATCAGGGCTTCAGCCTGGCGCAGTACCACATTCGTGGCAGCCGCACCACACAGAATGGGTTTCGGCTGGACGGTGCCACGATCAACGACCCCGTGACCGGCACCTTCGGCTTGAACGTCAATCAGAATTCCATCGAGCGGTTCGAGCTGAACCGAGGCGGCTTCCAGGCCGAATACGGTGAACAGTCGGGTGGAATCGCCAACATCGTGACCAAGTCGGGCACCAATGAATTCCAGCTGTTCTATTCAGGCTTCTTTCGCAATTCCGATTTTGCCAGTAGCTTGAAGGACTACGACCAAGTAATCGCCGCAGGGGACTCCGACGGAATTTCCACCAACAACCACAACCCACGCCCCGAGACTCAGCAATGGCAGGAAGTCGCGATCGGAGGTCCTATCGTGAAGGATCGCCTCTGGTACTTCTCCTCCTTCCAGTACTGGCAGGAGGACGTGGGCTCCATCTTCAACAGCAGCATGAGCCGCGGCGATCGCTACAACTTCCAGTTCAAAGCCACCTGGCAGGTGAGCCCGGACGATGCTGTGGTTTTCAACCTGGCCACGGATCCGGCCCGTTTCAGCGACGTCCTCACCGATGCCCGCTTCGCGCCGGGCACCAATTACAACCAGACGCAGGGCGGCTATCTCTTTCAGGCCCGCGAGACCCACATCTTCAGCCCAGGAGCCTTCCTCGAAAGCCAGTTGTTCCTGCACCATCAGTACCTGACGGCACGGCCGGTGGACCCCACCTTGGGCGCCTTCACCATCACCCTTTCCGACGGGGATCCCTCCGATGGCATCGGGACGAGCAATTCCGCCCAGGCCTTTGCCGGCGCCTATCCCAACGATCAAGATCGCTCCACGATGAGAGCCCGGGTGAGTGAGGCGGTGACTCTCAAGGTGGCCTCCTCGCACACCGTGAAGGCGGGGCTGGATTATTCGTTCGTGGATTTCACCGGCGTGAATCGGTCCAATCCGACTTTTCTGGATATTACCGACTACCTACCCCCTCCGGACTTCGAGCCGGGGGGCGCTTACTTCGGCTATGAATATTTTTTGAAGTACGACTATCTGGCACCGGAGAAGACCGACCAGAAAGACCGGGAAGTCTCGGTTTTTGCCCAGGACACCTGGACTCCCAACGCGCACTGGACGACCGATGCGGGTCTTCGGATGGACTATCAGTCGCTCATCGGCGACAAGAACCTGGCTCCCAGGTTGGGAGTCTCCTTCGATCCCCAGGGCAAGGGGAACATGAAGATTTACGGGAACTGGGGCCGCTACTACGATAACGTCTTCGCCGATTTCGTGGACTTCGCCCGATCCGACGGTTATCAAACGACGGCGGTCTTCACGGACGATATCAACAACCCGGCGAGCTACTACGAGTCCGCTCCGTTTTACGTCTACGACTATGTGGTGGACGGACCTCTCCATTCGCCCTACCGGGACTCCATGACCCTGGGTTTCGAGAAATCGCTCCCCTGGGATCTGGCCATCGGTCTCTCGTATACCCGCTGGAAAGGAACCAACCAGCTGAGGACCACGATCACCACCGATCTGACCGGACTGAACGTGTCGCCGGGCGCCACTGGCGCCGTGGTGTTCGACAGCCAGGGCAATTCCCGCTACTCCGGGGCGGAGCTGGTATTCCGCAAGGCCTTCAGCCACCGCTTCGAGGCCCTGGCCTCCTATACGCGGTCCCGAGTGGAGGGGGACACCGCCACCGATTTCGGCTTCGAGAAGCGCCAGGACGCACGTTCGTTGGACTTCACCCGGCTGCGCTACGACCGTCCCAACGTGGTGAACTTCTCGGGGCTGTGGAAGCTTCCGGCCCGGCTGGATCTCACAGTCATTTACCGTTACCTGTCCGGGGCGCTTTATAGCCCCACGGTTTTCTCCCCCGGAATCGGAGTCGTGATCGATCCCAGCCAGGGGAAGAACTCCCAGCGGCAGACCCCGATTCGGAGCCTCGACATCTCCCTTTCCCGCAACTTCGCCGTCGGGCGTAGCCAGATTCGCGTGACGGGCCAGGTATTTAACCTGATGAACAACCTGAATGTGGTGGGAGTAGACACGTTCGGCTCATCGGCAGGCCAGCCGGTGAACGTGGACTATGGGAGGATTTTCCAGGTGGGGCTAGAGTACCACTACTAGTTCTCGACGAATCCCAATCCCTTCGAATCCTTCGCAGCGGAGTTACTCGATCATCTGATCCTCGGGGCTGCTGGCGGACGCGTAGAGCTTTTTGGGGATTCGCCCGGCTTCGAAGGCCAGCCTCCCGGCCTCCACGGCCAAGCGCATCGCCCGCGCCATGCGAACCGGCTCTTTGGCGCCGGCCACGCCTGTGTTCATCAGCACCCCGTCGCACCCGATCTCCATGGCGATAGCCGCATCCGATGCGGTTCCCACACCGGCATCCACGATGATCGGGATGTCGCGAATCTCCTGAAGGAGGATTCTGAGGTGAGTCCGGTTCTGGATTCCCAGCCCCGATCCGATGGGCGCCCCCAGCGGCATGATGGCCGCCGCTCCTAGATCGCGTAGCTTCTTCGCCGTCACCAGGTCGTCGGATGTGTAAGGTAGAACCGTGAATCCCTCGGCGACCAGAATGCGAGTCGCCTGGAGCAAGCCCTCGAGGTCCGGGAACAACGTCTTCGCATCTCCGATCACTTCGAGCTTGATAAGGGATGAAAGGCCGGCCTCGCGGGCGAGGCGGGCCGTACGGACCGCCTCCTCGGCCGAGGTGCAGCCCGCGGTGTTGGGGAGGAGCGTATAGCGGCGGGGATCGATGAAATCCAGGAGCGAGCCATGGCCTCTCTTCGAGACATCCACCCGCCGCACCGCAACGGTGACGATTTCGGTGCCGGAGGCTTCCAGGGCCTCTTGCATCAGCTGCTCGGAAGGATATTTTCCCGTTCCAAGAAGAAGGCGGGAGCCGAAGCTGGAGTGGCCCAGGTGAAGTCTCCCGGTTCCGGCGTTCTTCCCATCGGCCGTTTCGGATTTCATCCACCCCCCACGAACCGCACCAACTCGATGCGATCTCCCTCCGACAGCTGCGTCTGTGAATGAAGGCTGCGCGGGATTATTTCGCGATTCCGCTCCACCGCAATTCTCCCCTCGGGAAGCTCCAGGAGGCGCAGGAGATTCGTGACGGTGCTCCCTTCCGGAACTTCCCTCGGTTCTCCGTTGACGACGATCGTCATCCCCCCGGCCCCTCCGCGTTCGCCACCAGCCATTTCAACTCCACTCGTTCCTCCTTCAGGGTGGCGTTGAGCAGAACCGCGGCGCTGCCTTCCCCGACGGGCGGAATCAACACGCTGCTGCGAAAAAATCCCTGGCCGTCGGTCTTGCCCTCAGTCAGCAAGTGGGGCTTCTCCACAGGAGTCAACAGACTCACAGCGATGCTGACGTTTTTCACAGGGAGGGAGGAGAGATCGCCCCGGGCCCGCACAACGAGATCGTGGCGGGTCCCTGCGGCGAATTGCATCGGGTTCTCGAGAATAACCTGAAGCGCCTCCGATGCCAGCTCCCGAGAAAGGTAATCCAGAACGACCTCCTCGAATCCACGATCGGAAATGATGCCTTCACCGAAAGCCTTCATCCCCCCAGGGTCGTGGCGGCCCTGTCGCACGTTGAGGATCATGCGTTGATGCTGGGCCTCCAGACGCGCCGTCAGGGCTTTCGGATCGGGTCCGGAGGGAAGCAGGTCCTCGTAGGAACTGCGGTGGGAGGCGAGAATCTCACCGCCCAAATAGATCAGGGATTCGATGGTGGGATTGCCGATTCCCTTGTCCTCGGTCTGGACATGGTAAATCCGGCCGTTTTGCTCTACGTCGGTGTTGTAACCGGTGATCAAGACTCTCCTCCCCGACGGGGAAGAATAGCACGATCCACGAGGTTCGCTGAATCGCTCGGTGGGGGTGCGGGACGGTCAGGTGGGACAAGCAGAAAGGCGGATTGCGATGCCAGCTCGCCAGGGATCCGGATTCCTTCAGCGCAGACCGTATTCTCGTATTTTTCGCTGGAGAGTCCGAACCCCGATCTCAAGAATCCTGGCGGCACGAGTTCGGTTGCCATCCGTGTTGGCCAGCGTCTTCTGGATCAGCTCCCGTTCCATTTCTCTCAAGGTCATCCCGGCTTCCACGCTGGGGAAAATGGCCTCCAACGCCTGCTCTCCGCGAATCGCCGGCGGAAGATCCGCCGCTTCAATCCGCTGTCCCGGAAGCGTCACCACCAGGCTCTCCAGGAGGTTTTTCAGCTCGCGTACGTTTCCCGGCCAGGGGTAGCTCCTCAACAGAAATAGGACCTCGGGGGCAATTTCCGGAATGGGCACGCCATTGGTCCGGGACAGAGAATCCAGAAAAAATCGGACGAGCTCCGAAAGATCGGCGGCTCTCTCCCTCAGTGGGGGAACTTGAAGTGTGATGACCTGAAGTCGAAAATAGAGGTCCTCTCGGAATCTGCCCTGCCTGATTTTCTGCTGGAGCGACGCGTTGGTAGCGGCGAGTACCCGGACATCGATCCGGATGTTCCGGCTCCCGCCCAAGCGCATGAATTCGCGCTCTTCCAGCACCCGGAGGAGCTTCACCTGAGTTTGGGGGTCCATCTCACCCACCTCGTCCAGAAAGATGGTGCCTCCCTCCGCCATCTCGAATTTTCCGCGGACGCGCTCCACGGCGCCCGTAAATGCCCCGCGTTCGTGCCCGAAGAGCTCGCTCTCGATGAGGTTGGCGGGAATGGCGGAGCAGTTGATGGCAAGGAACGGGCGATGACGCCGAGGACTGTTGAAGTGGATGGCTTTCGCCACCAGCTCCTTTCCCACGCCGCTTTCTCCCAGGATCAACACCGTGCTGCTGGCGGGTGCGACCTGGGATATCCGTTGGACGACCCCCTTCATGGCTGGTGAGTGCTGAACGATGCTGGTCAAGGCATATCGCTGGGTGAGTGCGGTCTGGAGGTGGGTGAGCCGGTCGGCCAAATCCCTTCTTTCAAGAATCCTTCCCACGCGGCTCTTCAGATCGTAAGGGTCCACCGGTTTCGTCAGGTAATCCTCGGCACCACCCTTCAGGGCACGCACCGCCTGCTCGGTGCGGCCCGACTGGACCAGCGCCAAAAGCGGGACTCGGGGAGCCGATTCCCTGATTCGCCCCAGGAGCTTGCGGGTTGTCAGGCCCGCCACTCCCAGAGCGACCACCACCAGGTCGTATTCCTGGCGTGCCATCAGCGCAAGGGCCCGCTTAAGGGTGAGAACCGCCGTGACCTGGTAGCCATCCCTTCCCAGTTCCCGAAGGGCCTCCGCCCCCGACTCCTCGTCAGGATCCAGCACCAGGATGCGTCGCGCTTCAGGGTTCATGAGAACAGGATTATATGGGTCGGGCCGTTCTCCCCGCAAGGGGAACTGCGCTATTTTGACCGACTTTAACAATGCCTTGATCCGGCCAACCTGGCCGAGTTAGCGCCTCCGAGTTTCTCGGCAGCCCGGATGGCGCCGGGTCAGCTATCGCCTAACACTATGAATTGCAGCGGCTTAGAAGTTAAGGAGGGGAAATCATCGAGACAGGTCCCGAATCTGGGGTAGCTGGCAGACGGATTGCTCCCGTTGAGGGCAAGACTGTCCTGAGGAGGCGAAATGAAAAAGGGAACCCCGAAGCGCCCCGTGCCCGTTACCAGCATCGTCGAGTTCGCCTACGACAACACCAGCTACCAGATCGACCCCGAGCGACGGAAGGTTTACCGGAAGTGGATTGAGGTCGAGAGCGCGCGGACTTATCTCATCATGAGCGCCTGGTCCGCTCTCAACGTCAAGAAAGCCGTCTGACCGCTCTCTCCACCGTAACAAGCGCTGCCGGCTACCCGGGGATCCGGATGAAATCCACTTCGGGGAAGGGATGGGCCGGCTTCGCCAGCAGATACCCTTGTGCGAAGCGAATTCCGATCTCCCGGACAGTGCGCAGATCCTCCGCCTCTTCGATCCCCTCGGCAATCACCGTGATCCCCGTGGTTCTTGAAAACTTGCAAATCGTCGACAGAAGCTCCCGCTTGATGTCATTGGCGTGCACGCCGCGTGTCAGGCTCATATCGATTTTCATGAAATCAGGGCGAATCTCAGCGATCGTCTTCAGACCCGAGTACGCAGAGCCCACGTCGTCCATCGCCAGCTGGAATCCCTGATTCTGGAAATAGCGCAGCGCCTGGCGAAACAGCGGGAAGTCCTTGACGGCTGCATGCTCCGTGATCTCCAGAACAATCCGATCCGGCGTGACTCCGGTTTCCTTCAAGAGCCTTCCGTCCATCTGGGCGCGCATCTCCGGGTCATAGACCGATTCCGGCTCGATATTGAGAAACAGTAGCTGCCCCGGCTCCAGAGCTTTCAAGTTTTCCATCGCCTTGCTCCGGCAGAGCCGTTCCAGTGCCCACACCTCCTCGCAGGCATACGCGACCCTGAAAAGGTGCTCCGGATTCTGGAAGTCACTTCGCTCGGGACGGGAAAGTGCTTCGTACCCGAGGATGAGGCGTCCTTCCAGGTCCACCACCGGTTGGTAGACCGTGGAGATGCTCCCGAGCCGCAGCAGTTCCCGGAGTTGTCGCGTCTCCTTCCTGGCCTCCCGCCGCTGCTGATGGATCGCATCCAGGAAAGCCGCATCCAGAGTCTGGTAAACGCTGTGCTCGATCCGATGGGCGTCACCGCCGCCCTGAAGGATGGCGCAACCCATGGAGAGCTCCAGTTTCTGTGTCCCCAGATCGGAGAGACGGCGGGTCAGGAAGGGGCGCAGGTGGGATTCGATGCGGCGGCGGACTTTATCCATGTCCGCATACGTCATCACCTTCTGGTCCCGGGGAGGGGCCAGGAGGATGACAAAAGCGTTTCCGCTGATGATCAGCTCCGAGACGACATCCTCATCCCTTAGAACCACCGGTTTCATCTGCTTGAGAAACCGGGCCAGGTCTCGAATCAGTGCGTCGAACGCCTCCCAGCCGAGAATCTGCTCGATCCACTGATTCTGGATGACGTTCAGGGTAATGAGACCCAGCGCGCTCCGGCGCTTCAGCTCCCGGCGAATTCGGCCCAGGAACAACGGCAGCGTGGGCAGATCCGTGACCTGGTCATAGAGCAGGTGGGAAATCAGCCGCGGGCTCTTCTTCCCCAATCGGGAAGACTTCCGCTCCGGTGGACACACGACTTTAGCCCGAGAGGACATCAGCTACTCCCCTGCCTCAGGCAGCTCCGCCACTCTCGTTACCGAGGAGCGTCTCCTCCCCCGCTTCGGAGAGGAATTTCGGCTCGGCTTTGAGGACTTTGTTCCTGCCCGCGCGCTTGGCGCGGTAAAGCGCCTCGTCCGCCGCTCCCACGAGTTCCGACTGGGTACGGCCGTCATCGGGGAAAGCGGCGACGCCTCCGCTGAGGGTCACCTTGCCGATGGGGTCCCCTTCGTCGTCGTGAAAGACATGCCGGGCCAGGGCGTCTCGAACCTTCTCCGCAGCGAGCAGGGCGCCATCTTTGGGTGTCCCGGGGAGGATCAGGAGGAACTCTTCTCCGCCCCAGCGGGCGGAAATGTCCCCCTCCCGAATGGTCTTCCGGATGACTTCAGCAGTCTCCTTCAAGACCCGATCTCCGGTGAGGTGTCCATGCGTGTCGTTGAGTTTCTTGAAATGATCCAGATCGAAGATAAACAAGGAAACTGGGGAATGCAGCACTTCCGATTTGTGGATGGCTTCACCCAGCAGCTCTTGAAGATAGCGCTTGGTGATGAGCCCCGTCAGGCCATCGGAATTGGCCTTGCTCCTCTGCTCATCCATCAGCCGGCGGTTCATCAAGGACATGGCTCCCAGATCGGCAATCATCGAGAGCAGCCGCTTTTCGAATTTGGGATGGCGGGAGATCCCACCCACCGAAATGACACCCTGGGTCTCCTGGTTGTTTCCCAGCATCGGGGCGCAAAGATCGACTTTGAACCGGAAATGACCCGGGGCGTCAAGGTTGGCCCCGCCCGAGCGCATTTCCCGAACGAAATCCTCCTGATCCATCGTCGTCTTCATCTGGGCAACCCACCCGATCTTCCCCTCGCCGATGGGAACCTCTCGAGAAGTCCCCAACTCCCTGGGGGCGCTTTTCGCCTCCTTCAGGATCAGCATCCCGGGAACGTTGGGGTCGGTGAGAAAAATCAGGATCTGACTCGGAAGGAAGATTTTGTCCGCGATCTTCAGGAGTTGCTTCGGCAGAAGTGAAGCGTCCATTTTCCCATCCAGCTCCCGGGTGAAATCTGTGAGGAGCTGGAAGAATTCCGAAAAGGTCTGGTTCTCCTGCTCCACGCGAGCCTTGGCCCGCTGGGACTCGCGGTACGCCTCCAAATCCACATACCCACCGGAGTCGGAGGAAAGACCGCGGCGAGCCGTCCCTTCGGAACGGCCCATTCGAGACAGGAGGTATCCCAGTAGGAAGGCGAAGACCCCGACTCCCCCCAGGGGCCAGAGCATAACCTCGCGAAGGATCGATGGAGCGTCGTTCATAGGGCTCCAGGATTATCAGGTGAGTTCCCGCCCCGCCCGCGAATCCTGCGCAGGGAGTTGGAAGGTTTCGAGCAAGAACCGGGCCACGGAGCTCCGAATTCGTCACGAAAATAACGACCCCGGTCGCGACACCGGCTCGTCGAGGTGCCTCAGCCGATCCCTCGCCTTGTCAATCGCTTGGAGAGCGAGTGAAACGACCTTTCTAGTGCCGGATGTTCCCATCGTCGCCTCGATTTCGGGCCCGTCGGGATCGGTCTGGCCGTAATTCGACACTCCGGGCGTGACAATTTTTGGCCCTCATCCCGTTGACCCTGATGGAGGGGATCGGCTATAAGATTCAAGTTCCCGTAGCTCTTAACGCCGCCACCGGAGAGACCCTGATGCCCCTGGGGAATCCGACCACGGAAAGTGCTCTCCAATCCCTTCTCGAGGTGGGCAAGAAGGCGAGGGCCTTCGTCTCCATGCCCGTGGTCGAGGGGATTACGCCTCGCGTTCTCCTGGATCCACAGCATTCCAGCCCTTGTGAGACGACGGAAGGGATTCCTCGCAGGCACGGCGTGTTTCGGCTGGATGAGATTGGGCTCCCCCTCCTGGATCACGACATCCTCTATGGGGACGCCTGTTTCGAGGGAATTCTGATCAAGCACGGCCGCGTCTTCCTCTTGCGGGAGCACCTGGAGAGGTTGTGGCGTTCGGCCGGCGAGCTCGGCATCGAGCTTCCCTACGACCGCCTGGCCCTCACCCTTCACTTGCTCGAGACAATTCGGCAGGTGGATTTCGAGCCTCAGGACAACTCGTACATCCGGCTCGTGGTGAGTCGGGGCCTGGGAGATTTGGGAATCAATCCGGGGAAGTGCGTGGGGAGCAGCCTCTTCGCCCTGGTCTCGACCATTCGGCTCTATCCCAAGGAGGCCTATGAGCGTGGAATTCCCTTGGGGATTGCCAGAACCATCCGTCGGCCGGGCCCTTCCATTCTCGATCCTCGGATCAAGAGCAACAACTATCTCAACAACGTCCTCGCTCTCAGAGAAGGGTGTAACGGCACCTCTCACGTTGAATGCGTCATGCTGAACCAGGATGGATTCGTGGCAGAGGCCACGGTCGACAACATCTTCGTCGTCCTCAAGGAAGAAGGATGGCAGAAAGATGCCTCGAAGGTCCGAGTCATCACACCCTCGGGAACTTTCTGTCTGAACGGGATTACTCGAATGACCATCCTGACGCTCTCCCGGGAGCTGGGTTATTCCACGGAAGAATCCCCAACTCTCCTGCCATTGGACTTGGTGGGAGAGAACCGTGAGGTCTTCATGACCGGAACCGGCGCATTCGTCATGCCCATCACCAGCGTGGCTGGCCACCGGGTCGGTGACGGCAAACCCGGTGAGATCACGCGGATCTTGTTGGGGCGTATTACCGAAACAATGGCGGAGCCGAACTGCGGCCTCGACCTCGGCGCTGGCATCAACGAGGTGCGCCGCTACCTGGGTGTGTGAATCTCCTCACTGCCTGCCACGCCAAAACCGTGCCAACGAAACCTCGCCTCTCACTGCGTCATTTGGCCACCCCGAAGTCTGGTGTCGTGACCGTCGTCATCACCCTTGGACTTCTGGGAGTCCAGGACAATCAGGCAGTTTCCCGCCATCGGGTGCAGGACGACGTAGGGCGCCAGGTGGTGGTGCCGGTGAATCCCCGGCGAATCGTATCGCTCGCTCCCAGCGTGACCCAGATGCTTTTCGATCTGGGCGCTGGAGAACGTGTGGTTGGGGTTACGGATCAGTGCGACGATCCGCCGCCGGCCCGCTCTCTGCCGAGAGTAGGGGGAATGGTGAAGCCCGACTGGGAGTCGGTGGTGCGCTTACGTCCCGATCTGGTCGTGGCCAGCACCTCGGGCAATGACGCTTCGCTGGTGGCTCAGTCGGAGGAACTTGGACTTCCCCTCTACTTCATGGATGCCGGAGATCTGAAGGGACTACTGAATTCCTTGACTCATTTGGCCGGACTGGTAGGGGCCGCACCTCGAGGAGACGTTCTGCGCCGGTCTCTCGAGGGGAGAATCAAGGCCCTTCAGGGGCATGCGTGGACCGGGCATCGACCCAGGATCCTCTTCCTCGTTTGGATTGATCCGCCGGTCGTGCCCGGATCGGGGACCTTTCTCAATGATGCCCTGCGGCTCGCCGGATTGGACTCGGTGACCGCCGATGCCCCGGCCGGATGGCCGACCTACGATCTGGAGTCCATCCTGGAACAGCGCCCTGAATGGATCGTGGCCGCGAGGCATAACGCTTCCGCCCTGGCGGCCCTTGCCGGCAAGCCGGGATGGAAGGATCTGGAGGCGGTCCGATCCGGGCGAATGGTGACCGTGAGCGAAGACATTGAGCGGCCTTCCCCAGGGGTCGTGGATGCCCTGGAGGAGCTACAGAAGAAAATTCAAGGGAAGGCGCCGGAGTAGCGACCGCGCGGGAAAGCCCGCGCGGTCTTGGGGGGATCGCCCGCCGCCCCTCCCATCCGTCATCAAGGGCGGCGGTGAAGGGGCTTACTCTTCGACCCCTCCACTTTCGAAGTATTCGACCAATTCTGGTTTCGGTCAACGACCGAATTCCTGTGGTGCTTCATGCGTGCAGCAGACTTCAGGGACGTAAACCCCTCGACTCTTCACGGGAGCAATCGTGGACGATTCTCAAGGTAAGCCGGAGGACAAGACGATCCCCCCCATCCTAGGGTTCGGGGCCTTCGCGCTTCGTCCGGAGATCCTCTCGACACTGGAAACCATTGGATACACAGAGCCCACCCAGGTTCAGCTGCAGGCCATTCCCCTTGCCATGGCGGGTAAGGACCTAATCGTCCAATCCCGAACCGGCACCGGGAAGACAGCGGCCTTCGGAATTCGAATTGCAGAGGCGGTGGATCGTCAATCCCCTGCAGTCCAGGCTCTGGTGCTCACCCCGGCCAGGGAGTTAACCCTGCAAGTCACTGCGGAAGTGTCCCGAATCGGGGCAGGGCGGGCCCTGAGGTGCGTCGCGGTCTATGGCGGCCGGCCGATTGACAGGCAAATCGAGGAGCTGCGGCAGGGGGCGCAGACGGTGGTCGGAACCCCGGGTCGAATTCTAGACCACCTGCGAAGAGGCACGCTCCGCCTGGACTCTCTAAAGATTCTGGTTCTGGACGAAGCGGATCTCATGCTGGATATGGGATTCGAAAAGGAGATGCGGCAAATCCTGGAACATCTCCCCCCGCGGCGTCAGACGCTGCTCTTCTCCGCTACGATTCCACGCGCCATCGAAGCCATGGCCCAGAAGTACCTCTCTAACCCGGAGAAGCTTCTTCTCAGTGAAGACTACGTCTACGTCAAGGAGGTTTCTCACGAGTACTACATCACCAACCGGATGCAGAAGGAGCGAAATCTCTGCAATCTTCTTGAATTCGAGGACCCTCCAGCGTCGATGATTTTCTGCAACACCAGGGAAGAGACTCGCGTTGTAGCCAACTACCTGGGACGAAAGGGACTTCCTGTGGCGATGCTCTCCAGCGATCTGAGCCAAGCCCGGCGGGAAAAGGTGATGGCCCGCTTTCGCAGGAGGGAGCTCAGGCATCTGGTGGCCACCGACGTCGCGGCCCGCGGCATCGACATCGAAGGGCTGACCCACGTCTTCATCTTTTCCGCCCCGAGCTCCCCGGATCAGTACGTGCACCGAGCCGGGCGAACCGGGCGCATAGGCAAATCCGGCAAAGCCATCTCCCTGGTGGCCGCCCAGGACCTGGTGAACTTCAACAAACTGGTCCGGGTGAACAACCTCGAATTGATCGAGAAGAACTTCCCCTCCCATCAGGAAGTCGCGGCCCGGAAATCGGAGCACTTGCTGAAGCGGCTCAGGGATTCCGCTCAATCGACCGCGCCCGAGGACCTGCTGGAATTGGAGCCCGTGGCGCGACACATTGCGGACGAACCCGACCGGGACACCCTCGTGGCAATGCTGTTGCAGGAGCATTTCTGCCTGCCGCCGGTCGACCTCGACTCGTTACCCGAGGAGGGAGCTGCAACTTCCCAGCCGACGGCACAAGGCTCGGGCATGGGGAGCTCCGGAGCCGGAAGCCGTCGCAGACGCCGGCGAAGGCGTCCGGGGGGTGGGTCTCAGTGAACGGTGGAAGTGCTCTCGGAGGGTTCGTCCCGATCCAGCAAGGCGCGCCGGCCCGCGAATCCATCGGGAATGCGGTGCCAGTGGCCTATCCGCGGCTCGCCGAATTTCCAGCAGAGAAAGACAATCTCGTTTCCCAGGAGACAGGGAAAATCGATCAGACCCGCCTCGGGGCCGTTCACCACGCACCCGTGTGACTGGATCGCCTGAATGGTGCCATTGATTTCCTGCAGGAGGCGCGGCGCAATGCCCCGATCCTCCAGGTGCCGCGAAAGCTCCGAATCTCCTGGCTTCAAGCCGGATTCATCGGCGGCAGCTTCAACCTCGTTTCGAATCAAGCCGAAGGTCTGGAGCATTTGATCCACCAGCGGCCTGATCTTGTCCAAGACCTCTTGAGCTTCCTGAACCGTGAACAATTTGGGCTCGACGACCGGTGAACTCATGACATTCTCCCCGCGTGACGAGTTTAGTCGAGACCCGGACGGCGTTCAACCGCAAGCGGACCCGGCCCAGAATTGCTTACCATGGAATTGAGGAGGATCCCTCCGGGGTGGTCTTGCCTCGCGGCCCTGCTGATCACCCTCACGGCCGTGGCGGCGGGACTCTCGCGCGGCCTACGTACTTCGGAGTTACTGGGCGCTGCCCCGGGAGTCTTTCTACTGCTTTGGGGCTACTTTGCCCTGTCCGATGCCCGTATCCAGAGCCTTCTGACCCAGTGGTGCCGAATCTCGGGCGCTCGAACCGTCGCTCTCGCCTCTTGTCTCATGCTCCCCTATCTCGCCTACTCCCTGCCACTTCGCTGCTTTTCTGCGAAGGGATTCCTGGCGCTGCTTCTGTACGTGAATCTACCGGTATGGGCCCTTGCGGCCCGCCGAAAGGGGGGAGATTCGCCGGTCACCGATTTTGCCGCGCTCCTGCTCATCTGGCTTCCCTTGGAGCTTGGAGTCTTGCCCCCGCTATGGCTTTGGCCTCCCGGACAGCCGGGCCACTTTCTGGATGGCCTGCTGGGAGTCGTGCTGGCGGTTTACTGCTTTCAGGTGGTCCGCTCCCTTCCGGGCATTGGCTACTGTCTGATTCCTCGAGGCAGGGACTGGCTTCTGGCCGGAGCCGGTGTTCTCCTGTTTCTCCCCCTGGCGCTCGGCTTGGGAGCGTTCACCGGCTTCCTGCGATTCTCCCCGCATGTCCCCGAATCTCCTGCAATCCTGGCCCGCATCCTAGGGATATTCCTGGTCACCGGCGTTCCGGAGGAGCTTCTCTTTCGCGGGCTGCTCCAGAACTTACTGCTCCGCTGGACAGGTCGGGACACCCTCTCCCTCGGTCTAACTGCCGCCGTGTTTGGATTGGCGCACCTGAACGTCGGTGCCCACCCCGACTGGCGTCTGGCTCTGCTGGCGACCCTGGCTGGCATCCTGTACGGCTGGCTCTTCCGCGTCTCAGGCAGTCTCATGGCGCCCTCGCTCGCTCATACCTTCGTCAACTCGCTCTGGACGTTCTTGTTTCGCGGCTAGCGGAGGGTTGCGACCTCGCGCGGGCCGCGTATAATCACCCGCGAGCGCTCGCGTTGCAGCGCCGGAGGACGGGTCGCACCGAAGATGAATCGCAAAGTCATCATCAATGCCGATGAAATGGGAATCGATGAGCCCCGCAGCCATGGAATTCTGGAGGCACATGAAAAAGGAGTCGTGACCAGCGCCTCCATCATGGCCAATAGCCCCCTTCTGGAATCACTGGCGGGCCTGCTTCGCGGGCACTCGGGGTTGGGCGTGGGAGTCCACCTCAATCTGACTGAGGGCTCCCCGATTCTGTCCCATCCCCACACTCTGGCGGATCGTCAAGGCCATTTTTTCGAGAAAGCAGAGGCCCGTCGCAGGCTCATGGAAGGGCGGCTAGATCTGGAGGAGATCCGCTCCGAATTCGACCTCCAGATCCGGCGTGTCAAGGACGCCGGCATCGAGCCCACCCATTTGGACTCGCTCCACCATATCCACGTCTACCCCGGGGTCATGACCGCCCTCTGCTGGGCTGCAAACCGCCACGGGATCGAAAAGGTGCGACTCCCGCGGGAGCCGGTTCCGTTGCCAGGGTCCGTGCCGTCGCAGATCTACTGGGAGCTGGTCCGATACCAGGGACTGGTCAGCAAGGCTTCTGAAGTGCTGTTTGCAGAAGGCATGAAGACTTCCGATCACTTCCGGGGCATCGCCTTCTCCGGCGGAATTCACGTCGACCGATTCCTGGACGTGCTTGCCAGACTTCCGGAAGGGACGACGGAGGTCATGGTCCGGCCCGGAAAGCGGGAACCCGGGGGGAAGGGTTTTGTTTCCGAGGATAGGGAGCGGGAGCTGCGAATCCTCACCGATCCGGAGACTCGCTCCGCGATCGCGAAATACGGAATCGAGTTGATCAGCTATCGGAAGCTCTGAGAGAGCTCTTCAGTCCGAATCGTCCTCCCCGAAACTCCACCACCAATGGCGCCTGGCGTGCTTTTCGCAACGCTGGACGGGCTCGGTCCCCTCAATGAAGAGCTCCTCGATTGTCTCCCTGCACTTCCAGGTGGCCAGCTGGCCCGTTTCAGGATCCACCTTTTCGCGAACCATCCCACCAGGCTCCGAAAAATCCGCTTTAGTCACACTCCCGGAACCCATCATGAAATCCACCCAAATGGGAAGGGCCGCCTGCGCTCCTGTGAGACCGAGAGCTCGGTTGTCGTCGTAACCGACCCACACCAGCGCCAAGACTTCGGGCGTATATCCGGCGAACCAGGCGTCGCGCAAGTCGTCGGTGGTGCCCGTCTTCCCTGCGGCCACCCCAGAAAAGCCCAGGGATGCAGCGGACGATGCAGTCCCCCGGGAGAGCACTCCTTTGAGCAGGTCGGTGATCAAATATGCGGCCTGAGGAGAGAGGACCCTGGTGCTGGGCGACTCCTGGGGTTCCAAAGAACGGCCAAGGCGATCGGTTACGGCCCGAATGGCGCGGACAGGATTGCGAATTCCCCCTGAAGCCAGGGTGGTATAGGCGGCGGCCATTTCCAGGGGAGTGACTTCCGCGGTGCCCAGCGCCAGCGAGGGAACCTGCGGCAGCGGGCTCTCAACACCGCAGCGCCGCGCCAGCGTACTGACATGGTCCAATCCCACCTGGGTGGCAGCTCGGATGGTCGCCACGTTGATCGACTCTTCCAAAGCCCTGCGCGTCGTCACGGTCCCGTGAAATTCGTGGTCGTAATTTTGCGGCGAGTAGGGTTTGCCCCCGGAGACAAGCTGCAGCGGCGAATCGTCCAGCGGCGTGGCCGCGCTGAATGAAAAGCTCGGGTCGAACTGGGCTCGATCGAAGCCGGCCAGATAAACGAAGGGCTTGAAGAGAGATCCCGGCTGGCGGTGAGCCTGATAGGTCCGATTGAACTGGCTCACACGATAATCCCGCCCCCCGACCAAGGCCAAAATGGACCCGTCGGAAACCCGCAGCGCCACCAGGGCACCTTGAAGGGATCCGGCAGGGTTTTTCCGAAGCACCGGGTAGCCGCGCTCGAGTCGCTCCAGACCTGCGCCTAGCGCTTCCTCGGCCTGTTCCTGCAGGTCCGGGTCCACCGTGCTGAAGATCCTCAGTCCCGCACCGGAAGGGGGAGAGTCGGGAAAGACCCGCCGGACCTCTTCCTCCAAAAAGTCGACCAAGTAAGGCGCACGGTAGTTGACTGAGCGCTGGCGGGTAACGCCCAGGTCCTTCGACTTCGCCGCCAGGTGGGCCTTCTCCTTGAGATCCCCGGTTTCCACCATGGACTTCAGCACGCGATTTCGCCGGGCCAAGGCGGCCTGCGGATGCCGGTAGGGGTTGTACATTCCCGGACTGCTGATCATCCCCGCCAGGAGCGCGGATTCGTTGAGCGTCAGCTCCGACGGGCGCTTGCGGAAATAGAATCGAGCGGCTTCACCCATCCCACTGACCGCCACCGGCCCGCGCTGCCCCATGTAAACCTCGTTGAGGTACGCTTCCAGAATCTGATTCTTGGTGTAGCGCGCTTCCAGCATCACCGCCGCGGCCGTTTCCAGCGCCTTGCTGATGAGATCCCGCTTCCGATTCGCGTACAGGTTCTTGGCCAGCTGCTGCGTGATCGTGCTCCCCCCCTGAACCGCCCGTCTCTTGGAGACATCGACCCACAAAGCCCTGGCGACACCGCGCGGATCCACGCCCGCATGATGGAAATAATTCCGGTCTTCCACCGACAGGACGGCCCGGCGCAGCTCCACTGGAAACTGCTCGAGGGAATACCAGGTTCTCTCCTCCTGGAGCTCCTGGTAAAACGTCGCGATCAGCTCGGGCTCGATTCGCACCTTCTCCAGGTGCCTCCCGGTGTCCAGGCTGGTGATGCGTCGAATCTGGTTGCCGCGGAATTGCAGCCGGACTCGATCGCCCGGAAATTTCCCCTCGGGATAGTCGAACTCCCGCAGCGCGAGGCGCAGTTCCTTTCCCGCGAGGACGAATTCACCGGGCCGGGTGGGCCCCTTATCGACCCTGCGGTACCCCAACCGGGCCAGGCGCGCCAACAGCGAATAGGCCGGCACTTCCTGCCCCTCGGCCAGCTCCATGATGTCCGAGTAGAGGCGTGAGGGGAACTGCTCCTGGCGCGCCTCGAACCGCCGCGTGACATCCAGATAGATGAGCCCCAGGGTGATGAGGGCAACCACAGCCAGGCCGAGCAGGAGGCGAAACAGCACCCCCCTCCCAGCTCCCCACCTCGGGCGGGCTCTTTGCGGACGGGATGCCCGTTCCTTGGTAGCTGAATCACCCATGAACGGCACCTCCCAAGGCGTCAAAGGAGGCCAGCGCGCGCTGCCGGATGCGGGCAGATTTCCCACAGAGAGTGAACGCGAGCGGGGGCATTCCACACGGGAAATCTCGATTTTGTAAACCGCTTGCAAAGGCCTGAGACCGCTTCATATTGAGTCCAGAGATTCGGCTTATCGGCAATTCAGTCACGGAGGATTTCTCATGAACACTAAGAGGATACCGATTGCTTTGTTGAGCGCCTTCTGCCTGACCGCCGGGATCACGCTGGCTGGCGCGGCGCCGGCCGCTCGAAAGTCGGTGGCCCCGGCCGTGGCCCACAGCTTCCATAAGATCACGATCGTAGCCGTCGACGGGAAAATCACCCCCGACGTGGTCCGGGTCCGGCGAGGAGATCTGGTTCGCCTCACATTCCTTTCCAAGGATGCGACCTACGGAGTCTATATTCCGGTCCTCAAGTTGAAGGGGAAAGCGACTCCGGAGCGACCGGTGACTTTCGAGTTCGCCGCGAGCTCCGAGGGTGAATACGAAATGCGCTGCACGAAGTACTGGGGTTTCAAGCACTGGTCGGAGAACGGCAAGATCGTGGTGGAGTAGGCCCGGATTCACCTGCCAACCTCTTTCTCCACCTGATTCACCAGGCGCTGGACGTCCACAACTCTCCCGGCGATGACCACGCGATCCACTGCCCGCAAGAGCCGAAGTTGCTTGAGGGGATCGCCGCGCACGATGAGCAGATCGGCCCGCTTGCCGACTTCCACCGTCCCCTGGTCCTCTAGAACTCCGAGCAGTCGAGCGCTCTCCTGAGTTGCGGAGCGGATCGCCTCGAGAGGCGACAGACCACCCTGGTTCAACAGCTCGATCTCGGTGTGAAGATTGCCGTGAAAGGTGAATCCGCTCCCGGCGTCGCTCCCCGCCGCCAATGAAACCCCCGCCTCGTGCAGGCGCCCGATCTCCTCCAGGGATATTTGCATGCGACGTCTGCCGGCCGCCGCCATGGCCTGCCGTTTGGAATTATGGGCAAAATCCTCGAGGTTCAACGCCAGAACATGGCGCTGAAAGGGCGTGAGGCGGAGGCGCAACGATGGATCATCGCTCAGATCAGAGATCATCGGACCGTAAGTTTCGCCCACCTCCGCCGAGAGAGTGGGCACGATGGTGATGTGCCGGGCGAGGATCTCAGGGACGAGACCTGAGGTTGAGTAGAGGGTGTCGGGAACTCCCAGGGGATCCCAGCTGCCCGGCATGTGCTCGAGGCTGTCCACCCCGGCAGTGACCGCAATTTTCAGGTCCACCGCCGTGGCCGCCGCCACGTGGGCTGCAACGGGGAGACCACGCTCATGTGCGGCTTCCACGATGGAACGGACTACCTCAGGCTTCATGCAGGGAATTGCACTCTGATTCACCGTTCGGCTGGTCACCGCGATCTTGATGACCTCCGCACCACCCAGTGCCAGCTCCTCGACGCGCTCGCGTCCCTCTACTGGAGAGGCTATCTCAATCGCCTGGGGGGCACCATAACCCCCCGGGGCAGTCAGCATCGGGCCGGCATAGATGAGACGCGCTCCCAGCGTGGGCTCCTCCTGCAGCTGCTTCGTCAGTTTCCTTCCTATCTCCAAAGGCATGTGCATGTCGCGGACCTGCGTCACACCTCCCAGCAGCTCCGCGCGGAGGCTGCGTCGAAATACCTCTTCTGCCTGGGACTGACGGCGAGCAAATGTGAAGCTGACCACGCCACTAGTGCGCAGATGGACATGGGCATCGATCAAACCGGGGAGAATCGTCTCGCCTCGAGCGTGCACCACCTCGGATCCGCGAGGTCTTGGAAAGCTCCCCGCCTTGCCGATTTTCTTGATGCGGTCTCCCTCCACCAGGACCCAGACGTGAGGAATTGGGGGGTTCCCGGTACCATCGACGAGAGCTCCCCCTTTGATCAGGACCGTACGCGACTCGGCGGAGGAAAAGCCCGCAGGGATCGGGGCAAGCAGAGCGATTAGACTCAGAATGACAGCGGCTGCCGGGGGACGGAGTAGCCCGTCTGGGCCCGCTGGTCCTTTTGCGCGATTTCTCAGCAGTCTCACCGGTCGGGGAAAGTCGCGGTTATGACGGTGTGAATTCCGCCTCGCACCAAAAAATCCCCCACTACGCGGATTCGCACGGGATGGCAGGCAGCGACGAGATCATCCAGAATCCGGTTGGTGACCTCCTCGTGGAATGCCCCTGTATCCCGATAGGACCAGAGATAGAGCTTCAGGGACTTCAACTCCACGCAATGCTCCCCAGGGGTGTAGGCGATGCGGATGGTGGCGAAATCGGGCTGTCCCGTCCTTGGGCAAAGGCAGGTGAACTCGGGACACTCGAAGCTGATCTCGTAGTTTCTCCCTGGGCGCGGGTTGGCGAAAACTTCCAAAGCGTGAGTCGGCTCTGTGGACAAGGAATGCTCCTCCCAATTCGACCGCATTATACGGGGGCGCCGTGGATGGCGTCACGAGCGGTCGCGTTGACCCGGTGGTTCCTGCTTGTTCACCTCCTCGCCGAGGATCGCTCCCGCTCTGATCCCGACGACGTGCGCGCCCGCCGTGCCCCAATTCCATTTAAAGAGGACTCGGGCTTCCTATCCACAACGGAAGCAAAATGATGTTTTACAATAACTTGAAAAATCTAATAGAATTTACTAAGAATACTTGACAATATTACACTCATGCTTTATCTTATGCAGCGTTGAAAGTGCCCCGCTCGGGGCCACATGCCCAAGGAGGCCGACAATGGCGCTGGTGAGATTCCAACCGTTCGTGGACGATTTCCAGACTCTGCAGGAAAGGTTCAACAGGATTTTTCAGGATTCCGCTCTCTCCCACTTCGGCAGGGAGGAAGCCATGGGCTCCTGGACCCCCCTATGCGATATTTACGAGGAAGGGGACAACATCGTCGTGAAAGCCGAGCTTCCAGGCCTGGATCGGAATGACATCGACGTTCAGGTTGAGAACAACCTTCTCACGCTGCGCGGCGAGAGAAAGCGAGAGAAGGAAATGAAATCCGAGAACCTCTTTCGCACGGAGCGCTTTTACGGAAGCTTCACCCGCTCCTTCACTCTCCCCGTCACGGTGGACACGGAGAAGATCCGTGCCGAATACAAGGACGGTGTCCTCCTGTTGACCATGCCCAAGGTGGAAGAGGCTAAGCCCCGCAAGATCAAGGTGCTGACCACCTGAAGGAAGGTCTCGAGTCCGATTCGCTCGCCCCACGCGGGGATCCTCTTTCCGCGTGGGGCTTTTACGTTGCGAGGATTCAATTTCTCACTTCCAGCACTGGCTCTGGAGGGGGCTCGCCCATCCGCAGGGCCAGGGGGAGCGCTGCGAAAGCCACCAGGGCGCTGAGCAAGAACAGCCATCTGGCGCCCACCTGATCGTAGAGCTTCCCCGCAGCCACCAGGCCAACGGCCCCTCCGAGACCGTAGGTCAGCCCGATGTAGAGGCTCTGCGCGCTGGCCTGAAGATGCGCGGGAAACAGTCTTCGGGCTTGATGCACGGCCGTCACATGGAAGACCCCATAGGTCAATGCGTGGAGCCCTTGGGATGCCACGACCGGCAAGAGGGCCGAGGTGGAGGCAAGAATGAGCCAGCGCACTCCCGCGCTGGCGAAGGCAGCTCCCATCAGCACTTGTGGCCCGCGGCGGGTAAGCCACCGATCGGCGAACATCATGGCCACAATTTCGCAGAGAACCGGCAGAGCCAACAGAGCGCCCAGCAGCGTGTTGGAATATCCCGACTCGGAGAGGTGGACCGCGAAAAAGCCGTTGTATCCCGAGTGGCTCACCTCCATAAGTGTGCAAACACCCAGAAAGAGGAGCACTTCCCTCCGGCGCAGCTGCTGCAACATCCCTCGGGCGCTGCGCTTTGCCTTGGGAACCACCACCGACGGCAACGCCGACGCGGTGATGAGCTGAAAGAGCGAGACGACCACGAAGGCGCTCACGAAAGCCTTCATGGACGTCAGATCGAGAACTTTTCCCAGCAAGGCCGCCGAGAGCAGGTAACCAGCCGAGCCCCAGGCTCGCACCCGCCCGTAGGCAAATCCCCCGCGCGCAGACTCCTCAAGAACCAGCGTCTCGCTCAGCGCGAGAATCGGGGCGTGGAAGAAGGCGTAGCAGAGCAGAGCCAGCGCGACGGGAGCGAAGGCCGCTGCCTTGAAGAGGACGCAAAACGCCGCGATGCTGAGGGCCGTGGCAAGCAGGATGAGCCCCTTCCTTCCACCGGAGTGGTCGGCAATCCCTCCCCAGACGGGAGGAAAGAGAATCTTGCTCAGGGGGGTGAGCGCCGCGAGGATGCCAATCTGAAGGGAAGTGAATCCCAGGCCGCGCGTATAGAGCCCGAGATACGGGGCATAGATTCCTGCGGCGGCAAAGAAGGCGAAATAGTAAAGGCAGAGAAGGGGCGGGAGCCGCGACCTCAATTCACGCCCCGCACAGCCGCTCCGAACCCGCGTAGACCTGCATGCTCCGCCCTCGGAGAAACCCTACCAGCAGCATTCCCGCCTCCCGCGCCAGATCCACCGCCAGGCTCGACGCCCCCGAGATGCCGCTCAGGGCCGGAATCCCTGCCATGAGGGCTTTTTGAGTTATCTCGAAGGACAGCCTCCCGCTTACCAGCAGAAGGTGCTCGCGCAATGGAATTCCATCTTCCAGGAAGCGGGCCCCGATGATCTTGTCCACCGCATTGTGCCGGCCGACGTCTTCCATGATCCCCTGCAGTTCTCCCTGCCGCGTGAACAGGGCGGCCGCGTGCAGGGCTCCTGTCTCGCTGAAGACCCGCTGGGCACCGCGCAGCAGCTCCGGAAGGGTGAAGAGGATCTCCGGGTCGAAGCGTGAGGAATCATTCAGGGGCGGGAGCGCCTGCCGGACCGCGTCGATGCTGGATCGTCCGCAGATGCCGCAAGAAGATGAGAGATAGAATCGCCTCTGCCACCCCTCCTCGGAGCCGGGCGCCTGGGGGGAAGTGAGTACATCCACGACATTGTCGGCACTCCCCTTCTCGGGGCTCGAACAGCGGACGATGGATCCTACCTGCCGTGCCTCCTTCAGGATTCCTTCGGTGTAGAGAAACCCCGCTGCCAGCGGGAAGTCCTGACCGGGCGTGCGCATGGTCACCGCCACGGCTTGGCCGTTGAGCCGAATCTCCAGCGGCTCCTCCACCGCCAGGAGATCCTGTCCCTCTCGGCCGAGCCCACCTTCCCAACGAACGGAATCCACGCGGTGAATGGGGCGCATGATCGATTCGAGTTTGCCTCCGACGACCGGAATGAGCATAGCACGCCACCGGGAAGGCACTGAAGCACTCCCATCGGAGTCATCGCTCCAATGCGAGCACGTTCCAGAAATCACCTTCGAGGTTGAAATGGAGGTACGAGAGAGGGTGAGACGCGTCCAGAGCCTTGAGGTGGGAGAGGATTCGCGGATCATGATTCAGCTGGTCCACCACGAATGGGGCAGCGGCCAGGAGATCCGCCACCGCATGATTGCGTGGGCAGGGCTCCACTCGATTCCGCGAGGCCTTGAAGATCCTGTACATGCCCCCGATGGGGAAATCGCCCCGGATGGGTCTGCCCCCCAGGTAGGTTCCGCGGAACGGGGTGGCTGCCACGCGAAACGCGCCGTCCCGTCGCCGTACCAGAGTAAGATCGTCGCTGATCACCTCGCCGCATCGCGAGCTGGCGGCAAGGGTGGATTTCCCGCTCCCCGAAGCGCCCAGGAACAGATACCCCTTCCCCTCGTGCGCCAGGCTGGCGGCATGAAGCAGGGCTCCTCCTTCCTCAACCACACGCCAGGCGGTGCAGACGCGCAGATAGTTTTCCACGCACCAGGTCGCTTTCTCGAATTCATCCCGACCCAGAGCGAGCTCTCCGCGCCTTTCCTTGACATCGATCCAGCCGGCGAACCCGAAGGACTGAACCAGAAGCACATTCGCTTCCCAGGCCATGCTCAGGGGATGGGGATTGTCCCGCGAAACCTGGTCGGGCGCCACGAAGTGGTCTTTCCCCGCGTCCAGCAACCGGATCCGGAATGCACCCACTTCGCTCCCGCCCAGAAAAGCAGCGTAGCGTTCGTCAAGGCTCTCTCTCAGCGGCCCATCCGAGCCGATCAACCGGAATGCCAGCCCTCCGATGTCCAATGCCAACGAGGCGGCATTTCCTCTCTCGGAGAGGCCGACGAAGAACGAACGAGGTGGAGGCAAAAACCGGTTCAAATCCAACGAATCACTCCCGATGATTCGGCAAGGCTGCCGGCTGCGGCGTTGCGTCCAGACGCGCGATCACCACGTATCGTTTTGGCGCCGTCCCCACGAAGCGAAAGGGGTAACAAGTAATCAACGTCAGGATAGGCTCGCGCCCGGCCTCCAGCACTCGGCGCTGTGAGGGTGAAATAACCCGGTGGGATTCCACATTGTAGGAGTACACTTTCCCCTCTGACGTCAGCTCGATCCTATCTCCGGGCCTCAGTTCTCCGAGGCGTCGAAAATGCAGGTCTCGATGCCCCGCGAGGATGCAATTCTCAGGCTCTCCCGGCAAGGCCGAACCCTCCAGGTGTCCCGGTGCCTTGAGCAAGTCTTTGGGGCGCGTCCCCTCGATGACTGCCACATCCAGTTGCACTTTAGGAATTCGAAGGCGTGCCAGGGGCGAGCCCGTGGCGGGGTGGTCGGTGGGGACATTGGGGCCCGAAGATGCTTCGACGACTTCTTCAGCGTGGATGCTTTGCCAGACGGGCGCCTGCAGATACCCGGTGAGCGCCACCAGGAGCGCGGCGGCGCCCACCAGAATCAGACTCGCTCCAGCCAGCGCCCGAGCGTCTCGCCAGTGCAAGCGCTGCTCAGGCGGCGCGCTGCCTCAGCAGCAAAGCCCCACCGCCGATCAATGCCAGACCCGAGAGCGCCAGTAACGGCAAAGAGCTGCCGGTCGCCGGCATGCTCCTCTCCGGCTCGGCGGGGGCAGCCGGGGGCGCCTCTGTCGCCGGCGCTTCCTTCACCTCGACCGGCGCAGGCGTGGGCTCCGGCGCCGGGGGTGCCTCGGCGACCACAGGTGCAGGAGCGGGCTGGGTGAGAACGGGCTCGGTCTCGGCAACTTCCGCCTGGCTATCCCACGGATAAGACATTTCGTGGCTGGTCAAAGATTGAAACGTCTCGTCGTCAAGGTTTCCATTGTTGTTCAGGGCATGCTCCGACTGATATTCGGTGAGAGCTTTGCGTGTGGCGTCGTCCAAGACCCCGGAGGTGTAGTTTCCCGGGGAGAGATAGCCGTCTTCCACGAGGATTTCCTGGGCCTGGAGAATGTTTGCGCCGTTCTTGAACACGTTGCTGTCCTCAGCCCGAAGCACCGACGCTCCGGCGACCAGGAATAACCCGATGACGGCCATCCCCGCTGCGATTCCGGTTCTTCTCATGTTTCCTCCTCCTTGGGTGGACCTATCGGAGTGTGACGTTGACTCTTCACGCGCTCTTTGGTGGTTTTTGTGCACCCCGTTGGTGACGGTAATGTACCACGCGACGCTTTGACGGTTCAACACGGTAGACCCAGGAAGAGGCCGAAGCCGGGCTGGCCCGTGGTATCATCCGCGCCGTTTAGGAGGAATTCATGGAGCTCGGAGTCATTCCCGACGCCCAGGCCCCGGATGACGAGTCCCGCGCCGAGGGAGAGTCCTGGTGTCTGAGCTGCAATGGCCTGACTCTCCATCGGCGAGAGTCCATCGAGTTTCTCGGCAATCCAGTTAAGTCCTCCTATTTCTGCCTCCAGTGCGGGGAGCGAACTGATCCGCGGGCGGCAGACCACAACACGGCTCGAAGCCTTCGCAATGAAGGGCGCAGGTTGAGGGTTGCGGCGGGAGTTAGCTTTGCCCTGATGCTGCTCCTCCCGTTGTTACTTCTGGCCGTTATCTTCTGGCTCGCCTGGCGAATCCTCTGACGGTGGTAGGTTCAGGGGAAGGCTTCGCGGAAATCGGCTCAATGACCGCGCGAGGCTGCCAACTCCCGGGCTCGCTGCGCGACATTTTCGGCGGTGAAGCCGAAGTGCCTCATCAAGTCTTCGATAGGCGCCGAGGCGCCGAACCCCTTCATTCCAACGAAAGCCCCAACTGGACCCAGGTATCGCTCCCATCCCAGGGAGACTCCTGCCTCCACAGCCACCCGGCAGGTGAGTGAAGGAGGCAGCACCCGGTCACGATAATCGTCCGGTTGCCGATCGAAAAGCTGCCAGGATGGAAAGCTCACGACCCGGGTAGGCAGGGGCGAGGCTCCGCTCTCCAGCAGCTTCTGGGCATCCAGCGCCAGGGAGACTTCCGATCCGGTGGCCATCAGGAGGGCCCGGGGATCTCCGCCTTTCGCTTCGGAGAGAATGTAGGCGCCCCGTTCCAAAGCTGCGGCCTTGGGGAAAACGCTCCGGTCGAGGACCGGCAGCTTCTGGCGCGAAAGAATCAGGGCGACCGGTCCACCCCGGTGGCGGAGGGCGACCCTCCAGGCCTCCACGGTCTCCGTCGCATCCGCTGGCCGGATCACCACCAGGTGGGGAATTGCCCGCAGCGCCGCCAGGGTCTCCACGGGCTGATGGGTCGGGCCATCCTCTCCCAATCCGATGCTGTCGTGAGTGAAGACGTAGATGGGGCGGATTTCCATGAGCGCGGCCAGGCGGATGGGCGGGCGCATGTAATCCGAGAAAACCAGAAATGTCCCGCCATAAGGAATCAGCCCTGACAGGACCATCCCGTTCAGCATGGAGCCCATGGCATGCTCCCTCACTCCGAACCAGACGCTGCGCCCCTGGTAGTTCTCCGCAGAGAAATCGGGAAGTCCCTTGACGTAAGTCTGTGTGGAACCTCCCAGATCCGCCGAGCCACCCAGAAACTGCGGGACCTTTGAGCAAAGCGCTGCGATGGCCTTCCCCGATGCTTCCCGCGTTGCCAGGGGCTTCGCGTCGGCTCCGAAGGTGGGAAGAGAGTTGTCCCAATCCTCCGGGAGCTCGCCTTTCCAAATCCTCTCCAACTCCGCTGCCTCGGCAGGAAAGGCCTTTTGGTACCCTCGCCAGAGCTGTTCCCAACCTTGCTCCAGCTGAGCGCCCGTCTCCTTGGCCTTGCGGAAGTGGGACAGCGCTTCCGGCGGAACGAGGAAGCTGGAATCCTCGGGCCATCCCAGGTTCTTCTTGGTGAGCCGAACCTCTTCCGCGCCCAAGGGCGACCCGTGGGCCTCTGAGGAGTCCTGCTTGTGAGGGCTTCCATGGCCGATGTGGGTGCGCGCCAGAATGAGGGATGGCCGGGAAGTCTCGCGCGCCGCTTCTTCCAGGGCGGAGGTGACCGCTTCCAGATCGTTCCCATCGATGCTGCGGGTGTGCCACCCATAGGCCTGGAAGCGTTTTCCCGCCTCTTCCGTGAAGCACTTGTTGGTGGGCCCGTCCAGGCAAATGGAGTTCTGATCGTAAAGGTAGATGAGATTGCCGAGCTTGAGATGGGCAGCAAGTGAAGCTGCCTCGCTCGAGACCCCCTCCATCAGGTCGCCATCGCTCACCAGGGCGCAGATTCGGTAATCCAGGATTGCAAAGCCCGGTCGGTGGTATCGAGCCGACAAGTACTTTTGCGCCAGCGCCATTCCCACTCCGTTGGCGAATCCCTGGCCCAGGGGGCCGGTTGTGGTCTCCACCCCTGGCGTGAGGCCGTGCTCCGGGTGACCCGGGGTACGGCTCCCCCACTGCCGGAACCGGAGGATTTCCTCCATCGGCAAATCGAAGCCGGTGAGATGGAGAAGGGAGTAGAGAAGCATCGATCCGTGCCCGGCGGAAAGGACGAATCGATCGCGGGCGGGCCAGCCGGGATTTGCCGGGTTGTAGCGCAGGAATCGCGTCCACAGCACGTAGGCCATGGCGGCGGCCCCCATGGGAAGGCCCGGGTGGCCCGACTTGGCTTTTTCCACCGCGTCCATGCTCAAGGTGCGCAGAGTATTGATGCAGAGACGATCCCGATCCAGAGTAGGCTGCATGCAGCGCTCCCGCTTGCTCGTGGAGTGTGAAAGCGGCGCCCATGGTAACACAGGAATCCAGCCCCGCCGCCTGCCGGTCGAATACCCGGAACCTTCCCGCCCACAACTCCGTAGGTTGGGGTGGAGCCGAACTTACAAGGAGGAACTGATGCGCCCACTTTCTCTCAAACTCTCCCCGATCTTGATGGCATCCCTCATCCTGGCGACCCCGATCCTCGCCTCCGAGGCCACCCGTACCATCCGCCTGGAAATCTCACCCGCGGGCGGTCCTTTCGTGGTGGAAAACTTGGCAGGAAGCATGCGGATCGTCTCGGGATCCGGCACAAAGGTGGTTGCCATCGCCACCATCCACACGGAATCCGAGGCCTTGGCGGACAAGATGCAATTCAAGCAGATAGCCGGGAGCAAGGGACTTCCCACCCTGCGGGTGGAGTATCCGCTGGGGGCCTATGAAACGCTGCGTTATCAGCAAGCCTCCGATTCCGGCCATCACGGATTCCTGGGCGGGCTGTTCGGCGGAAGCACCACCACGACAAA
>JAKEFJ010000235.1 GCA_022616665.1 Acidobacteriota bacterium
ACGAGCAGCCCGACCGTCAGGGCCAGGAAGAACTGATAGGTGCCCGGAGTGATCCGCTTGAGAAATGGCAGCCACAGAATTCCGAGAAATACCGGGATCACGCCGACGTAGACGCCCAGCATCGCGAACATGCCCAGGAATCGCGCCGTCGGCCTCGGGGTCGGCGTCGCGACGGGAATCTCGATGGGAACCGTCACGCCGGTGCTCGTCAGGAAGGTCACGTGCTGGGCGCTTCCAGGCTCCCAGGGATACCGAATGCTCACTCGGGCTTTTCCCAGGCGCGGGATGGCGTGGTCGGGATCGATCTTGAATTGCCAGTAGGCGTCGTTGACCAGCACCTGGGCGATCGTGACGGGATCGGGCCCGTCATTCACGACGTCGAGAACGAATTCGTCCGGGAGGAGTGTGATGCGTGTGACAGCCAGCTCCTCCACCGGGGGAATCCCGTCCCGAAGGACCCCGAGGGGACCGACGGCGATGAACAGCGCCACTAGGACGGCGGTCAGCGCAAGCGGCCCGAGTATCGTGAAGGCGAGCGTCCTTCGGCTCCCGGGCATCACCGTTCCCGGTTCCTCCTTCGTGAGCACCGCGGCTCTCTTTTCCACTATTCCGTGACCTGGAACATGCCGTGCCATCCCTTCTCAGCGAACTCGGTCTTGTGCGCGTGGAACATGAACTCTCCGGGATAGCGGAACTTCATCTCGAGAATCGACCTCTCGGCCTGCGCCAGGGCGACGGTGTCGGTGTAGTTGGTGGGAACCGAAAGGGTCCCTGTTCGGAATTCGTTGAAGAAATGAGCGTGCACGTGAAAGGAATTGATCATGTCGAATTCGAGAATGTTGACCAGATAGATTCGCACCATCTCGTCCTTTCGGACCTGGATGGGATGATGGACGTAGTAGAAAGCGAAGGTATTGACGGCGTAAACTTCGTTTTCCTCATCAAAATTCGTATCGAACCCGTTCATCATCATGATGAGCTCGCGCGCCGGCGCCCGGGGCACCTTGGGATCCACGATATAGACACCGTACAACCCCTTGTGGATGTGCTGGGTCAATGGCAGCGAGTGGCAGTGGTAGAGATGAACGCCCACCGGATCGGCGTCGAACTCGTAGACGAATTCCTCTCCCGGGAGCACGAACTGGGAAGGATCGGATCCGTCCATTTCCTCGGGATGGAACCCGTGGAAGTGGATCGTGTGAGGCCGATCTCCCTGATTGAGAAAGCGGATCCGGATGCGGTCTCCGAAGGTGGCTCGAATGGTCGGACCCGGGACCTGACCGTTGTAGGTCCAGGCCGGAAAGACGACCCCCGGGGCGATTTCGATCTCCTTGTTGACCATGTAAAAGCGGTATTCCCGCATCAACCTGCCCTCGGAGAGGGGAGTCTCGCGATAGAACTTCTCCCTTTCTCCGGACGGCAGATTGCTGAAGTTCCAGGTCGTCAGATAGGTCGTCAGATCGATGTTCCCCCCCCGAGCCGGTTGTCCCACCGTCCCCAGTCCGGCGCTCTCGTGAGAATGCCGGCGGGCATCTGGCGGAAGCTGGTGCGTGGAATGGTCCTGGGCGAGCGAGGAACCGCTCTGGCAAAGCAGGGCCATCCCCGCGCAAGCCGCCATCAGGAGGGCTCTACGAACCGAGTTCACGGGCCTTCTCCTGGCTTGTTCTTCACGGCAATGGGCGTTTCGGTTTTGAGCTCTTGGCATTCTTTCTTTCCACGAAGATTCTCCGGGCTGCGTCGCGGCCGATGTAGTGGTCCTTCCCTTGAACCCGGATCCGGATCGGCCCTTCGAAGGGAGCGCACTCCACAACCTCGATTCGCGCATCCGGGACGAGCCCCAGTTCGGCCGCGTAGCGCAGAAATTCGCCGCTCGCGTCACTCACTCTGCGTACCATGACGGATTCGCCTGCGAAGCATTCGAGGAGTCGCGGATGGGTGGTCTCCTGAAGCCGACCTTCCTCCGTGGGAATGGGATCCCCGTGGGGATCCAGTCGGGGATGCCCCAGGAGGCGATCGATTCTCTCCACGAACTCCCCCGAAACGACGTGCTCCAGACGCTCCGCCTCCTCGTGGACGCGATCCCAGGTATAACCGAGGACTTTCACCAGAAACAGCTCCAGGAGCCGGTGGTGGCGGAGCATTCCAAGGGCCAGCCGCTTTCCTTTGTCCGTCAACCTGAAGCCGTAATAGGGGGTGTAGTCGAGGTACCCGAGCTTCTGGAGTTTCTGGACCATGTTGGTGATGGAAGAGGGAGCGTGTCCCAGACGCTCCGCGAGGGCAGAGGTGGTCACCCATTGGGATTGCTCCTGGATCTGGTAGGTGACCTTGAGATAGTCCTCTATCGATTGGCTTCGAGGTTCCCGGACCAACGCGTTCATCCGGCGCTCCCTGCAAATTTTGTAATTAGAAACAAAAACTTAGTCGTTCCTAACTATAGGTTTTTGTCCCCCGGTTTGTCAAGCCGCTCTCTCGATGATTCTCCGGTGACGACGCGCACCCAAGCCCCATGAAAAGGTTGCGCCGCTCCTGACACTCGGTTGACGGAGGGTAGGATGCTTCTACAAGTCGTGGGCGAGGTGGATCAGGTCTGCTTTTTCGAGAGCCGCGCCCTGAGGTAGGCGATGATTGCGGGCAGGAGCGACAAGAAGATCACCACGGCCACGACCAGGTGAAGGTGCTTGTCCAGGTCCGGCACCGCGCGTCCCAGGAAGTATCCGGTGAGCGTCATGGAGGCGACCCACCCGATGCCCCCCACCACGTTGTAGACGGCGAAGCGCGGGTAGCTCATGGTCCCCGCACCCGCCACCACCGGGGCAAAGGTGCGGATGATGGGCATGAAGCGGGCGATGATGATCGTCTTGCCGCCGTGCTTCTCGTAGAACTGGTGGGCTGCCGTGAGGTGCTTGCGACGGAAGAGGAAGGAGTCGGGGCGGTTGTAGATCGCCATCCCCGCCCGGTATCCAATCCAGTAGCCGGTGGCGTCACCCAGGATGGCCGCCGCCATCAGCGCCAGGTTGAGCTGGACGATGTCCAGCTGGCCGTTCGCGGCGAACAGGCCCGCGGTGACGAGGAGAGAATCGCCGGGCAGGAAAAAGCCGATGAGCAGCCCGGTCTCGGCGAAGACAATCACGAACATCCCGAGGATGCCGCCGAGCCGGATGAGCTCCGGCACGTTGTAGACGGTTTCGAAGAATTTGTGGATGAAGTCCAGATCGGCCTCCCCTGTGGACCCCGGCGGGTCCCGGGGGCCGACAGTCTAACCGATCTGGGGCGGAGAGTTCAGCCACGCTCGGGGCGCGGCTTCCTTGCCCCCGCGACCCTAACGAACGACCGTCACCGCCGGGGAGCTCCAGACCTCCCAGTGTGCCGGGTTGTCATCCTCTCCCAGCGCCTTCTCGATGGACAGGCGCAGGCTGTAGGCGCCGCCCGGCACCGGCATCCCATCCGCGTCACGCCCCCCCCAGGCGAGGGAATAGAAGAAACCCGGGCCGCTGTTGCGCGGGAAATAGTTCGCCTCGAACAGCCTGCCGAAAGCGCGGCCGGTCTCCGCGTCGAAGAGCTCCACGCGCAGGCGCCGCACCGGGTACTCCAGATGGAAGACGACCTGGGCCGCCTCCCCCTTTGCGGGATCGATGGTGATGGGCTCGTTCGGCCCGAATTCGAATCCGGAGATGAGGAGCGGATTGCCGAACGGCGTGAAGTCGGCGTTCAGCGCCACCAGGTGCTGGTAATCCCCTTTCATCCCCAGGTACGGGACGCGGTATTCGCGCCCGCCGCCGACGGGCGACAGCACCAGATAGCCGCCGAACAATCCGCCTTCGGAAAGCTCCTGTGGCTCGGTGAACGTCACGTCCAGAGACGCCGACTGGCCCGCTGCCACGTGCAAGGTTTCCGGGCTGAAGCTGACTCCCGCCGCACCCGGCGCGCTCTTCACTTCCGAGACCTGGGGCTCGGTGGCTTGCGCGAACCGGTGCGACAGAGCGAAATCAACATCCGTCGGAGCGTGATTCTCCACCGTCAGCCGCCGCGTGACGGAGTGGCCCTCCATCTCCCCCAGCGCGAGCTTTCCGGGAAGGACCTTGACCTGCGCTCGAATGGCCGCGTGAATGTCCACCATCCCCGCCCCCTGGTGCGGGATCGGCTCCAGCAGCCCCGAGGCGGGGTTCTCCGACGCCAGCCGCGGGAGGCTGGTGTTCTGCAGCAGTTCCCGGACGGCCTGCGCGGAAGTGTGCGGCTTCACCTCCAGTAACAGCGCTACCGTCCCCGCCACGTGCGGTGACGCCATGGAGGTGCCGCTGGCCAGCCCGTACCCACCCTGGAGCAAGGGAAGGGTGGAAAAAATCAGGCCCCCCGGCGCCGCCAGATCGGGCTTCAAGTCCAGATCGGGGCCGGCTCCGTACGAGCTGAAGGAAGATACCTTCCCCCCGCCCATATTAGCGACTTCCACGAATTGGTCGGTCCAGAACAGGGAGGCGAGAAAGCGGGCTCGGGCCGCCAAGTTAGCGCCATCCTCCAATGAAAGCGTCGCGGCGGGAAAGTCGATCCCCGGGAATTCCAGCCCCGCCACAAAGATCCCCGGCTTGTCGTTGTAAACCAGCACCGCCGCGGCGTCGTTGTTCCGGGCGTTGAGGAGGATCTCCGGTATGGCACAACGCCCGCGCTTGGCCACGGCGATCTTGTTCTGCAGCCCCACGAACAGCGCCCGGTCCGTGTTGCAGCCGTTCCTGATGTCCTTGAGGAGCGCCGAGCCGCTCAAGGGCGGCCGGCGGGTGTTTCCGATGGGGAGGTAGCCGACCGTGGGCCCGCCGGGGATCTGCGCAGCGTGGCAGTGGACCTTTTCGTTCTCCACCGAAGCCACGGCGATCGCCTTCCGGCCGATTGCGGGCGTTCCCACGGCATAGAGTCCGCGGTCGCCGCTGTTCCCAGCGGAGGCGACTACCACGACCCCTTTGTTCACCAGGTTGTCCGCCGCGCGGCCGGTGGGATACTGGGGCCATTGAAGCGGGTTTCCCAGGCTCATGTTGATGACCTGGTTTCCGTCCTGGAGAGACATCTCCATGGCTGCCAGGATGACGTCGGCTCCGGAACTGCCGGCGCACCCGAAGATCTTGTAGGCCCGAAGGGATGCACCCGGAGCCACGCCTCTCACCCCTCCATCGGCGGCGATGATCCCCGCCACGTGGGTCCCGTGCCCGATGCAATCCCGCGGGTTGGGATCCGGGAGCGGAATCGTCCCCGGTCCGATGTAGCCGTTGCCTACCAGGTCGAACCCACCCTCGACTTTGAAACCTGGCCCGAACCC
>JAKEFJ010000236.1 GCA_022616665.1 Acidobacteriota bacterium
ACCCCTAATTCACCTGAAGGCGCGCTCCGGGCCGCAGGCCGTCCGGATTAATTGGATCCGGCTTTCAGTGCATCGGCGATGGTTTTCCCCCTCAGCTGATATCCCTGGGGATTGAGATGGGCTCCTGCAATGGCATAAAGAGCGTTCGGATCCTTCTGACTTTGGAAGGCCGGCAGGAGATCGATCAAGGAGATGTGGAGCTCGGAGAGGATTTTCAGAACGCTTTGTCTCTCCGACTCATTCTCCTTCGCGAACTTCGCGTCCAAAAAAACCTCTTGGGATGGGAGGTATACGAAATAGAGGTTACCTCCCCAGCTGGAAACCGAGTCTCGAGCCGCCTCCAAGACACTCCTGAGCAATTCAAGGTCCGCTTCCATGGAGGGCTTGCGAGGGGTGAGGCGAAGTCCTACGCTGTGACGCAGGATCCGCAGCCGCAGCCATCCCTGCAGGTAGTCCCACTTCGCCTGGTCCTTGCGACGCAGCATGGTCTGCTCCTCGATCAACCCCGAGACGCGCTGCCGCAAGACGGCATCCACTTCATCCTGGCGGTTTCTCAAACCCTGACTGAAGCTGGGTTCGAGATACTTCATCAGGATCGGCTCCGTCTTCTCGCGGGGAAAATCGAACACCAGGTCGTTGGCCGCACAGAAAACCCAAACCACATGCCTGGGGTGAAGTTCGGCCAGGAATTCTTTGATCGTCGCCAGCTCCGCAAGGGGGCCATTGCCCTCCATCCCCAGGTTCAGGGTCGCGGGGAAATCCGCCCGGATTCGCGCCGCCGCATTCTGGTCCGAGGCCACGCAATTGCCTTGCGCGAAGGAATCGCCCACCAGAGCGACTTGCAGCTCCGGGAGCTCCCACGAACCGGGAGGATTCTGGAACCCGTGCTCGTCGCTGCGATAGATGAGATAGGGACCGATCTCGTTGCAGTGGACCGTCGTGACCTTGGAGATTCCTCCCAGGGGAAACAGGGAGGGCGAGGCTTCCCGGCCCGACATGTCGGCGGGAAAGACCAGCGGCCAGGCTTCCACCCCGGAGCGCCTGAGATCCTGCAGCACTTCGAGACGCATGCGGGGGTCGTAGCGATTTCCAGCCCTCGCGGCGGCGTAGCGAACTCTCGAGGCGTTTTGCCATCGCAGCACTCCCTCCATGGCATAAAGTCCCACGCCGATTGAGAGCAGGGTCACCGAGAGGACGATTCGCGCCGAGACAGGGAGGCGGAGACAGAGAAGGAGGATTCCTGCTGCGGCCAGGAGGGCGCCCGAAAAGGCCCACTGCCGCGATGAATCGGGCCGTGAGGGGTCCCAAGGGGGAGAGACGAGCAACGCCCCGGACAGCGCCAGCAGTGCGGCTAGGATGAGGACGAAGTTGGCGAACCAGCGGCTCTTCAAAACTCGATCCTCCAGGAGCCCCAAAGCCGATTTTCGGAGGCGTAGGGTATCATTTGGGCACCGCGGCGACTCTACCCTGCCTCATCCTCGCCGGGTGCGCCACGCGCGATCATCTCTTCGGGAGGCTCCGAGGCGACCATCCTCTGGGCCAGGATGAGCTGCCGGGCCTCCGTGCGAAGGAGGGGAAGGTGGCTAGCGAACGCCCCTGCGCCAAGAACACACGCTACCCCGCCCATGGTCACCGTGATTGGGGCGCCCAGACGGCTCGCCACGAGTCCCGCGAAGAGGGCGCCGAAGGGAGCCATCCCCATGAACATCATCGAGTAGAGGGCCATCACGCGGCCGCGCAGGCGATCGGGCACCATCGACTGGAGGAGAGTGTTGGTACAGGCCATCTGCAGCATCATGCAGAAGCCCGTCCCAACCAGGAGGACGGCCGAAACCCAGAACCATCGCGAAAGAGAAAAAAGCACCAGGCCGAGGCCAAATCCCGCAGCCGCCGCGGCCGCCCACGTGCCGAGCCCCTTCAGGCCTGACCGGTTGGCGAGCGTCAGGGCTCCGCAGAGAGCACCCAAGCCCGTGGCACCCATCAGGATTCCAAGACCTTTGGCGCCGCCGTGCAGAATCGCGTCGGCGAAGACGGGCATCAGCACCGTGTAGGGCATACCCACCAGGCTGACGAGGCCCACCAGAAGCAGGAGGGCCCGGATGGGCCCGGTGCGGCGGGCATAGCGGAAGCCTTCGACGATGCTCTCCAGAGCGGAGGCCGTTCGATCGGGCACGCGCCGAGGCCCGAGATGCATCATGAGAAGCCCGGCGATGACCGCCAGATAGCTCACCGAATTGGCGAAAAAGCACCATCCCTCCCCGATGCTCGCCACGAGAATTCCCGCGACCGCAGGCCCGAGCACGCGCGCTCCGTTGAACATGGAGGAATTCAGCGCGATGGCGTTCATGAGGTCTTCCTTGCCCACCATCTCCACGATAAAGGACTGCCTCGCCGGAATGTCGAAGGCGTTCACCACTCCCAGAAGTGCCCCCAGAACTACGATGTGCCAGACATGAATCCTCCCGGTCATGGTCAGGACCGCGAGGATGAAAGCCAGTACCATCGCCGAGATCTGGGTGGCGATCACGATGCGATGGCGATTGTGCCGATCGGCGAGAGTCCCTCCGATGGGGGCCAGGAGGAGGATGGGTATTTGACCGGCGAAGGCCACCGTGCCGAGCAGCACCGAAGAACCCGTCAGCCGGTAGACCAGCCAGGATTGCGCCACGGTTTGCATCCAGGTGCCGATCAGGGAGATGAGCTGCCCGCCGAAGAAGAGCTGGAAATTGCGATGAGACAGCGCGCGCAGCACGCCCCCTCCGCGCACCGGCGCACCAGATTGGGGGATGACTCGAGAGGGGGTATCGACGTCGGGCACGGTCTCCAATTCCGAAATGCGGCCAATTTTATCCTCTCCCGCGATTCGGCGTGCAAGACCGGCTTGGCCCGGCCGCAGCGCTGTCCTTGAGTGGGGGCCGGTCCCCCTCCTATTCGGTATTTTCGGCCCTCGAACTCGGGTGATTACCCGATGGTCCCCAGTGCTTGTGTGCGGTATTTTTTCCGGTGCTCAGGCGCCCGGTTCGCCTGGTCGCGCCATCGGCGTCGCCGCCGATGACCGCACCACCAGGAAAGTCCTGAAAAAGTCAGGGGCTGAAGTTGGTGGGGCCATTGGCCTGGGAGGACCGAGCATGAGGCAAGCCGAGCGAAGGACAGTGATTGTGATGAAGAGGATGACCGGCAGGCGGGGTCAGGGAAAGGGCAGCGCCAGCCGGAGCAAGGAACCAGACGCTGCGTGGCTGTTCCTTCAAAACCTGGTGCTTGTGGGACTGATCCAGCCGCGCACCGACGAGCTCAAGAGATTCATCCTGGCGTCCCCGCCTGACGGACGCAAGGCCTCCTGAAAGTCTAGAGGGCGGGCTCAGCACCGCGATCCTGGAAAGACTCCTCACTGCCTCCGGACTTTCCAGCCACAGAAGGAGGATACAATCGGGGCGCGCTCGAGTCTCGCGCGGGCGCGCCCAGGTATGAATGATCCACTGGAGCATGCCGCCGGGCTAATACATGACGCGAAGCATGAGAGGGTGGCCCCATGCTCTCCGCCCCGCCGGCTTCACGAGGGCACACTGCAGGGCTGACGGTCGCGGCGCTGGTCGCGTTCGCGGCGAATTCCATCCTCTGCCGGCTTGCGCTGGGCGCGGGAGCCATCGATGCCGCCAGCTTCACCACGGTGCGCATCGTTGCGGGGGCCATCGCCCTGGTGCTGGTCGGCAGGTTGCATCGCGGCCCCATCGCGCCCGATGGCGGGACCTGGACTGAGGCCTTCCTGCTTTTCCTCTACGCAGTCGCTTTCTCCTTTGCGTACCGGAGCCTGAGCGCCGGAACGGGGGCGCTGATTCTCTTCTCCTCGGTGCAAATCACCATGATGGTGGCGGGACTTCGGGCAGGGGAGCGCCCGGCGCCACGAGTCTGGGCAGGATGGCTCTTAGCGCTGGGAGGTCTTGTCGGATTGGTGCTGCCGGGGCTGACAGCGCCCTCTGCGCCGGGCGCCGCGCTGATGGGATTGGCTGGAGTAGCGTGGGGCTTCTATTCCCTGCGAGGGCGAGGAGCGAGCGATCCGGTGGCTGCCACGCGCGGCAATTTCGCCCGGGCTGTCGTGCCGGCACTTTGCGTGAGCCTGATTTGCACACCTGCGATGCACGGCTCCACACGCGGGATCGCTCTGGCGGCGCTTTCGGGAGCCGGGGCCTCCGGCCTCGGCTATGTGCTCTGGTACGCCGCTTTGCGGGGGCTGACAGCCACGCGCGCCGCCATTGTCCAGCTCGCGGTGCCGGCACTCGTGGCGACGGCCGGAGTTCTGTTCCTCTCGGAGTCGGTCTCACTTCGGCTGCTCGGCTCGGCGACCGCCATCATGGGGGGTGTGGCGATGGCCATTCTGGGACGCAGCCCGACCCCAATTCCACGACCCGCGGAACCGGCCTGAGCTCGTTTCCACCCCGGCATCGATTCAAATTGCTCGTCGCGGTGGTAGGATGCCGGCGCCGGGCGCGGAGAAGCGCGCCTACGGCAGGGCTTGGTTGGAGAGATCGATGCCCCGCTGCCCATCCTGCCACCAGCAAGTGCCCGAGGGCCGATTCTGCCTCGGCTGCGGCAAGCCGCTGGTGTCCTCTTCAGAGATTCCCACCCGGGTCGACTCCGCTTCCTCTGTTTCCTCCGCGCCGGGAGTAGACCATGGACGCTTCCTGCCAGGCGTGCTTCTCGCGGGACGGTACCGGATCGTTGCACCCCTGGGGAAGGGTGGGATGGGGGAAGTCTACCGGGCGGACGATTTGAAGCTCGGACAGGTCGTGGCCCTCAAATTCCTTCCGGAGCGACTGGAGCGGGATGAGAAGCGACTCGAGCGGTTGCTGAACGAAGTGCGAACCGCACGCCAGGTCTCTCATCCCAATGTCTGCCGGGTGTACGATGTCGGGGAAGTGGAGGGACACCACTTCCTTTCCATGGAGTATGTGGATGGCGAGGACCTGGGCTCGCTCCTCCGCCGGATCGGGCGTCTTCCCACCGACAAAGGAATCCAGATCGCAAGGCAGGTGAGCGCCGGACTGGCCGCTGCCCATGATGCCGGCATCCTCCACCGGGATCTGAAGCCCTCGAACATCATGATCGACGGCCGGGGGCGCGCCCGGATCACCGATTTCGGCTTGGCGGCCATCACGGGCGAGATCCCGGGGGGAGAAATCCGTTCCGGAACTCCCGCCTACATGGCCCCCGAGCAGATCGCGGGCAAAGGCGTCTCGCAGCGCAGCGACCTCTATTCGCTGGGCCTGGTTCTGTACGAGCTGTTCACCGGACGGCCCCCTTTCAAGGCCTCCAGCTCGGCCGATTTGTTGCGCCAGCAGACCACCAGCTCACCGGCTTCTCCCTCCAGCGTCATCGAGGGCATCGACCCGATGGTGGAGCGGCTGATCCTGCGCTGCCTGGAGGCGGATCCGGCACGGAGGCCCTCCTCGGCGCTCCTGGTGGCCTCCGCGCTCCCCGGCGGCGATCCTTTGGCCGCGGCGCTGGCCGCGGGGGAGACCCCCTCCCCCGAAATGGTGGCGGCGGCAGGAGAATCGGAAGGATTGCGGCCCGGACTCGCGGCGGCAGCGCTCGGAGGGATCCTGATCGGACTTGCGGCCCTGATCATGCTTGCCCCAAGAACGCAGTTTGTGCACACCGAATTGCTGCAGAAGCCTCCCGAGGTGCTGTCGGAGAAGGCACGCGAGATAGTTCACGAGGCCGGGCTTGGCAATCGGACCGTCGACAGTCTGGCGGCGTTTGACTTCAATCTAGACTATCTGCAAATGCTGCGACACGAGCGCGTCCCGGTGGATTGGCCAACCGTGCTGGGTCAGCAGCATCCCGCGGCAATTCGCTTTCGCTACCGACAGAGTCCGCGTCCGCTGGTGCGCGGCAACTTCGGAAGCATCGGTGATTGGTTTGAGGATCCTCCCAACACCACCCCCGGGATGACGGAAGTCATGCTGGACACCCAGGGGCGTCTCATCGCCTTCGCCAGGGTGCCCGATTCGCGGAGCGCCATTCCCTCCACCACCCTCGAACCCGACTGGACGCCCCTGCTCGCCGCGACGGGGCTGGCTGTCAACAGCCTCTCACCCGAAGAGCCTGAATTCACGCCGCCCTTCTATGCCGATCGGCGCGCGGCGTGGAAGGGAACCTACCCCTCCTCGCCCGAAACTCCTGTCCGCGTCGAAGCCGCCTCGCTGGACAGCCGTGTGGTGGCGTTTCGGGTGCTGGAGCCCTGGGAAGTGAAGGAAGCACCAGACCCGGAGAAGGCAGCGCAGCGCGTTCGCTATGATCTGATGATTCCCGGCGCATTCTTTCTCGGATCGATCGTCGCGGCAATGGTGATCGCCGCTCGAAACCTACGCCTGGGG
>JAKEFJ010000237.1 GCA_022616665.1 Acidobacteriota bacterium
AGTCCAGCGGATAGGACGGCGAGCGGCTCGGGAGGGAATCACTAATATCGCCCCAGGTCGGGCTGAGGGGCATCTCGACCAGTTTCTCGCCATCCTTCAGCACCAATCGCTCTCGCGAGACCGACACGGTCCGATCACCCGGCGCGAATCCCTGGCGATCAGCCGCGACATAGGGCAGCCCGGCCGGATCATCCGCCACGGTCACTTTCTGCACCGTGCTGCCCTTCAGGGTCACGCAGAGGTGGCGCGCCGGATCGAAATAGCGCCGAGGCGGGTCCGGAATGGGCAGCCACATCACTTCATGGGAGCGTGGGGGATCCATGAAGACCGGAAACGGGTCGCCCCCGCCCGGGAGCTGCGGCGCAAAAAAACTGCTGAACAGCCGGTAGGCGGCTTCCGATGGATAGGTTGGGATGCCACGGTAGCGGAGCGGGAGGGGGGAAGTCTGGTTCTGATCGTCATAGAGCCCGCGGATGAGCTCGAACACGGCGGAGCCGGTACCCGGCAGCAGCGACTGGAATAATTCCACCACCGGCAGGAAATCAATCCGGGCCCAATGCATGGCTCCCAGGCACGCCATAAACCGCCCTCGCTCAAACGTACCAGCCTCCAACACAGAGAGCGCGTCCTTTTTGTGCCGGATGGTCGCCTGGCCCCGCGCGTTCACCACCAGATCCTCATCCCCATAAAAGAACCGGACCTCCTCGAGGGAGACTCGCATCGCTTGCGCGGCCATGCTCCTTAGATCGTCGGCCCGCAATCGCTCCCAGCCTGGTTTCCCGGACAGGTCCAGCGTGGTGCTATTGACCATGCCCTCCGGCTCGACACCCACCCACTGCCCCCAGTCGAGACGCACGCGCGCCCGTCCAAGCTTCACCGTCCCGTTTGCCGCCGTGACCCACTCGCACTCATGAAAGGGATTCCCCTCCGGATCGGTGGCCAGGAACCGCCGGTTGTTGGAGCCGTAAAAGACCACGTGGCCACTGGCTTGACGCACCACCCGCCCGCCCGCAGCGTTCAGGTTCTTGACGAACGGAATGTTGTTGGGAAAAACGATGTTGCCGGGATGGGTGAGAGCGGAGTGGGTGGAAGTATCCACTTCAATGAAAAATTAAAAATGCAAAAGGCGAAATAGCCGAGAAGCTCAGGGGGACATTTTTCATTTTCAATTTTTAATTTTGCATTGTTCATTCACGGATCTGGCCGGAACCCAACACGATAAACTTGGAGCAGGTCAGCTCCTCCAGTCCCATCGGGCCTCGAGCATGAATGCGCGTGGTGCTGATGCCGATCTCTGCGCCGAGGCCGAACTGGTAGCCGTCGTTCAGCCGTGTGGACGCGTTGACCATCACTGCGCTGGCATCCACCTCGCGCAAGAAGCGGAGCGCCCGGGCATAATCGTTCGTCACGATCGCTTCGGTATGGCGGGACCCGTAGCGGGCGATGTGCTCCATCGCCTCCTCCATGCTCTTCACCACCTTGACCGCCAGAATCAGCGCGAGGAATTCCCGGCCGTAATCCTCCGGAGAGGCCGGTTTGGCCTCCGGACTGAGCTGGCAGGTCTTCGGGCACCCGCGCACGTCCACCTTAGCCTCGCTCAGTTTCCGAACCAGCTCGGGCAGCCACGTGCGCGCGACCGTCTGGTGGACCAGCAAGGTCTCCATCGCGTTGCAGGTGGAGGGACGCTGCACCTTGGCGTTCAGACAAATCCGTTCGGCCATCGCCGGATCGGCGTCGGCGTCCACATAGACATGGCAGATGCCTTTGTCGTGCTTGATCACGGGAATCATGGACTGCTCCGTCACCGTCTGCATGAGCGACTCGCCGCCGCGCGGGATGATGAGATCCACGTCCCGATCCTGCTTGAGCAGCGCCAGCACCACCTCGCGGTCGCTCCGCTCGATGAAGGAGATCCCGCCGGGCGGCACGCCGGCTTTCTCGGCCGCTTCGGCCAGCGCGGCGGCAATGGCCGTATTCGAATGAATCGCCTCGGACCCGCCGCGCAAAATACAGGCATTCCCGGATTTGAGGCACAGCGCCGCCGAGTCAGCGGTCACGTTCGGGCGGGACTCATAAATGATCCCGATCACGCCGATCGGCACCCGCACCCGCCCCACCTTCATGCCGTTCGGCCGAGTCCACAGCTTGATCGTCTCCCCGACCGGATCCGGCAGCTTGACGATTTCCCGTATCCCATCGGCCATCTCGGCAATGCGCTCCGGAGTGAGGCGGAGTCGATCCGCCATCGCCTCCTGCTCTCTTCGTGTCCCGAACGTTTCCAGATCCCGCTCATTCGCGGATAAGATCTCCTCAGACTTTGCCAGCAGGCCCTCGGCCATGGCCAGCAACGCCTGATCCTTCACCAGGGTGGGAAGCGTCGCCAGCCGCACGGACGCAGCCCTGGCCTTCTTGACCAGGTCCTCGACGTAGTCCTGGTTGGATGCGGGCGAATCCATCACGATTGCTCCTACTTGAGCTTGGGATGCCGTGCGCGTCCGTGGATTGGTTCAGGATATCCCCCGCCCTTCGATGGCGTCAAGGGGAACCCCTCCCCTGCCGGGCTGTGCGCGAGGCTCCCCTTTGAAGGCGCGGGAGAGGAGGGACGCCGACGAGGTGGCGGGGGGTCAGTTACTTCGCGACGATGTGGACCTGAGCGGCATACCCCAGTTGCTTCAGCAGATGCTCGCAGTCGTCCCACGTCAGCCCGAAGGCGCGCACATCGGCAACCCCCAGGCGCGCGACCACGTCGCGGACGGTGGTGAAATGCTGGCGCTCGAACTCCCCGTCCATCATCGCGGATTCCGCCCACGCGACCAGATCGGCAAGCGACAGGTCATGCTGCAGGTAGGCTGCGAGCTTGTTCGCGACCATCTGCCGGGTAATGGCTTGGCTCATGACTTAACCTTCTGATGCCCTTGGTCTAGGGGATACTTGTGGTGCACTTCGACGAGTTTCCCTGTCTCGTCGTAAATCTCCTGATAAAATCGCACCGTCAC
>JAKEFJ010000238.1 GCA_022616665.1 Acidobacteriota bacterium
TGCACGAACTTGGTGCCGGCGATGACGAACATGACGACACCGGTGGTGATCCCGCCGGTCAGGTTGATCAGCATCTTGATCTGCCAGCCCGGCTCCTGGTTTTCGTACCAGCGCCGCACCATCCCGAGCTGCGAAAGGGTGAAGGAGAGGAAAACGCCAACGGCATAGAGGGGAATGATGGCATGCGTGCTGCCTTGGAAGATGACCAGGAGAAGGCCCGCCAGCAGGCCCAGGAGGATGATGCCGTTGGAGAAAACGAGCCGGTCACCACGGTTGGCGAGCTGCCGGGGCAGGAAGCCGTCGCGCGCCAGGAAGTAAGCGAGGCGGGGAAAATCCGAGAAGGCGGTGTTGGCGGCCAGGACCAGGATGAGGGCGGTGGCGGTTTGCACCGAATAGTACAGAACGCCCGAGCCGAAGACGGCGTGGGCAATCTGGGAGAGAATGGTTTCTTCATGCATGGGAGCAAGGTGCAGCCGATTGGCCAGCACCGTGATTCCGAGAAACATGACGCCGAGGATGACGGCCATCCAGCCCAGCGTGGTGGAGGCGTTCTTCGACTCCGGTTCCCGGAAAGCCGGCACCGCATCGCTGATGGCCTCCACGCCGGTCAGGGCCGTGCAGCCCGAGGCGAAGGCTCGCAGGAGCAGGAGCAAGGTCAGCGGCTCCACGGCCGGCAGGACTGTCGCCGGGGGCACATTCATTCCAAGGATCTGGACGCGGAAGAACCCGGTGATCAGCAGCGCGGCAATACAAAAGATGAAGAGATAAGTCGGGGGGGCGAAGATGGCTCCCGATTCCCGGATCCCGCGCAGGTTTGCCAACGTGATCAGACCTACCAGGACGATCCCCAGCAAGACCCTGTGTGAATAGAGGGATGGAAATGCCGAAGTGATGGCGGCCACACCCGCGGCGATGCTGACCGCGACCGTCAGGACATAATCCATCAGCAACGCCGCACCCGCCACGAGACCCGGTCCCACACCGAGATTCTCCTTGGTGACCAGGTAGGCGCCGCCCCCGCCCGGATAGGCGTGAATGGTCTGGCGATAGGAGACGGCCACGATCAGCAGCAGCACGGCGACGCAGGCCGCCAGGGGAAGTCCGTAGGCCAACGCGCCGGTGCCCGCGAGCGACAGGACCAAGAGAATTTCCTCGGTGGCATAGGCGACAGAGGAGAGGGCGTCCGAGGAGAAAACCGCCAGAGCCACCTTCTTGGAGATCCGCTGGTGGACCACCTGCGAGGTGGCCAACGGGTCCCCCACCAAGAGCCGTTTCAGGGAGAAGGCCTCCTCCTGGCGTCCGGACTTCCGGAACCGGTCGATCACCTTGATGGGGACGTACTTGGGCATGCCTGGGCGCCGCGCTCCTTAGAAGTAAAAAGGCCACGGTGCGTCCACCGTGGCCCTGGCGAGGCGGAATTCTATTGAAAACGCAAGGCTCGCGTCAAACCGGGGCGCGTCCCATTTGACCGGCTCTCGCGGGGAACGTTATCGTAGGAAGCCGCTATCCGCGCGGAATTCCTCGGAGCCCTCTTGCGCCCGATCATCCTGGCTTTTCTTGCCCTACTGCTGACTGGCTCTCCGGAGCCGGCTCCGGCGCCCACCAAGAGCTCACCTGAGAGCGTGGTGAGCCTCATGCACCAGGCGGCGGCGCTGCGCAAGAGCGGCGATTACGCCGCGGCCGCCGAGACCTACCGCCGGGTCCTGAAGCGGGCGCCCTCGCTCTATGAGGCCCATCTCTTCCTTGGGGACACCTTGCGGCGCCGGCACCTGAACGCCGAGGCCGAAGCGGAATTCCTCGTCGCCCGGAGACTTCGGCCGGCGGAGCCGCTTCCTTATTTAAGCCTGGCCGATCTGCAGCGCGAAGCCTTTCAGTTTTCCCAGGCGCAGGCCACCCTCGAGGACGCGCTGAGGGCGGTGCCGGCGGCGAAGCGGGAGCCGATTCTGATCTCCCGCGGGATCATCCTGCGGCAGTCGGGCGAGCCGGCGGCCGCCGTGGCAGTCTTGGGCGAGGCCGCGAAATCGTATCCAGAGAGTGCCAAGGTGCAGAAAGCCCTCGCTCAAAGCCTGATGGACCTGGGGAGGATCGAAGAAGCGGTGCAGGCTTTTTCCGCGGCCCTGAGTCATTCTCCCGGAAGCGCCTCCATGGAGGAGGAGCTGCAAAGTGCCCGGGAGCTTCTGGAGAGCCTCCAGAAGGCGGAAGCGGTTGCCAAGGCGCCCGGCGCGGATTTCGCGGCCTGGGAATCCCTGGCACGTCTTCGCTACCAGGCGCGGGCCTACTCTCTCGCCGCCACCGCTGCATCCGAGGCGTTGAAGCGAAGCAAGGGCAAGAGCAGCCTGCTGCTGTTGCGGGCCATCGCCCTGGAGCGCTCCGGAAACCCCGCGGAGGCCGGCCCCGAGCTGAAGAAGATTCCCCGGGAGGCGCCCGAACACCTGCTCTCCCTTTATCACCGTGCCTACCTGGCGAGGCTGCAGGGCCAGAGCGCCGCGGAGGAGAAAATCTGGGCGGAGGCGACGCAATGGCACCGGGAGGATTCCACCTCCCGGCTCATGCGCGTCCTTTCCTGGAAGCGCTCGGGCGATCTGACCCAGCGCCTGGATGCGCTTCAAAAGAAAAACGCCGCGGGAAAAGGGGGAGAGTCGGATCTCCTGCTGGAGGCACTGGCGTTGGATGAGTTGGGCAAGTCGGGAGAGGCGGCGAAGCTCTACGCAAAGATTTTCCTCTCCAATCCGGGAGATCCTGAATCATCGGCCCGCCTTTCAGGGGTGATGGCGCGCTCGCCGGATCTGCTGCGCGCCTGGCTTCAGGATGAAGTTCCGGTGACGCAGGCCGGGGGCCAATCCGATGCCGCCGGTCAGGCGCTTCTGAAGGCGCGGTTGCTGGAAGCCGCCGGCCGGCGCGACGCGGCCCTGGAAACGCTGCGAGGCGCAGCGAAGAAGTATCCGGAGCAGGGTGAAATCGCCCTGGCCCTCGCCGTCCTGTTGGGGGATCGGGCCGCCGACGAGAAGGAAGCCTCCGACTGGCTGGCGAAGGCGCTGCTGCTGGAGCCTGACTCTCCCTGGCCGATTCTACAGGGGGGGCTCGTCCGGCTTCGAGCCAATGATGCGACGGGTGCGCTGGCCGAAGCGCAAAGAGCCATCGCTCTGGCTCCCGGCCGGGTGGAGGCGTGGCAGCTCGCCGGCTCCTCCCGCCGCCTGGCAGGGGAATACACCGGCGCGATCCAGTATCTGTCCCGTTCGCTGCTGATGGATCCCGCCGATTCGCTGGGGGTGGCGCGCTTCCAGCTGGCGCTGTCGCAGGCCGCGGCGGGCAACACCTTCGCCGCCCGCCAGGCGCTGGAAGGAGATCTGCCCCCGTTCCCCGAGCTGATCTATCGCCTGGCCTGGTCGTTTGCGGAGCGCAATTTTCTCGATCAGTCGTTTCGCGGCCAGGACTGGCTCGCCCAGCGTGACGGCTTCACCGACGCCAGCGCTGCGCCGGCGCAGGCCTATGCGGCGGTGGCGGAGATGCTCGCCACTCTGGGAGATCCCTACACCCGGCTGCGCGGAACGGAGGAGACGGAATCCCTCTATCTCCGGCGGCGCTCCGACAGCCTCGATACGGATCGCTCCGGCGCCCCCACGAGCTCCAGCAGCACGTTCATCACCCGCGACCTGGGCGGCGACATCGGTTACCTGCGACTCACGAGCTTTTCGGATCCTTCCTCCCGCGAGGCGATCCGCAAGGCGCTGGAGCGGATGGCGGAGGATCAGGGACTGGTGCTGGACCTGCGAGGCAACGCGGGAGGGCTGGCCTCCGAAGCCGATGCCATCGCCGGGATGCTGATGGAGACGGGTGAGACCCTAGGGATCCAGCGATCCGCTGCCGGCGATGCTATCCAGAAAGTACCCCAGACCCGCCCGGTGTTCTCCCGCAAGCCCATGGTCATCCTCACCGATCGACGCACCGGAAGCGCTGCGGAGAAGCTGGCGGCGGGGCTGCAGGGGAGCGGGCGCGCCACGGTGCTGGGCGAAGGCACGTTCGGCAAGGGGGCGGCGCAAATGAGCCGGCTGTTGCCGGGCGGCCCGATGGTGCTGGTGACCGCCGTGGAGAGTCTGTCGCCCTCGGGCGCCGCTATTCAGGGACGAGGCGTGATCCCCGACGTGTCCGCCGAGGAAGATGAATCGCTGGAGAAAGCCAAAGAGATCCTCAAGCAACCGACCCCCTAACAAAGGAGTCCCTCATGCCCCGACCGTCCCGGCGCGCCGCCTCCTCGAGCCCGCGCGGTGAGAGCACGCGCTGCGTCCACGCCGGATCCAAGCTGGCTACTTCCACCTCCGTGGCGCCTCCCATCTATCAGACCGCCACGTTTCGGCTTCCCAGCGCGCGCGTCGGAGCGCGCTACTCCGACTCCACCGCTCCCGCTGAGCTCTACACCCGCTGGGGCAATCCGACGCTCAAGCAGCTCGAGGGGGCGCTGGCGGAGCTGGAAGGTGGCGAGGCGGCGCTGGTGACTTCGTCAGGAATGGGGGCGGCCAGCATCGCCATCCTCACCGGTTTGAAAAGGGGGGATCACGTGGTGGGTGGGCGTGCCGCCTACGCGGGGGTCCTTGAGATCGAGACGGGGCTGCTTCCCCGCTATGGCATGTCCTCCACCCTGGTGGAGAACACGGACGTGGAGGCGTATCGCCAGGCAATCCGGCCCAATACCAAGCTGATTCTGCTGGAGACGCCGGCCAATCCCACTCTCGCCGTCACGAACCTGAGGGCCGTGGCGGCCCTGGCGCGGGCCCGGGGAATCCGGACCGTTGCGGACAACACCTTCGCCACTCCCATCAACCAGAATCCGATCCGTCTGGGAATCGACACCGTGTTCCATTCGATGACGAAAGCGCTGGGAGGGCACACCGACGTCTCCGCCGGCGCCGTCATCGGCTCGAGGAGTTTCATCCGGCAGGCCTGGCACAGCTTCAA
>JAKEFJ010000029.1 GCA_022616665.1 Acidobacteriota bacterium
AGCTCCGACGGAGCGGGATTTCCGACGATGCCAGGCCCAGGCCGTTTCGATGATGTTGCCGATTTCAGAAAACTGGGGAACCCAGTCCAGCAAGGCCTCGGCCTTCGTGCGTGACGCGACGAGAACCGGGGGGTCCCCTTCCCGCCTGGGACGCACTTCCACCTTCAGGTCGGCTCCGGTGATTTGCTGAACCGCCGCGATGACTTCCTTCACCGAATGGCCTCTTCCGCTTCCCAGGTTGACGGCTTCGCCACGATTCTCGCGCGCCAGGAGGTCCAGCCCCAATCGATGCGCCCTGGCCAGATCCTCCACGTGCACAAAGTCGCGAACGCAGGTGCCGTCCGCCGTCGGATAATCCGCGCCAAAGACCGGAACGGCCTGCCCGGAAAGAGCGGCGGCGAGCAGGTTGGGGATCAGGTGCGTTTCAGGCTCGTGCGACTCGCCCAGTCGACCATCCGCGGATGCGCCCGCGGCATTGAAATACCGCAAAGCGATGAATCCCGGCCCGCCTGCCCGATGAAACCAGTGAAGCATTCTCTCGAATGCCAGTTTGGTCTCGCCGTAACAATTGGTCGGGCGGGTCGGGTGCTCCTCCTCGATGGGACTCTCCTTGGGCGCGCCGTAGACCGCCGCCGTCGAGGAGTAGACCAGGGAGCGGACCCGCGCGCGATGGAGCGAGTCCAGAAGTGTCAGTCCGCAAGCCAGATTGTTCCGGTAGTACAAGTCCGGCTGGGTCATCGACTCTTCCACCCGCGCCGATCCCGCCAGATGGACGCAGCCGTCAAACGCCGCCTTTCCCAGGAGCCCTTCGAGGAGACGCCGGTCACCCAGCTCTCCTTCCACCCACTCCACATCGGCGCCCCGAAGCACCTCGCAGGTTTCTCGATGTCCGGTGCTGAAGTTGTCCACAATCCACAACCGATGACCTGCCTGCTGCAGCTCCCGGGCCACCACAGCCCCGATGTAACCCGCCCCTCCCGTCAGCAGAATGTTCACTTCAGCGTCTCCATCGCTTCTTCACCAGGAAGACCAGGTTTTCCCAGCCGTCCTTCCATTTCCTGAGCTTCGCCTCGCCGATCCTGTCCCTGTATGGGATGTGCACTTCACGGAATCGAAAGCCCTTCTGAATGGTCTCCAGCTTGATTTCCTCTGAAAGGGGCATTCCCCCGCTGCTGAGGACGAGCGCAGAGAGCAGGGAGCGTCGAAATATCCACATCCCCGATTGTGAGTCTCTGATGCGGCGCCCATAGAGCAGCACCATGGCAAGGGTGAGAAGAAAGTTGCCGATCCGGTTGCTCCAGGGCATGGCCGCGGGGTTTTCCAAAGGGAACCGGCACCCCGAGATGAAATCCAGGTTTTCCGCGAGCAACATTTCCACCAGGGCGGGGATCCGTTCCGCCGGATAGCTCCCATCCCCGTCCAACGTCGCGATGATGTCGCCGGTGGCCTCCGGCAACCCCGCCCGGTAGGCGTGGCCGTAGCCCTGGCGCCCTTCAAACAGAACTCTCGCCCCCAGGGAGAGGGCCACCTCGCCTGCCCCGTTGGTGGAGTTGTTGTCCACCACGATTCTTTCGTCGACGCTTCCGGGGAGCGATTCCAAGACCCGGCGGATTCCCTCATCCTCGTTATAACAGGGAATCACCACACTGATCTTGTGTCCTTGGATCAAGCATCCTCCGGAAGCTCGTCCCCTCTCTGTGCCCCGCGCCGGCCGGAGGCAGAGAGCGAAACCAGAGGTTGAGTCCCTGCGCCATGCATGGGGCCGGCACGCCGTGGGCGGAGGGGGAGAGCGCCCGGCGCAGATGTTAGCATCGAATCGTGTCTCGGATGTCAGCGGTCTGGGCGGGAGAGCTTCCGGTCGGTGGCGTCCATCAGGGTTAGGATGTCGCCCAGTGAGGTGCGGACCTCTTCCTGCGTTTCCAAAAGCACCAGAGCCTCCGGGCTCAGGCCGCTATCGGCGGCGGAGTCCGACAGGGACGCGGGCGCCTCACTGTCCATTCCCAGCTTCTTGCGGGCGCCGGCGATGGTATACCCCTCGTCATAAAGCAGCTTCTTGATTTCCAGAATGAGGTGAACGTCCCGCGAGCGGTAAATCCGCTGGCCGGTGCGACTCTTATTGGGGGCCAGCTGCGGGAATTCCGACTCCCAGAACCGTAGTACGTAGGGCTGAGTGTCGGTCAGAGAGCAGACCTCCCCGATTTTGTAGAAATGCTTCTTGGGGATCTCCATAGCCTGGACGACCTCCCGGCGCGGCCCCGACACAGGACCGCGGCGATTCGCCCGGATAATAGGCAAAGCTGCGCTGGCCTGTCAATGGCTCACCGTCTCGATCCGCCTACCCTGGCGCGCGCCCGTAACGATCCTCCAGACGCACCACGTCGTCCAGCTCCGGGGAGCTGACTTCGAAGATCTCGCTGTCTTCCAGTGCCTCCATCCGATGGCGGGTCAGAGGGCGAATATGTCGACTGTCTCCCGGGAGCATGACTCTCTCCTGCAGCACGGAGTCCTCTTCGATCCACAACCGCACTCGACCCCGGTAGAGGTAGAGGGTTTCCTCCTTCTTCTCGTGGTACTGCAGGCTCAGAATCTCCCCTTTTTTGACGACGAGGATCTTTCCCGCGTAGCGATCCGTCTCCGCGAAGATGAGCTCCTCACCCCATGGTTTTGCTACGCGTCTCACGAACTGCCTCCTCTCTCATTTATTTCCCACGGGGCAGGCGATTCCCGAGGGGAGCCTTTCCCCCAGCCGCTGCTGCAGCAGGTCTTCGATCTCCCGGGCGGAGGGGAGAGCCAGGGCCGTCCTGGCCATGTCTTCCAATTCCGCGAGGGAGACCCGGCGCAGCAGATGCTTCACCTCCGGGATGGCGGAAGGCTTCATGCTCAGCTCCCGCAGTCCCATACCCACCAGCAACGCCGCGCAGAGCGGATCCGCCGCCATCTCCCCGCAAAGGCTCACCCGGATTCCCGCGGCGCGCGCCGCCTCCAGAATTCCCTGAATCTGTCGCAGGACCGCAGGATGCAGCGGCCGGTAAAGGTAGGACACCGACGGATTGCCGCGATCGATGGCCAGGCTGTACTGGATGAGATCGTTGGTCCCGATGCTGAAGAAGTCCACCTCTCGCGCCAGGATGTCCGCCGTAGCGGCCGCTGCGGGGGTTTCAATCATCGCCCCGAAGGAAACTCGGTCGGGCACCGGAGTCCCCTCCGCCAGGAGCTCCCGGCGGCACGCCTCCAGAATTTCCCGGGCCTGGACCAGCTCTTCCCTCTCGGTGATCATGGGGATCATCAGGGCGAGTCCTCCCTGGGCCGCGGCTCGCAGGAATCCCCGCAACTGCGTCCGGAAGACGTCTTTTCGCTTGAGGCAGAAGCGGATGGCTCGCAGCCCCATCACGGGATTCCCTTCCTCCTTCTCCAGAATTCGGTGAAAGTATTTCTCACCGCCCAGATCCAGGGTGCGGATGACAACCAGCCTGGGGCTCATGCTTTCGGCCAGGGAGCGATAGGTGGCGCGATGGCTCTCTTCCGAAGGAAGGTCGGGCGAGAGGTGCAGGAAAAGGAACTCGGAGCGGTAGAGGCCCACCCCTTCCGCGCCGCTGTTCACCGCGGCGGCGGCCTCCTCGGCCAGCTCCAGATTGGCGAGCAAGCCGATGATCGCGCCGTCGGTGGTCACCGCCGGCAGACTGCGCTCCGCCATCAGAGACTCTTCCCGCCGCTTCGATTCCCTGGCGGATTCCAGATATCCTTCGCGCACCTCGGAAGTGGGCTCCACGTGGACCGTTCCGCTCCCACCATCCAGGATGAGCGACTCTCCGCTGCGCACCGCGCTGGCAATCCCCTTCAATCCCACCACCGCCGGAACCCGTAGGGCACTGGCGATGATGGCCGTGTGGGATGTCTGCCCTCCCTCCTCGATAGCGAGCCCCGCCACGTGATTCCGATTCAGAAGCACGAGATCCGAGGGGGAGAGGACCCGGGAGACAATGATGACGTCTTCCTTCAGTTCGGAGAGATCGTGCCGGGGTCCACCGGAGAGGGCTTGCTGAATTCGGGCATGGACGTCTTCCACGTCGGTTCCCCGCTCCCTTACGGCCGAGTCCACCAGCCCCGAGAGCACTTTGAGATAGCGTTCCACGATTCCCCGGACTGCCCACTCGGCATTGACGCCGTCGCGGCGAATCGATTCGGTGGTTTCCCGAACCAGAGAGGAATCCTCCAGAATCATGATTTGCGCATCGAACACGCGCGCGTATCCCTCGCCGGCTTCTCTCAGTGCCCTTTCCCGCGCCTGCAGGAGCTGCCTCTTGCACCGCACCAGGGCCCGACGCAGTCGGGTGATTTCACGGGCGATCCGTTCGGGGGGAACCGGGACCCGGAAGATGGAAGTGCTGGGCGCCTCCAGAAGCAGCGCGCTCCCCACGGCGATACCCGCCGAGACTCCCAACCCGCGCAGGGTTCGAAAACCAGACATGTCCGGCATCAGCGACTTTCCCCAAATCGGGAGCGAATCAAGCTGGACAGCGCCTCCACCGCTTCTTCGGCGTCGGCGCCTTCCGCGGCCAGCAGCAGCCGCTCCCCCGGCGATCCCGCCAGCATCAGCACACCCAGAATCGATTTGGCGTCCACGGTGCGACCGTCCTTGGAAAGGGTGATTCTCGACTGAAAGCGGCTGGCCATCTGCACCAGCTGCGCCGCCGCGCGCGCGTGCAGTCCCAGCATGTTGGTCAAGGTCACTTCCCGAGTGATCAATACCCCGCCTAGGACCCAGACCGAGGCCCGCCGGGCTTCTCCAGGTAGTGGGTCGCCAGCTGGATGGCCCGCTGCCCCAGATCCCTCAGCCGATCGGCCGCCTCCCGCAGGCTCCCCGGTGCTTCGCGCACATTCGGGACCTTCACCAGCATGGGGAGGTTGACACCGGTGACGATTTCAACGTTGCGCTCCTTGAGGAACGGTAAGGCCACGTTGGTGGGTGTTCCACCGAACATGTCAGTCAGGATCAGAACTCCTCGGCCTCGATCGGCGCGCCGGACGGCCTCCTCCACCCGCCGCCGTGAGGCTTCCACGTCATCGTCCCATCCCACGCTCACGGTTTCGATGCCCAGAGGAGAGCCCAGGATTTTCTCCACCAGCCGGGCCAGAACCGAAGCCAGATCCCCGTGGGCCACCACCAGGACCCCAAAGGACTCTGCGCTTTCCTTCTTGGAGTTCTCCACTGCGTCACTCCTTCTCGAGGTCCCGGTGTACCGTCCGGATCGCGTGGCCGCGCGAGATGAGCCTTTCGCTAATCTCCTTGGCCATGGCCACCGACCGGTGGCGCCCGCCGGTGCATCCCACCGCGATGGTCAGGTAGCTCTTTCCCTCTCGCTGGTAACGGGGTACGAGAAACAGCAGGAGGTCGGTGATCCTTTGCAGGAACTCATTGTACTCTGCTTGCGCATGCAGGAACTCCTGCACCGGAGCATCCAATCCCGTGAGGGATTTCAGACCCGCCACGAAGAAGGGATTCTCGATGAAGCGGGTATCGAACAGGAGATCCGATTCGTCGGGAATCCCGTGCTTGTAGCCGAAGCTGATGACTGTCATGACCAAGGGCGTTCCCGAGCCCCGGTCCTGGAAGTTGTCGAAGAAATACTTCTTGAGCTCGTGGACATTCGTTCGCGTGGTGTCCACCACCGCGTCTGCCAGCGCCTTCAGGGGCGCCAACACCTCCCGCTCGCGCCGGATCCCCGCATCCAGCGGCCGATCCGTAGCGAGAGGATGGGGCCGGCGGCTTTCGGAGAACCGGCGGATCAGCATCTCGTCGGCCGCGTCCAGAAACAGCAACGTCGCCCGCATCTCTCCCTGCCGCAGGCGCGACAGCGCCTCCGGGAAATGCTCGAGGAAGGCCCCCTCGCGCACATCCACGACCAGTGCCGCACGCTGAATCGTGTCGGTCTTGGAGCACAGGTCCGCGAAGACCGGAATGAGCTGCGCGGGGAGGTTGTCGACGCAGAAGAACCCCATGTCCTCGAAGCAGCGGATGGCCGTGCTCTTCCCCGACCCGGAAAGCCCGCTGATGATGACGATCTCCTTGAGTCCGCGAGCGCGGGCGCCAGGCTCCGAGCCGCTCATCGCCCCCTCCTCTGGATGCGCTCATCCAGGCGTCTTGCCAGCTCCTTGGCCGGGTGGTAGCCGCGGTGCTTGAGGAGCTGATTCCTGGCGGCCACTTCCAGGAGAACCGAAAGGTTTTTCCCCGGGGTCACGGGCATTTCGATGAAGGGAAGGGAAACCCCCAGCAGTGGGAAAGTCGGCTCCTCGATCCCCAGCCGCTCGTAGCTCTTCCCTTCAACCCAAGGCTCCAGTCGGACCACCAGATCAATGTCCTTTTTCTCTCGCACCGCAGCCACGCCGAACAGATCCTTGATGTTGATGATTCCCAGGCCCCGCAGCTCCATGTGATAACGCGTCAAAGCCGGTCCGTTCCCGGTGAGCACACCCCGCAGGCGAATGATTTCCACGACGTCATCGCTCACCAGTCGGTGTCCCCGCACGACTAGATCCAGCGCCGCTTCGCTCTTCCCCACGCCGCTTTCACCGAGGAGCAGGACTCCGAGTCCATAGATGTCCAGAAGCACGCCATGGAGGACCTGCCGCAAGGCCAACCGCCCCTCCAGGAATCGACCCAGGGCCTCCACCAATTGGGAGGTCCCCAGGGAGGTGGCGAACAGTGGAACGCCTTTCTCCTCCGCAAGCTGAATGAAGTGGGGCGTGTAGGACAGCCCCCGGGATAGGACGAAGCAGGTGAGAGGGGCCTCGAAAAGCCGCGCGATCAAATCGGCGCGCTGCTCCCCGGGCAATTGCTCCATGAAGGAGACCTCGGAGAGGCCCAGCACCTGGACTCTTCCTGGCTTGAGCTTGTCCAGCGGCCCCGTTAGCGCTAGCCCGGCCTTCTGGATACGCGGGTGGGTGAGCTCTCGGTCCAGACCCGCCCGGCCGGCGACCAGAGAGAGGCGAAGCTCGGCCAGTTCTTCCGATAGGAGCTCATTGACCGGGATGGAAGGAACGGGTGGATTGGGGTGCACCGGGGAACCTTTCTTGCGCCCACATCGGCGCACGCGCGACCGGGGCGTTCACCGACCGCCCGGCCATTCTAACCCAGCGCCGCGCAAGCCTGTCAAGGAAGCGGGCGCCGGGCGTGAATCCGCTTGACACATTCTTCCAGTGCCGGTAAATTCACCGCTGAACCTACTGAAAATCCGTGGGATAGGAACGGCTTCATCCGATCCCATCCCCGTGGCAAAGGAGCAGGAATGGCTTCCAAGAAAGTGGTTCATGTCGTCGGCACCGGAACCATCGGCGAGCCGCTGATCGGACTTCTCGCCAGCATGAAGGGGCCGCTCGGGATCGACGAGGTGACTTTCCACAAACGCACTCCTCTGGTGACCGATCGGCCCAAGGTGCTAAACCTGATCAAGCGCGGCGCGCGGCTGGCGGTGGACGAAACGGCCCGCAAGGGCTTTCGGGATATGGGGATCGAGCCGGGCTACGAGCACCACGAGGCGCTGCGCCAGGCGTCGGTGGTGATCGACTGCACCCCTTCCTCGGTGGGTCTGCAGAACAAGACCCAGTTTTACGAGAAATACCGGGACACCACCTCGGGATTTCTCGCCCAGGGCAGCGAGTTCGGTTTCGGCAAGATGTACGCTCGGGGAATCAACGAGAAGGCGCTGGTGAAGGGGGAAGATCAGTTCATTCATATCGTGTCCTGCAACACCCACAACCTCTCGGTGCTGGTCGACGTCATTGCTCTGCAGGACGGAGGCCCCGAGAACCTGGTAGAAGGGCGTTTCGTCTGCATCCGCCGGGCCAACGACATCAGCCAGGATGGCTCCTTCGTTCCCTCACCGCAGGTGGGTGGTCACAAAGACACCCAATTCGGGACGCACCACGCCCGGGATGCCTATCACCTCTTCGCGACGCTGGGGTACAAGCTCAACCTGTTCTCCTCGGCCATGAAGCTGAACAGCCAGTACATGCACACCATCTGGTTCAACATCCGCGTCCGGAAGCCCGCCACCGTCGAGGCCGTCAAGGCGCGCTTCGCCGCCGACGACCGGGTGGCGCTGACCTACAAGAACACCGCGAATGTGGTGTTCTCTTTCGGCCGGGACTACGGCCATTTTGGGAGAATCCTGAATCAGACCGTTATGGTGATGTCGACTCTGGCGGTTCACAACGGCACGGAGGTGGTGGGCTTCTGCTTCACGCCCCAGGATGGAAACTCGACCCTCTCCAGCGTGGCCGCCACTTCGTGGTTTCTCTACCCGGAGAGCTGGGAGAAGCGGATCGAGTGCCTGCAGGAATTCATCTTCAAGGAAGTGTGACTAGTCGACAGATGGCCCAGCGAGTTCAGGAAAGCCCCACCCAGGGGTGGGGAACGGCGATCTCCTCGAACAGCGAAATGGCGTAACGGTCGGTCATCCCCGCGATGAAATCCAGGACCAGCCGATCCCGGGCCCGGGTGGTCCGAGGCGAGATTCCGATGGTCTTTTCCGGGTGCTCCAGCACGTACTCCCGGATGCGCATCAAGACATCCTCCGCCTTCCTGAATTCGTGCAGCGACACCTCGTTCCGGTAGACGCGCTCGAAGAGGAAGCTTCGCAGTCCAGCCAAGGCATCCAGGACTTCCCCGCTCATTTCAATTCGCCCCAGATCCGCCTTGAGGCTCTGCCGGACTACGTCGAGCACCAGCGTCGCGATGCGCTCCGAAGAAGTCTTCCCCAGCACCTTCAAGATGCGCTTCGGCACCTCGCCGGGCCGGATCAGGCCGGCCCGAAAAGCGTCGTCCAGGTCCGCGGTGGCGTAGGCGAATATGTCCGCCACGCGCACCGCCTGCCCTTCCAGGGTCCGGGCGCGCCGGCGGGGATCATCGGGGAGGATGCTCCCCTCTCCCTTGGAGTGCTTCACAATCCCATCCCGGACTTCGCGCGTGAGATTGAGTCCCTTGCCATCGTTTTCCAGGCGATCCACGACCCGCAGGCTCTGCCGGTAATGGGAAAAACCACCGCGCACCATCCGATCCAGCAGAGCCTCTCCGGCATGCCCAAAGGGGGGATGTCCCAGGTCGTGGGCCATGGCCACCGCCTCCGCCAGGGTCTCGTTGAGCCGCAGCGCTTTGGCGATGGTGCGGGCGATCTGGGCCACTTCCAGAGTGTGGGTGAGCCGGGTGCGGTAGTGATCGCCTTTCGGCGAGAGAAACACCTGCGTCTTGTGCTTCAGGCGGCGAAAAGCCTTGCAGTGAAGAATCCGGTCCCGGTCGCGCTGGAAGCAGGGACGAATGTCGTCGGGGGGTTCGGGTCGGACTCGCCCGCGGGAGCGGGAGGAGAGACAGGCTTTCGGGTGGAGGGTCTGCTCCTCGATGGCCTCCAGCATCTGCCGGATCCGCAGGTCCCCTGTCTTGCCGCTCAACGGGACCGCCTTCTCAGGAATTCCCCTTCAGCTTCCGGACTTCCTCCGTGAGCCGGGGGAGAATCTCGTAGAGGTCGCCCACGATGCCGTAATCGGCCAGCTTGAAGATGGGAGCCTCGGGATCCTTGTTAATGGCCACAATCACCTTGGAGCTGGACATCCCCGCCAGATGTTGAATGGCTCCCGAGATGCCGCAGGCAATGTAGAGGTTCGGCGAGACCACCTTTCCCGTTTGCCCCACCTGATACTGATGATCGATCCAGCCGGCGTCCACCGCGGCCCGCGACGCCCCCGTGGCGCCTCCCAGGGCCTTGGCCAAATCCCGGATGAGCGCGAAGTTCTCCGGCCCCTTCATGGCCCTTCCTCCGGAGACCACGATGCCGGCTTCCGACACGTCCTGCTCCCCTCCCTCGCTGGCTTCCACCTTGACCGTTTTCACGGCCAGGCGGGATGCATCAAAATCGATCTTGAGCGGCTCAGGTTGAGGGTTCTTCCCGGGAGAATTCACCAGCGGGAAGACGTTCGGCCTCAGGGTGACGAACACCGGATTGCCGGAGAAGCGCACCGTGGCGATGGCTTTTCCCGAGTAGACGGGGCGCTTGACCCGCAGCTCGCCACCGTCGACCTCCACCTGGGTGCAATCGGCCGCGAGGCCCGCTTCCAGTTTCGCCGCCGCTCGCGGTCCGAGATCCCTGCCCATGGCCGTGGCTGACAGCAAGACGTATCCCGCTTCGGTCGACCGGACCGCATCGGCCAGGAGCACGGCAAAGGCCTCGGGCTGGTACAACGAAAAAAGGTCATCATCGGCCAGCAGGATGCGGTCGGGGCCCAAATCCGCCAATTGGGAGACCCGATCTCGGGTTCCCGGACCCGCGCACAGCGCCACGAGCTTCCCGCCCAGAGCCCGGGCGACCCGGCCCCCCTCGGAGAGCGCTTCCAGGCTGGGGCGCTTGATCTGATCCCCCCGGCATTCCACGAAGACCAATACATCCTGATGACCCACGATGCCCTCGCTCCTAAATGACCTTCGCCTCTTGACGAAGCAGCCTCACCAGCTCAGCAGCGGCAGCGCTCGGATCCATGTCCTTGAGGATTTTCCCTGCCGACCGCGCCGGAGGTAGTTCCAGCTTTTCCCATCGCGTCCGTGCTCCAGCTGCCCCGATGCTGGCGGGATCCAGGCCCAACTCCGCCGCCCCCACCACGCGCAGCTCCTTCTTCTTGGCGGCGAGAATGCCTTTCAGGGACGCATATCTCGGCTCGTTGAGCCCCTTCTGGGCCGTCAGGACGACCGGGAGCGCGCCCTCGACGATTTCGTGAGCCCCCTCGATTTCGCGCTGCGCGGTGAAGCGGTTCCCCTCCCAAGCCAGATGAGTCACGACCGAAACATGCGGAAGGCCCAATAGCTCCGCCACCCGCGGTCCCACCTGCCCGCGATCCGTTCCCACGGCCTGCTTTCCGAACAAGATCAGATCGAACCCTTCGCCCTTGAGCGCCGCCGCCAGAATGCGCGACAAGCCCAAGGCATCGGATCCCTGGAAAGCCGCGTCCTTCAGGTGCACCGCCCGATCCGCCCCCATGGCCAAGATCGTCCGCAGCGCCGACGCAACCCTCTCTTCGCCCACCGAGAAGGCCACCACTTCGCCCCCCTGTTGATCCCGAACACGCAGCGCCTCCTCCACGGCATACTCGTCGTACGGACTCACCACGAAGGTAACCGAAGACTCGTCCAAGGAGCGCCCGTCGGCCGCGATCTTCACCTTCGTTTCGGTGTCCGGGACCTGCTTGATGCAGACCGCAATCTTCATCGAGCTTCCCTTAACTCTATGCCTCGAATTTTTTCAAGAGCAAGGATGCGTTGGTTCCCCCGAAGCCAAAGGAGTTGTTCAGGGCGTAACGAACCGGCTGGGATCGAGATTGGTTCGGGACGTAGTCCAGATCGCATTCCGGGTCCGGAACTTCGTAATTGATGGTGGGGGGAACCGAGTCGCGGGCCACCGCCAGCGCTGTGACCGCGGTCTCCAGCCCACCTGCAGCTCCCAGCAAATGTCCGGTCATAGACTTCGTGGAGCTCACAGCGATTTTCCCCGCCCGCTCTCCGAACACCCGGTGAATCGCCAGGGTCTCCACCTTGTCGCCCGAGGGAGTGGAAGTGCCGTGGGCATTGATGTAGTCCACCACTTCCGGTCCCACCCCCGCGTCGTTGAGAGCGGCCAGCATGACGCGAACCGGTCCGTCGCCGTCGGCGGAAGGGGCCGAGACATGATAGGCGTCGCCGGTGAGCCCGTACCCCGCCACCTCCGCGTAGATTCTCGCGTCCCGCCTCAGGGCCGTTGACAGCTCTTCCAGGATGACGATTCCGGAACCCTCTCCCATGACGAAGCCGTCCCGGCCGGCATCGAAGGGGCGGGAGGCTTTCTGTGGAGCGTCATTGCGTGTGGAGAGCGCCCGCATGGCGCAGAATCCGCCCACCGCGAGGGGCGTGATCACCGCCTCCGCCCCGCCGCAGATCATCGCGTCGGCGTCTCCCCGCTTGATGATCTCGAAGGAGTCTCCGATGCTGTGGCTCCCCGTGGCGCACGCCGTGCTGGCGGCGAGATTCGGCCCCTTGGCCCCGAAGCGAATGGACACCTGTCCCGAAGCCAGGTTGACGATCAGCCCCACGATGAAGAAGGGAGAGATTCTATCGGGGCCCGTCTCCAGGAGTGAGGCGTGCTGCTTCTCGATGGAGGGGAGTCCCCCGATCCCCGAGCCGATGTAAACTCCGACCCGCTCGCCGTTGGAGGCGGAGATGGCCAGGCCCGAGTCCTCCACGGCCAGATGGCTCGCCGCCAGGGCGAAGTGGATGAACCGGTCCATTTTCTTGACGTCTTTTTTTGCGACGTAGTCTTCGGGGTTGAAGTCCTTGACTTCCCCCGCTACCCGGGAAGGATAGCGCGCGGCGTCGAACCGCGTGATGGGGCCGACGCCACTCCGCCCGGCCAGAAGGGCCGACCAGTTGGCCTCGGTCCCGATCCCCAGTGGGGACACCATCCCGATTCCGGTGATGACAACTCTCCGCTCCAAACCCTCACCCCCGCCGGCTCGACGCGCACGTTTTCAGGCGTGACTCTCGATGTATTTGATGGCGTCCGCCACGGTGGTGATTTTTTCCGCGTCCTCATCGCTGATTTCTATCTTGAACGCTTCTTCGAGCGCCATCACCAGCTCCACCGTGTCCAGGGAGTCGGCCCCCAAATCGTTCACGAACGAGGCCTCGGGGGTGACCTCCTCGGCGTCCACTCCCAGCTGCTCCATGATGATGCTTTTGACCTTTTCCTCAACGGTCATTCCCTGTTCCTCCTTTTAGGATGATCGATGGGCGTGCCGCGCAACGGACCGCGTATTATACCTATTTCGCGTCCGCGGCATAGAACTCCAAGTCCTCCGCGGGGCCTCATTCCATGTGCAATCCGCCGCTGATGTTGAGCACCGTGCCCGTGATGTAGGATGCGGCTTCGCTCAAGAGAAAGCGAACGCCCTCGGCCACGTCTCGAGGCGTGCCCATGCGCCTGAGCGGCACTTGGGAGAGGAGTGCCTGCTTCGCCTCGGGCGACAGCTCCGCGGTCATTGAGGTCTCGATGAAGCCCGGCGCCACGGCATTCACGGTGATGTTGCGCGGCGCCAGCTCTCTTGCCAGGGACAGGGTGAATCCGATGAGCCCTGCCTTGCTGGCGCAGTAGTTGGCCTGCCCGGCGTTTCCCATCAGGCCGACCACCGAACTGATATTCACGATGCGGCCCTCTCGCGCCTTCATCATGGCAGGGACCACCCCCCGCGTCACCAGGAAGGCCGCGGTGAGGTTTACGGCAAACACTCTTTCCCAATCCTCCCGCTTCATGCGCACCAGCAGACCGTCCCGGGTCACCCCGGCGTTGTTCACCAGGTAGTCCACCTTGCCGATCTTCTGGATGCCCTCCGCGATGCCCTTCTCCAGAGCCGCCGTGTCGCCCAGATCCAGAGGCCACGCTTCGGCCTTCACTCCCGCCGCAGAACACTCCTGCCGGGTTCGCTCGAGTTCCTCGGAAGGCCTCGACACGAGGACCACGTCGATCCCGTCGCCGGCCAGGCGCATGGCAATCTCCCGTCCGATGCCCCGGGAGGCGCCGGTGACCAGCGCGAGCTTTTTGGGCGGGCTCACGCCACTTCCTCCTGCAGACGTCGAAGCGCCTTCTCCAGCGACGCAGGATCCTCCACGTTGGTGACCCGGGACTCGGGAAGGATGCGCCGCACCAGGCCCGACAGCACACGCCCGGGCCCGACCTCCACGAACCTGCGTGCTCCCAATCGGTGCAACTCCCGGACGCAGGCTTCCCAACGGACCGGCGCGGTGATCTGACGAATGAGGTTTTCCCGGGCCTGCTCTCCGGAGGTGATGGCCAGGGCGTCCACATTGCTGACCAGTGGACATAGAAGATCCTGGAACGGTGTGGACTTCAGCTCGCCGGTGAGCCGCACCTGCGCCGGGGCCATCAGCTCGCAATGGAAGGGAGCGCTCACCGGGAGAGGAACGGCCCTCCGGGCTCCGCGCGCCGGAGCAGCTTGAATCGCGCGGTCCACCGCCCCGGAGGCTCCCGCGATTACCGTTTGATCGGGAGCGTTGAAGTTGGCCGCCGACAGGGTTTCTCCCTGGGCCGCCTCGCGACAAAGCGCTTCCACCGCTTCGGCCGGAAGACCCAGCAGGGCCGCCATGGCGCCCTGCCCTACCGGAACCGCTTCCTGCATGAAGCGGCCGCGCCGGTTCACCACTCGCACTGCGTCGGCGAGTCGCAGCGAGGAGGCGCTCACCAGCGCGGTGTATTCCCCGAGGCTGTGTCCCGCAACCCAGGCGGGTGCGAGTCCGTTGAGCCTCAGGACGCGCTCGCATGCGATGCTGGTGACCAGGATGGCGGGCTGGGTGAGATCCGTGAGCCGCAGCTTTTCTTCGGGACCTTCGAAGCAGAGCGTGGAAAGGGAGAAACCCAGCGAGTCATCGGCTTCCCGGAACACCTCCCGCGCCTGCGAAAACACCTCCGCCATGAGCTTTCCCATCCCGACCGACTGGGATCCCTGCCCGGGGAACAGAAAGGCCACCTCTGGGGAGCTCATCGGTTTCCCCTCGGCGGGAGGCTTACCAGCGCAGCAGCGCTGCCCCCCAGGTCAGTCCAGCGCCGAACGCGGCAAATAGGAGAATGTCGCCCGGGTGGACTCTGCCGGATCGAACCGCCTCGTCCAGGGCGATAGGAATGGAGGCCGACGACGTGTTACCGACGCGATCGATGTTCAGGTAAACCTGCTCGGGGCGAAGACCCAGTCGGGTGCCCACCGCCTCGATGATGCGACGGTTGGCCTGGTGCGGAATGTACAGGTCGATGTCCGATGCCGTCAGTCCGGACGCCGTGATGACCTCCCGGCTCACCTCTTCGATGCTGCGAACCGCGATCTTGAAAGTCTCATTGCCTTTCATCCGGATGTAATGGAGCCCTTCCTGGACCGTCTTCTCGGAAGTGGGGAGGATGGTTCCGCCCGCCGGGATGTAGATGAAATCCGCCATGGAGCCGTCGGAGCGCAAACTGGTGGCGAGCACGCCGGCGATGCCCTCCCGTGCCGAGAGCATGGTGGCGCCGGCGCCATCCGCGAAGATGATGCAGGTGGTGCGATCCTTCCAGTCCACGTACTTGCTCAACAGCTCCCCGCCAATCACCAGGGCGTGCCGATAGGCTCCCGAAGCCAGAAACCGATCCGCCACCGCCAGGCCGTAGATGTACCCCGAGCACCCCGCCGCCAGATCGAATGCGGCAGCGCGGCGGGCACCCAGATTCTGTTGAATCGTGCAGGCGGTGGAGGGAATCAGGCGATCCGGGGTGACCGTGGCGCATAGGATGAGATCCAGCTCCTGGGCCGGTACGCCGGACATTTCCAGCGCCTTTTGGGCCGCCTGGGTGGCGTATTGGGAGAGGTACTCCCCCTCCGC
>JAKEFJ010000239.1 GCA_022616665.1 Acidobacteriota bacterium
CCGGCCGTCAGGCCATTGATCTCAGAGTTTCAGCTTGTCCACCAGCTCCTTCACGGCAGCAGCCGAGCCGTTCAGAGCCGCCTTCTCCGGCTCCGTCAGGGGAATCTCCAGTATGGACTCCACTCCTTGGCGACCCAGCTTCGCAGGAACCCCGACGAAGAGCCCCCGAATGCCATACTCCCCTTCCAGATAGGCGGCACAGGGGAGGATTTTCTTTCGATCCCTCAGCAGCGAGTCGACCATCTCCACAATGGCGGATGACGGTGCGTAATAGGCACTCCCGGTCTTCAGATAAGCCACAATCTCCGCACCGCCGTTGCGGGTTCTCTCCACCAGCCGCTCGATGGTGGCCTTCGGCATGAGCTCCGGCAACGGGATGCCCGCCACCGTGGAATACCGCGGCAACGGCACCATCGTGTCGCCATGCCCACCCAGCACCATTGCATGTACGTTTTCCACCGACACATCCAGCTCTTCGGCGATGAAGGACCGGAAGCGCGCTGAGTCCAGGACCCCGGCCATTCCCACGACACGCTGTTTCGGAAAGCCGGAAACCCTGAGCGCGGTTTGGGCCATGACGTCCAACGGGTTGGTGACAACCACCAGGATGGCTTTCGGAGAATGTCGGACGATCGGCTCGGTGACCCCTTTGACGATTTCGTAGTTCTTGAGCAGGAGGTCATCACGGCTCATCCCAGGCTTGCGGGCAAGACCCGCCGTGATGACCACCACGTCTGAGCCGGCGGTCTCCGCATAATCACGAGTGCCTGTCAGCCGGCAGTCGAAACCTTCCACCGGCGCGGATTCCCAGAGATCCAGCGCTTTCCCCTCGGGTATCCCTTCCACCACGTCAATCAGCACCACGTCCGCCAGATGCTTCTCGACGATCCGCTGGGCCGCGGATGCGCCCACATTGCCCGCCCCGACTACCGTGACCTTGCTTCTCATGGATTTTCTCATTCGATTCGCCGGCTCCTCCGCGCTTCGGAGACCTTAGAGCGCCAGTATTTCATTCACGATGGCCTGCCCGAATTCGGAACACTTCACCTCGACAGCGCCCTCCATCTGCCGCGCCAAATCGTAGGTGACCCTCCCTTTTTGAATGGCTCGGCGCACGCCCTCCACGATGAGGTCGGTCACCTCAAGCCATCCCAGGTACTCGAACATCATCGCCCCTGAGAGGATCAACGATCCCGGATTGACCTTGTCCAGGCCCGCATAGGCCGGCGCGCTTCCGTGAGTCGCTTCAAAGAGTGCCACAGCGTCGCCGATATTGGCGCCGGGAGCCATCCCCAGGCCCCCCGCTTGCGCAGCGGCCGCGTCCGAGAGGTAGTCTCCGTTCAAGTTGGGAGTGGCCAGGACACTGTATTCCTTCGGCCGAATGAGCAATTGCTGGAACATGGAGTCGGCGATTCGGTCTTTGACAACCACCTTGCTCTTAGGCGGCTGGCTGATCCCGGCCTTTTTCAGATCCTCCTCCAAGACCGTGTAGTCGGCGAACTCTTCCCGAGCCACCTGATAGCCCCATTCCTTGAACGCTCCCTCGGTGTATTTCATGATGTTTCCCTTGTGCACCATCGTGACGCTGTCCTTCTGCTTCTCGATAGCGTACCGAATGGCCTTGCGAACCAGGCGCTTGCTGGCCTTGGCGCTGGATACCTTGACCCCGATCGCGGCATCCTCGGGGATCTCCGTTCCCATCTCCCGATTCAAGAAGGAGATGACTTTGTGGCACTTTTCTGATCCATCCCGCCACTCGATCCCGGCGTACACATCCTCCGTATTCTCTCGAAAAATCACCACATCGAGGTCCTTGGGTCGCTTCACGGGCGAGGGCACGCCTTCGAAGTACTTGACGGGACGAATGCAGGCATACAAATCGAGCTGTTGGCGGAGCGAGACGTTGAGGCTGCGGTAGCCGCCGCCGATGGGTGTGGTGAGGGGACCCTTGATGGCCACCACATAGGCACTGATAGCCTCCAGCGTGTCGCCGGGAAGCCACTCGCCGTAACGCTCCCGTGCTTTCTCGCCAGCAAAGACCTCAAACCAAGCCACTTTTCGCTTTCCGGCGTAGGCTTTTTCCACCGCCGCTTCAAAGACGGGCCGGGCAGCCCTCCAAAGGTCGGGGCCCGTGCCATCGCCCTCGATGAAAGGAAGGACGGGATTGGCTGGGACTTTCAGCTTCCCTTCCTCCACCGCGATGCGTTGTCCCTCGGTTGGTAAATTCAGTTTCTGAAACTTCAAGGTTTTGATTCCTCCGATGGAGGGTCGCCCCGAATTTCTGCGGGCGCGGGGAGCGTTCGTCCCCGGGAGACTCGATTTTCGGAAAGGTTTGAACGGCGGGGCAATTTAGCACACGCAGGCGCGCGCTTCAACCTGCTGGAGCCGCCGCGCTGCTCTCGCCGAGCCTTCAGTATTGAGCCAGGCTCCCATCCTGCCGGGCTTTTCGAACCGCCAGTGTAAAGCCGGCCATTCCGAGAGGCATCAGCACCGCCACGAAGGCCATGAGCGCGAAGATTTCTGGGAGCAAATCGTGCAACCGCGTACCGGACAGGAGGGATTTTCGAATTCCGCTGAGGGCATAGGTGATCGGGAGCAACCGCCCTACCTGTCCCAGGTGGTGCGGCAGGGTCTGGGCCGGGATGAACACTCCCCCGAAAAGTGCCGATGCGCTGGAAATCAGGAAGTTAATCGGGTCGCCGCGCTTCAAATACAGGATAAAAGCCGCGGAGAGGATTCCGATCCCGGAAAAGGCCAATATGGTGAGCAGGAGGATGATGAAAAAGGCGGCGAGGCTGTCGAAGCGGAGTTGAAGTCCGAAAAACACGCCCAGGACGAGGTACAAGCCGACCCGGACGGAGCTTATGAAAAAGTCCCACAAGGCGGAGGAGAGGATGATCAGGGGAATTGGGGTGGGGGTCATCAACATCGCTTCCAGAGTCCCGGTGAGCTGTTCCCCGCGCAACTTGGTGGCGAAGCTGCTCAGAGCCGACCAAAGATAATGAGAAAAGGCAATTCCCACGAGCAAGTACGCAAAATAGGGAACCCCCGGAAACTCAGGAATGGCTCCCTCGGACGGCCGCAGGAAACCCGCAATCAGAAACCAGAGACTCACTGTGAGAAAGATACCCCCGATCTGCATCACGAAGGCAGTCCGGTAGCTCATCTCTTCCTGCAGATCCTTGCTGAAGAAAGCAACCATGGTGCGCAGGCGATTCAAGGGACTTCCTCCTCGATCCGGTCGAAGACCTCTTGCAGCGTGGGCTCGACTTTGGAGCACGAGATCACCCGCCCACCCTGTCGCAGCACTTCCGCCAGCAACTGAGACAGTCTTTCCCCATCTCGCCCGAATTCTCCCGCTGCCCTCAACCGGCCCCCGGAAAGGCTCGTCACAGTGAGCCCATCCTGGAACGCACCAGGAAGCTGGGTGAGGCCGCAGACAACCAGAACGTAGGCCTCCTTACCCTCTCCCCACTGGGGAAGGTCTTCAACGCTTCCTTCGCCCATCACTCGTCCGCCGGAGAGCACCGCCACCCGATGACAGAGCTGCTCCGCCTCCTGAAGATTGTGGGTAGCCAGCAAGAGGGTCTTCTTCTCCCGCCCATTCAGCTCTTCCGCGATGAATCGCCTCAGGTGCTTTGCAGAGATAGGATCCAGGCTTCGAGTCGGCTCGTCCAGAAGCAGGATGGGGGGGTCGTGAAGGAGCGCACGCGCCATCGCCAGGCGTTGCTTCATACCGGAGGAATAGTCCCCAAAGGGCTTTTCCGCCTGGTCTTCGAGCTCCAAGCGATCCAGGAGGTACGAAATTCGGTCCGAGAGTGGTTTGCCATGAATTTGATAGAGGTGACCGAAGAATCGCAGGTTCTGACGCCCCGTCAGTCTCCAATAGAAGCTTCTTTCGTCGGAGGAAACGAAACCCAGAACTCTCTGGATGGCACCGTCATTTCGCTGGGTGTCATGCCCTCCTACCTTGACCGTCCCTCCCGTGGGGAGGATCAGGCAGGATAAGATTTTCAATAGCGTGGTCTTTCCCGCTCCGTTGGGCCCCAATAGGCCGAAGATGGCTCCCTCGGGTACCTGCAGCGAGACGTCCTTCAGGGCCCAAATCTCACGGGCCCTTGGCCGGGAGCGCGTCAAGAGTTGTCCCAGGGAGCGTCGGGGCCTGAAAACTCGACTCAAGTGTTGAATTTCTATGGGTAAAGACATGATCCGGTTTTCGTCCGGAGGAGAAATGCCGGTGGAGTGGTTATGCTATCGACCCCTCGGAACCCTGTCAACCGTCAACGAATTTCTTTGACAGGAATTCCAAGTATCGACTATGATGTTGTCCCGTCATAAAGTTTCAAGATTTCCCGGAAGAGACTATCCCCGTGATGGAAGCCGTCGGAGTGATTCCTGCGCGCTACCGATCAGTCCGATTTCCAGGCAAGATCCTGGCGGACCTGCAGGGCATGCCTGTCGTTCAGCATGTTTATCTGAGGGCCCGGAAAGCCGAGAGCCTCACACAACTCGTGGTGGCGACTGATGATGAGCGGATCTGTCAGGTCGTGAGGGGTTTCGGCGGCGAGGCGATGCTGACCTCCAAAGACCATTCCTCCGGAACGGATCGACTTGCAGAAGTCGCCGTCAAACTGCCCGCCGCCCTCTATGTCAACATTCAGGGGGACGAGCCGCTGGTGGATGCCCGAGACATCGACCGTCTCGTCGAGTCACTCCGCAGCGATCCAAACCTGGAGATGGCAACCATGCGGCGGCGCATCGAAGACGAGGCAGACCTTCGAAATCCCAATGTGGTCAAGGTGGTGGTGGACGCTTCCGGCGAGGCCCTCTATTTTTCGCGATCCCCCATCCCGTTCAAGCGTGGTGAGGGGAAATCGAACGCCTATCGGCACATCGGGCTTTATGGTTACCGCCGGGAGCTCCTCTTGGAGATCGCAGCACGGCCCGTGGGCGATCTGGAAAAGGCGGAGCAGCTAGAGCAGCTTCGAGTCCTGGAAATGGGGCGCCGAATCCGGGTGCTCGACGCCGTGGGAGAATCGGTCGGCGTAGATACGCCGGAAGATCTGGAGCGAGTCAGGGCCATCCTGGGTGAGTCGGTACGTTGAACCAATCTTGATAGGTGCGAAGGAGATCCATGCCGACTAAGTACATCTTCATCACTGGGGGGGTCGTCTCCTCTCTAGGGAAGGGGCTGGCAGCCGCTTCCATCGGGCGACTGATGGAAAGTCGTGGATTCACTGTAACACTCCAGAAATTCGATCCCTATCTGAACGTGGATCCGGGAACGATGAGTCCATACCAGCACGGAGAAGTTTACGTCACCGAGGATGGGACGGAAACCGATTTGGACTTGGGACACTATGAGCGATTTACTTCGTCCTTAACCACCCGGGACCACAACTACACCACCGGAAAGATCTACGAGTCGATTATCAACAAGGAGCGACGAGGGGACTACCTGGGGGCCACGGTGCAGGTCATCCCCCACGTCACCGACGAGATAAAGCAGGCAATCCTCAAGATCTCCAAGGGTGTTGACATCCAGATCGTGGAGATCGGGGGCACCGTGGGAGACATCGAGTCGCTCCCCTTCCTCGAGGCCATCCGGCAGTTCCGTCTTGAGGTAGGCAGGAGCCAAGCAATCTTCATCCATCTGACCCTTGTCCCGTTCATCGGTGCCGTAGGGGAACTGAAAACCAAGCCTACGCAGCACTCGGTTCGGGAGCTTCGCGCCATCGGAATTCAGCCGGACATCCTCCTGTGCCGGACGGATCGAATTCTGCCAGCGGATATCAAGAAAAAAATCGCCCTGTTCTGTAACGTTTCCGAGGAGGCGGTGATTACGGCCAAGGATGTTGAGTCTATTTACGAGGTCCCGCTAATCCTGGCCAGGGAGGGACTGGACGCCATCATTCTGAAAAACCTGGATCTACCCTACCGGGACAAAGACATGGGGGACTGGATCCAAGTGGTAGAGACCATCAAGAAGCCCGCCTCCGAAACGAACATCGCCCTCGTGGGCAAATACGTGGAATATGAAGATTCCTACAAGAGCCTGACGGAGGCCCTGACCCACGGCGGCGTGGCCAATAAGGCACGGGTGAATATCCACTGGATTGAGGCGGAGGGAATGGAGAATGAAGCCCTCCGGCAGCAACTCTCCGGCATGGACGGCATCCTGATTCCAGGAGGATTCGGAATTCGAGGAGTCTCCGGGATGATTCATGCGATTCGCTTCTCTCGGGAGAAGAAATATCCATTCTTCGGGATCTGCCTCGGTCTGCAGTGTGCGGTGATCGAATTCGCGCGAAACGTGTGCGGCATGAGCGATGCCGACAGCACTGAGTTCAATCCCGAATCCTCCAAAAAGGTAATTTACAAATTGAAGGAACTCGAAGGGGTGGACAGCATGGGCGCCAACATGCGACTGGGGCGCTACCCTTGCCTGCTGGAAAACGGCTCCGTTGCCCACCGGGCTTATGCAATGACGGAGATTTCCGAACGGCACCGCCATCGCTACGAGGTGAACCGGGCCCTCGCCGAGGATCTCGTCAAGCGTGGGCTGAAGATTACCGGCCTGTCACCCGACGGCCGATTCGTGGAGATTATCGAGCTATCCGATCACCCCTGGTTCCTGGCCTGCCAGTTTCACCCTGAATTCAAATCCAAGCCGCTCGTCCCTCATCCCTTGTTCCGGAGCTTCATAGCCGCCTGTCTGAAGCACCGGAGCGATCTCAAGCGTTAGCGGCCGGGAGGCGCCGTTTTGGAACCCGTTTCCATCGCCCCCGCGATTCATGCCGGGCCAGGATGCCCGCCGCTTGTCATCGCAGGACCCTGTGTGATCGAGGGGGAAGCGCACTGCCTGTCTCTGGCTGCGGCGCTGCATGAAGCGGCCCGGCAGGTGGGACTCCCGCTGGTTTTCAAGGCGAGCTTCGACAAGGCCAATCGCTCCTCAATCCAATCCTTCCGGGGCCCCGGCCTGCAAGAGGGCCTCAGAATTCTCGGGCGAGTCAAGCAGGAAATGGGCATTCCCCTCCTCTCCGATATCCATGAACCAAGCCAGGCGGCGAGTGCCTCGCCGATCCTGGACATTTTGCAGATACCCGCCTTCCTCTGCCGCCAGACGGATCTCCTGGTTGCTGCAGCGGTCACCGGTCTGCCGGTGAACGTCAAGAAGGGGCAGTTCCTCTCCCCCTGGGAGACGAAAAACATCGTCGACAAGATTCGATCTGCCGGCGGATCCAGGATCCTCCTCACGGAGCGTGGAACAACTTTCGGATATCAGAATCTGGTTGTTGATTTCAGGTCGATTCCCGTCATGCAAAGCTTTGGGTGCCCGGTCATCTTCGATGCTACGCACTCCGTCCAAAGACCCGGGGCCGAGGGATCACGCTCTGGAGGAGATGGAGAGTTCATCGAAACTCTTGCCCGGGCTGGCATGGCAGCCGGAGCCGATGGGCTGTTCGTCGAGGTGCACGAAAATCCTCAGGCAGCCCTTTCTGATGGCGCCAACGCCTTACCCCTTCCCCGTTTTCGAGGCCTCCTTGAGGATATTCGACGCATTGCCGAAGCGGTGGGCAGAAGATGGTGATTCGGGAGATCGGTCGCCAGGTGTTGGAGTCAGAAGCCGAAGCCATCCGAGACCTGATCCCGCGATTGGGTGCATCCTTTGACGCGGCAGTGGCGGCCCTAGCGGCCTGCCGGGGGCGGGTCGTGGTGAGTGGCATGGGAAAATCCGGGCTCATTGGCGCCAAGATCGCCGCAACTTTGGCCAGCACCGGAACGCCCGCAAACTTCCTGCATCCCGCTGAGGCAATTCACGGAGACATCGGAATGGTCACCCAGGGGGACGTGGTGCTGGGGATCTCCTCTAGCGGAGAGACCGAAGAGATGTGCCGTCTGGTGGAGCTCCTGAAGCGTCTTGGAATCCCAATGATCTCCCTGACGGGCAATCTCGAGTCCACTATGGCCCGTCATAGCCTCGTCTCTCTCGATGTGGGAGTAGCACACGAGGCAGGTCCTATGGGGCTCGTCCCGACATCCAGCACGACCGCCGCCTTGGCAATGGGAGACGCACTAGCCGTGGCGCTTCTGGAGACCAAGGGATTCACCTCGCGGGACTTCGCCCTTTTCCACCCCGGCGGACGTCTCGGTAGGGAGATCCTGTTGGTGGAGGAGCTGATGCATGCCCGTGAAAACTGTCCTCGTGTGGAAAGAAACGCCACGATGCTCGAGGCTATTCGTGAGATCTCGGCCAAAAAACTCGGTATGACCTGCGTGGAGGCGTCTGATGGCACATTGGCCGGAATCATCACCGACGGTGATTTGCGGCGCTGTCTGGGGAGTGGGATGGATCTCTCGTCCTGTACTGCTACGGACTGCATGACTGCCAACCCAGTGACGATTTCCGTGGGAGAAACCGCCGCCCGAGCGCTGAATTTGCTGGAAACGCGAAAAATCACCTCTCTGGTTGTGGTATCGACGGGGCGACGCATCGCAGGTGTTCTGCACCTCCACGACCTCTGGCGGACCCAGCTCTTTTGAGGAAACCTCCTCGACCCCTCCCCTGGAGTTCTGTGCCATGCCAGCTCGGATCCCCCCGCTCGTCGCTGCACGCTCGGTTCAGCTCGTCCTCATGGATGTGGACGGAGTGATGACCGACGGGAGCATCTTTTTCGTGGACGGGAGAAGCGAGGGCCGCAGCTTCGACGCGAAGGACGGCGTGGGAATCTGGCTGCTGCGGCGGGCAGGTTTGAAGACAGGTGTCATTTCCGGGCGCAGCTCGGCAGCGGTGCGTCGGCGAGTCAAGGAGCTGGGGATGGAGGAGGTGCACCTCAAAGTGCGAGACAAGCGGAAGGTCTACTTGGAGATCCTGGAACGCCGAGGACTATCAGATGACTCGGTCTGCTTCATCGGAGACGACGTCGTGGATCTCGGAGTCCTGGCACGTGTAGGGCTTGCCGCGGCACCTTCGGACGCCCACCCTGTGGTTCGGAAGACCGCCACCTTCATCACACGCGCCCCGGGCGGAAAAGGCGCCGTCAGGGAAGTGGCTGATTTCATCCTCAAAGCACAGGGAAAGATGGGAAGACTTTTGCAGACCCTTCGAGGAGATCGACGTTGAGCCTCCTCATCTTGATGCTCTGCTTGATTTTCTTCGGCGGATTGCTTTTCCTAGTCACCCAAAACGGAAGCCCAGTCGACGTGGTGGTCCTGTTTGCCTCTTACCGGCAGGTGCCCCTTTCCGTAGTCATGACACTCTCACTGCTGGCGGGAATCGGGTTCACGGCTCTGATCAGCTTTCTGGACGGGGCGCGCCTTCGTCTTCAGAATCGAAGGCTTCGACGGCAAGTGGGACGATTGGAGGTAGAAATCCAGCAACTGAACCGCGCTGGTACGAAGACTGAAGCAGCTAAAGTGTCTACGGTCTCCCCACCCAGAGACTACTCAAGCACTTAGACGAAGGCGAGGAGAGAGGAAACGGCTCTTATTGTCCGTCGGTCTGGGGCTTCTGAACAATGATCTCAGGACAGTCGGAGCCACACACCGTAGTCCAGTCGTTTGAACCACCATCCTCGGGATCGCCAGAGGCACCGGGAGGAGGAACCGGGCCATCCAGGGGGCCGTTGCCATCCATCTGAACCGGAGCCGAGGACAGGTCCTGGTAAAGAACAGTCAGTCCCTGGGAAGTTGAAAACGTGACGACGGCCAGGTTTCCTTGAATGCGGAGTGAGGGAAACCGGCTCGGGATGGACGCGTCAGAAAGTGGGAGCGCGGCCGACCAGGCTCCTTCGCGATAGATGCTGAGATAAATCCTCGGAGTCGCCTCATTGCGCCACCAAGCCACCACGGGGCGGCCCTGTGAATCGAAGGCCAACCGCGGATTGAGATCGTCGTAGGCATTATCGGAGCGCTCCAGCAAGGCCGGGCCTTGCCATCGTCCATTACTCCAGGTGGCGAACGCAATTTCCCGATCATGCCCATCCGCGGCGGACCAAATCACCCAAGGCTGTCTTGAGCCAGGCTGTTCTCCGGCCACGGGCGCGCCGTCACCCAGCCGATCACCAGAAGGATTGAGTACGAATCGCTGGTCGACTCCCCTTCGAATCGGGCTCCAGTAAACCCGCCGCCCGCCTTTGGAGTCGCTGACCACAAAGGTCCGCACGTAGCGACCGTGGGAATCGGTCACAACGGACACTTCGGCTTCCAAGGGCGCGGAAGCCCAGGAGACAAACGCAACAGCTACAGCCGCGACGAATCGGCGCGGCCAA
>JAKEFJ010000240.1 GCA_022616665.1 Acidobacteriota bacterium
AGCGGCACAGCGGCTGGTAGCCCCGACCGTGAGGAGCGATGCCCTGGATCGGAGTCGCGGGATTCGCCCTGATAGCCGCTTGCATTCTCAGCGGACTGTGGCTGGATCACGTCCGAGAGCTCCCGGTCTATCAGCGCCCCGCCGTTCTCATTCACCCCCGCTTCTGGATGATCTACGCCTCGATTCGATGGCTCTCATTTCTGGCCGGTTGGGGCTTGAGCGGTGCCGTATTTCCCCGGGCGGCGCTCCTGCTCGCGCTGGCGCTGACGGCCGCCTGGTCTTGGAAGCGCCTCCTCCAGGGACGCCGATACCGGCACCGGATGATCCGCCAGGCCTTCCTGCGGGAGAGAGCGCGGGATCCTGCGGCTTCGGACGTTCAGATTCTCCAGCGCATTCTCCATTCCATGCACCCTCGATGGGGAGAGGAGCTGATCGAGCAGATCGCCACCGACAACCCAACACCGGAAAGTGTCTCCGACATGGTGCTTCGGATCGAGCGGGGGGCGCTCCCCCCGGGGTTCAGCCCCTCCCGAATGCTCCGCCGGCGCTGATCACATTGGGCCTTGTGCCAGCCGAGCCAGCCCACCTATAATCGCCATCCCGATGACCACGAAAGTTCCCGAAATGACCGGATCGACCGAACGGCTCCTGTCGCCGGAGCCGGAAGTGCGGATCGCCCAGGCTTTCCAGCGCTCCTTCGACAACATGGTGGCCACCGCGCGGACCTGCTACTCCGCCAACGGCATCATCCACGAAGATGACGTCTCGGGAGTGGAGAACCTCCCTCCCGAGAAGCGGGAACACAAGCGCAAGCGTCGCGACGAGCTGGCCCGGGATCTGTACGAGGCGGGACACCACACGACGCTGCAGCACGCGCATTTCCAGTTCACCCTCAACAACGTCTCTCGGCAGTTCCTCTGGTCGTTTCTGCACAGCCACCCTTTCTACAACTCCGAGCAGGTGAGCCAGAGATACGTGGAGGTGAAGCCTGGGAATTATGTCGTTCCTCCCCTGACAGGCGAGGCGCTCTCGATATATCAGCGAACGGTCCAGAGTCAGGTGGCGGCCTATCAGGAGTTTTGCCACACCCTGGTGCCTCTGGTGGAAGCCGAGTACTACGAGCGCTTCCCGGCACGCGGCAAACGCCGCGAGATATACGGTAAGGAGGTTCAGAAGAAGGCCCAGGAAGTGGCCCGCTATGTCCTGCCGGTAGCCACTTTCGCCTACCTCTACCACACCATCAGCGGCCTCACCCTCCTGCGCTACTACCGGATGGCGCTCCAGGAGGACGCGCCGCTGGAGCAGAGAATCGTGCTGGGGAAAATGGTGCACGAGCTCCTGCGACTGGAGCCGGACTACCGGGTGATTCTCCAGGAGCCCATCCCGAAGGATGAGACGACGGAATCCCGTGCCCTGGCGGCGGGGCACCACGGGGAGGATCCCGAGCGGGCCAGGCGCTTCGCGCGGGAATTCGACGCTCAACTGGGGGACCTCATCTCGAAGCTCGTGGACGGCCCGGCGGGCAACGAGGAGCTGCTGGCCCAGGCGGTCCGGGAGGTGATGGGGATTCCCAAGGGCGAGATGAACGATGACGCCGCCATCGCCTGGGTCATGGATCCGTCGAAAAACGCCTACCTGGGCGAGGCGCTGAACCTGGATACCCTCTCGAAGGTCTCGCGGGCGCTGTATCATGCCCGTTACACTTTCCGGAAGCGCCTGAGCCACACGGCCGACTCTCAGAATCAGCGACACCGACTGACGCCCGCATCCCGGCCCATCCTGAGCTCGCATCTCACGGGAGACCCCGATTTCGCCACACCAGGCCTCATCCGGCGGGATGCATCGATTCAGGCGCGCTACGAGGAGGTGATGTCATTGTCTTGGGAGGCCATCCGGCGGTTGCGCGCCATGGGTGTTTCAGGCGAATTCGCCCTCTACCTGCTGCCCAACGCCGCCAATGTCCGCTTCACGGAGTCGGCGGACCTCCTGAACCTGCGCCACAAGCACACCATGCGCCTGTGCTACAACGCCCAGGAAGAGATCTGGCAGGCCTCGTGGGAGGAAGCGCTCCAAATCCGCGAGGTGAATCCCCGCATCGGCGCCTACCTCCTCCCCCCATGCACCCTGCGGTACCAAGCGGGCGCCACCCCCTACTGCCCCGAAGGAAGGCGGTATTGCGGCGAGCCGGTTTGGCGGCTCCCCATCCAGGACTATCGCCGGGCGATCTGAATTCGCAGGGGGGAGTTTCCGGTCACACTCCCCAAATTCGACTTGAGCAGGGCCTGCTCATCGGGAGGACTGGGATGGGTTCGGCTCAATCCAGACTGACGAATAGATCTTCGCCGTCCCTTTCCAAGCGGACACAACGGACACGGTGCCGCGGATTGAGGGGACTCTCTCCGGTCGTAACATCGAATTGCCAGCCGTGCCAAGGGCAGGTCACCACCCGTCCCTGCAAATAACCCTCGCCCAGAGGTCCGCCCCGGTGCGGGCACGAATTGTCCACCGCGAAAAAGTCTCCGTCCACGTTGAACAGCGCCAGGACCCTTCCCAGCGCTATCACGACCTTCCCGGCGCCTGAGGGGACTTCGCTGCGGACGGCGACCTTCACGCGCTCGGGCATCTCAAGGCTCGCTGTGGAGAGATCGATTCACGGGACGGAGGGGACTCGAGGGAGGTCAGGCAACTGCTTCTTCCTCTTGCGGCTCGGGCACGAACTGGGTTCCATATTCGGTCAAGAGGTATGACTGCACCATCATGCGGATTCCCGGCTGGGTCGGATAGACCATGTCGATGGTCTCCCAGGGGCAATCCCGGGCGCAGATGGTGCATCCCGTGCAGCGGTCCCAGTCCACTCGGCAAATCGGATTGAGCTCTGGCAAGGCGGGATTGGGGATCTTGACGATGCAGTCCACG
>JAKEFJ010000241.1 GCA_022616665.1 Acidobacteriota bacterium
CCGTAGGAGGTGAACACCGAGCCGTCGTTGCCCCCGTGGGTCAGTCCGATTTGTAAGGGAAGATGGCGGGATTCTGCGATTTTCTGAATCCTGGCCAATCCTGCCCGAGGAGCCAGGTTGCTATTGTCCATGGCGCGCAGAACAGGCCCCTTGCCGAGGACTCCCAGGGCAAAGGCCTTGGTTTCCAGAGGCGAATCGGAGGAGACGAAGGTATCCACGGCGAAGACCACATCGAAGGACAATTCCGCCGCGATCGCCTCGGCTCCTTTCAAGCCCGTCTCCTCCTCCACCGACCAGGCAAAGGTCACCCGGTTGCCCAGGCGGTCCGGGTCAAGGCTCCGGACGGCCTGCACCAGTGCGGTGCAACCGGCCCGGTCATCCACGCTCCTTCCCGAGGCCATCTCCCCGGCAAGCTTCCTGAACCGCTTGCGCACCGTGAGCCAATCGCCTGGCGAAACCCCCAGGGCGAGGGTCTCCTCCCGGTTGGTTGAGCCGAAATCCAGCACCACCTCGGCTTGGGTGAATGGATCGCCCGCCGAGGCGGAGCTCAGGTAGTCGCGCCGGGGACGCACGATGGCGTGAAGCTCCCCCGCTAGGGTGTGAACCACCACCGGATGGGCCTCGTAGAGGGTGCTGAAAAATCCGCCGAGGCTGCGGACCCGCGCCGTCCCATCACGCTCGACGGAGGTGATTTCGTAGCCGATCTCGTCCAGGTGAGCGATGAAGAGGATTCGTTTTCCTCCTCGACCGGCGTCCAGCAGCAAGTTACCCCGGCGGTCGACCCGGGCCCGGGCGCGGGCCCAGGCAGGCAGGAGTCCCAGGACGGTCTCCCGCACTTTCGACTCCCGGCCTGAGACTCCGCTCACCTCCATGAGGGTCTTCAGCACCTCGAAGCTTTGCGAGGAAGCGGCCTTGGGAACTGGCCCCAGATTCGTCAGAAGCAGCAGGGACGCGATCGCCGGTAGCCATGCCCCTCTCCTCATGGCCTGTCCTCCAGATAGCCCTTGAGCCAATCGCTCAATCCGTCCAAATCGCCAAGTTCCACCATCTCCGCAGGAGTCCCGGGGAAGCGCACCGGGATACCCACCACGGCAATCGGATGTTTCTGAAAAGGAACCCCATCGTTCAGCGAGCCAAACTTGATCTCCTGGAGGGAAATCCTGCCATCTCGAGCCGAGCGACGCAGCCGCTCTGCCAGCTCACGGGTTCCGGAATCTTCCCCTTTCGATCTCGCTAGGAACGGCCCCTTTCCCAGAGAGCCACCCGGCTCCAGCGTCGGCCATCCAGATGGGTCGGGAGCGTAGAGATCGACCACGATCACCTCGTCCGGAGCAAAACGCCGGGCCAAGCGCTGGGCGCCCCGACCCCCCACCCAGCTCTGTGCGGCCCATGCCAGCACCAGCTGACCTTTCAGCCGGGATCGATCCAGTCCTCTGGCCAGGCGCAGCAGCGCCTCGCATCCAACTCGATCGTCCAGGGCGAACCCGCTCACGCGATTCCCGGCGAGCTCCACCAGGCTCTTCTCCAAAGTCACGGGCGAGAGAAGTCTTATTCCGGCCGCGCGAGCCTGATCCGCGCTGCGCGCCCCGAGGTCCACCAGGAGATCCTCGTCGCGTGGAGGTGGAGAGGCTGCCACACGACGTCCCCGCTGCAGATGGGTCGACAGCACCGCCGAGACAGCGTTGATGGGCGCCGAATCTCCGGGCGATTCCACTTGCAGCGGCTGGCCGACAAAGTACTGGTCGAACAGTGGCGGAAGTGGCAGACGCGCCAGGCGTCGAACTCTCAGATATCCATCCTCCTGGATGCGGGTGACGACATAGCCTGGCTCGTCCATGACGGCCAGGACCAGCCTCAGTGGGCGGCCACTCCCCACCGTCACCGTCAGGTTGCCCATGTTGTCGACTTCAGCCTGAACTCCGGCTGGGAGGCGGGAGACAATCTCCCGGCGGACGGCCTCCTCGCGCCCCGAGACTCCCTGGGCGCGCACCAGAGCCCTCAGCGATTCGAGATCCTCGGCCCAGGCGGGTGCGGCGAGGAGCATCGCCCCCGCCAGGCAAAGCAGCTGAAACGATTTGTGGCGCTTCATGCCTTCTCCAGAGCTGAAAGAAGATCTTCCAGGGCTACCCGTTCAAACTGATTCGACGATACGAAGGAGAACGCGATGCGACCGTCCCGGCCCACGACGAAGGCCGCCGGCCGGGCGATGCGAAAAGCATCCACCCCCAGCGCATGATAGACGCCGTAGGCCTTCGTCACCCGCCGATTCGTGTCCAGAAGGATCGGAAACCAACGGGGCTTTTGCAACAGCCCGGCCGGATCCGAAAGCGGTGATGCCTTCTGCGCGGCGATGGCCCAAAGCGCCGCCTGGCGTTTCCTGAAGGCTTCCTCCACCGACTCCAACTGAGCCAGCTGCTTCACGCAGTTCGGTCACCAGGTCCCCCGGATGAACACCAGCGCCAGGGGCGATGTCAATCCTTGGCGCAATGCGAAGCGCTCGCCGCCCGCGGTTTCCAGATCGAAATCAGGAGCGAGGTCTTCCACGTGCAGCGTGGAGGAATCGCGCGGCATGCAATCCTCAGCTCCATCCGGGGGGCGCGGGTAGATCAGCAGCCCGACGCCGTTAGAGGGCATTGGTGGCGGTCAGGGGATAATAGAGAAAGATCTCGCGCTTCTCACCGTCTTTGCAGCGAAATTTCAGACCCAGGGCGAAGTCCAGATCGCCGTAAGCCCGCGGAACCTGCACTTCCAGATCCTGCAAGTCCTTCACGCCATGCCATCGCGCGTCGGATCTCTCAACGTGGACCATGTCCTTCTTGGTGTAGAGCGAGGTGAGAACATCTCCGGGCCCGAGCTTGGCCACCGAAGCCTCCGTCCCTGAAAGCACCCGGCTGACGGTGAGTCCCGAAGAGCCCTCGGTCGCAATCTCCAATCCACCATAGAACCGCAGTGCATCCGGCACCGCTAGACGCGGGCTGGCGGGTCGCTCCTTCAGGGTCAGCTCCAAAAGCATCCTTTTACCATCCCGGACCAGCTCGACGGACCAGGTGTCGCCCGGGTGCGCTTCCAGCAAGGGAACCTGCACCGCCGCGAGGGAGGTGAACTCATTCCCCTGGAACTTCACGATCCCATCCCCGCGCCGCAGCCCCGAGACCGTGGCTGGACTTCCGGGAAAGATGTCTTCCACCACCCAGCGGATTTCCGCCGGAATCCCGTAAAGCTTGCGATTTTCGGAATCGGCCGGCACCAGGTGCGCGCCGATCCAGGCACGAGCCGGCTGGCCGGAGCGAATCCAGGACAGGCTCCGGTCAACCCACGCAGTGGGGATGAACAAGCCGATGCCGACCTCGGGTCCGAAGTAGAGCCGCCTGCCGAACGCAAAGGCAGTGCTCATGCCGATCAGTCTGCCCTGGGCGTCCACTCCCGGGCCGCCGGCGAAACCGCGCGGGAGCGAAACATCGCTCTGGATGTAGTCCTCCACCGGATGGATCTCCATTCCCGCTCGATGCAGGCCACTCACCACACCGGGAGAGCTGGTGACCGAGGGTGCCATCCCCTGCGTCGAGGAATACCCTAGCGCGGTCAAAGCAGCCCCCTGTCTGGGGAGTTCATCGCCGCTGCGTGGCAACGCGGGAATGTCGGGCAACTCCGCCGCCAGGAGCCCGATGCCGATCAGGGGATCGATCCCCACGATCCTGGCGCTCACGCTGCGCCCTTTCGAATCGCGAATCTTCACCTCCCGGGCGCCCAGAAGGAGCGAGGTGTCGGTGACGAACTCGCCGGGAGCCACCGCAAAGCCGCTTCCCAGTAGAGAGTCGACGCGGACGGTGGAACCAGAGACGATGGCCTCAATCACGGAGGTCATCTCCCGATCGTGGATGGCGATCACCTGGATGAGCGAGGCTCGAGAATCGGGAACCTGGGTGGGAGCTTCGCGCGCCACCTCCTCGACCTTGGTCCCACACTGGCTGCAGAAGGCCGCGCCCGGTTCGAGAGTCGCCCCGCATTTCGGGCAGGTCTGAGAATCACTCCAGGCGGGCGCGCCGGAGGCTAGGAATAGAACCACCAGGAGTCCAGCGGACAACAGGATCGGGATGGTGCGGCACAGGACCTTCAATGGATCATCCCCTCTGGCATTACTCCCGAGCCTAATAGACCGGAGCGGTGAAGACATCCGGGAAGAAATTCTGGTACGAACGATCATCCTTTTCCCCGCCCTCGGCCTTCTTGACGCTCAGGAGCATGCGATAGACCGAGAGATGCGGCTTGTCGTTAGCAGCCGCACTCTTCTGGGCGAATATATGGGAGTTGGAGTCCCGGACTATCTCGTCGAAGGTTTCCAACTTGCGCACTCCTTTGCCAGATACCGAAATGATGAGGTCGCCCTCATGATAACCATTTTTCTCTCCCCTTCCCCCGCGCACCAGGTCCGTCACACGCAGCCCCTGTTGCGATGTCGCGCCAGTGCTCACCTCCACCAGGCTTGCCTGAAGCGTTTCCTGGATTTCATCGCTCGGGGAAAGCATGATGCGAAGCGGCCGCAAGATGGGTGAGACCGCGATGGAAATCTCCTTTCCTTGGCGCTGGACCTTGAGGTAGATCGACCCTCCCTCGGGCTTGGCCTTGAGCAGCCGCGCTCCGGCACCCGCGACACTCACCACTTTCTCACCAGCCACCGAAGTGAGCAGATCGCCAGCCTGGACGCCCGCTTTCTCCGCGGGAGAGCCCGCGATCAAGTAGGCGACCAAAGGCAGGGTGGTCTCCGCCGGAAGCTGGAACCTGGCTCGACGGCGATCGTCGGGGGCCACCAGGCCTAAGCCAAAGAAGGGACGCTGTGGCTTCTTCTTTTCGGCGAGAACCTCCACCATGGCTTTCAAGTCCTCCACCGGCAGCGCATAGTTGATGCCGGGGTCCGGATCATCGAGGACCATGCCCGCGGCAGCACCGTATTGATCCAGCAGCGCTCCTCCGAGGCAGCCATCCTCGAGTGTGTGGTCGGTGCGCAGGAGGTTCTCGAAAGCTACCAGATTCGTTCCTTCCAGCCCCGCGGCCGAAATTCGCCCGCGATGGAAGGACTCCGGCAGATATTCCACTTTCCCTCCAGCCAGCGCCACGGGGAAACAGATGGCCCAAGAAAGGTCAGCCTCCCGAGGCGTCAGCTGGGACGCTGCCAGAGGAACGGATCCCGGAACCTCCGCCTGGATCACCCCGATGCCCGACGGAATGTCGTAACCCAGGATTTGCGCTGGGATCATTTTGTTCTTGTAGGTGCGCACGTCCACTACTTCGACCCACTCAAGGGCCCGGGCGCTGGTAACGAAGATTCCCGGCTTCAGAAAGGGAAAGGCCGTGGCAAAGCTCTTTTTTCTACCCAGATCGAAAAAGTACGAATAGCGTCGCGCGATCCGATACAAACTGGGGGGAACGAGCTCATTCAGACTCGGTGGTTCCTTCACCAAGATAAGACCGACCACCGACATTCCGATAGCCTGCAGTTTCTCGGCTCCCTGCGCTCCAGCCAATACCTTCAAGTCCCAGCCGCACGCGGGACAAAAATGCCACTCCGTGTCGCACCGATAGCCGCAGCGCGGACAGAGCTTGGCGCTTTCCGGGTTCCCTTGAGCTGGCATGTCCAGCCCCATGGCCGACGACTGGCACAGAGCCAGCAGGACGATCAGGAGGCACCAGCCACCGGCTCGCTCCCGCCCAACGACTCGATGCGAACTAGATGAGAACCGCCCACTCTTCATCAAGCACCAGAGAAATCACCCTCACCCGATCGGTTTTCATGCTGAATGCCACCCCCAGCCTTCCTCCCAGGTACATGCCCCCCAAGGCCTCGCGAAGGTCTGCAAGGCTCTTGACCGGATGCGGATGATGGGCTCGGTACACTTCGGGATGGAGGGCCACTTCCGATGGCCAGTCTTTCGCCACGAGCACGCTCTCCACCTTTTGCCCATCTTCGAAGCCATAGGTCACGGCCACGCTGAAGCTGTTCACGATCTTCAGCAGGACGTCTTTCTTCTTTGCGTCCTCGACGAACTCCGCCTGCAGGTAACGCTGCAAATCCTGAACGGGATCGATGCGCGGGGTAGGGGGCCGCAGGGTCGTCGTGACGGGAACGCTCACGACTTGCCCTCCCCGCTCCACCGCAATCGTCAAAGGCACTTCGGGACCGACGCTGGAAATCGCCTCCTGAAGCAGATAGGTCTCCGGCGCTCCGCGGCCGTTCAGGCCGAAAATCAGATCTCCCTGGCGGAACCCTGCCGCGGCCGCTGGGAATCCCGGGAGAACCGTCTCGACCACCACGCCTCCGGTCCGTTTGATGGAATACTTCCGAATACTCTCGGAATCCAGCGCGTGAACTTGTAGACCCAGGAATCCCCTCTTATAGGCTCCCTGCGTGCGAATCTTCTCCACAACCAGGCGCGCCATGCGGGATGGGATGGAGTACCCCTGCGACTTGGAGCCCGAATACCCCATGTCGTTCACCCCCAGAACCAGTCCCCGGACGCTCACCAGCGGGCCGCCGCTGTTGCCGTTGGTGAAGAAGGCGTCGGAATGGAGGAAATTCTCCACCTGATGCATCCCCATGCGGACGCGGACCACACTGGAGATGTTTCCACGGGTCATGGAAAAGCCGATATTCAGTGGATTGCCCAGGGCCCAGGTCTCTTCTCCCAGCAAGACCTTCTCCGAATCACCCCAGGTGAGAGGCGGCAGCTTGCCTGCCTCGATTCTCACCACGGCCAGGTCACTCGCTTCGTCGAAGCCTACGAGTTTGGCGGGATAGCTCTCGCCGCCGGTGCTGTCCACCGAAAGCTCAGCCCCGGCCCCGAACGGAGCCGCCACGTGCGCATTGGTGACCACTGAGCCGTCCGTATCGATGACGAATCCCGAGCCGATCGAATTCTCCTCGTCCGTGTCCACTTCGAGGTAGCCGAGGCCGTCATCGTCCAACTCGGGATAACGCAGGCGGGCGCTCGCTTTCACCCTGATTCTCACCACCGACTGCCCCGCCTCCTGAATGGCCGCCTGGATTTCCTCCGCCGAAAAAGCCTCGGTGGCCCGCGCAAAATTGAGTGAGGCTCTTTCGGGATCCAAGGCGGGGAGCGGGGTGCCGTCCTTCAGGCAGAATTTGCTTCCTGCCTTGTTCTGGGCACCGCAGACGGGACAGTAGATGGGGGCGGGAGCAGGTGCGGCAGGCACGGATTCCTGTGCGATTCCGCGAGCGGAGCTTCCCAGCAGCGCGAGCGCGAGCAAGGACGCTCCGGCGCTGCGGAAGCAGGAATTCCAGGAGGCCGAAGTACTCACCTGACTAACTCCCGGAGGGAGTGCCGGCCTGGAAGGCCACGGCGGTCCGATCGGCCTGGACCACTTTCTCGTACATGGCACGCACCCCGTCCATTTCAGAAGCAGCCCACCTGCCTCGGGAGGCCACCATGTGGCCGGTGCACTTCACCGAGTTTGCGTCTCCGGCCGAATACCTCATCGTGAAGTTCCCGATGGCGGAGCGCGCCGACAAACCCAGCGGCGGCTCTCCCGGAGTCATCCCTGCCGGCGGATGGATGTCCACGATTTGCTCTTTGTTCCATCCCCGATCCACGAAGATTGGGTGCTCCCGTTGCGTCGCCGCAAAGGGATTGGCGTCGTAACAGAAGAGAACACAGCCACGCACCGTGGCTGCCCCCTCGGCGAGGGTCACCAGCCCCGGCGCTTCCGCCTTGACCTTCAACACCAGAGGCTCCTGCACATTTTCCAGATTCTCGAAAGATTGGGAGACCAGAACCGCGCCGGGGAGTGCCCGTTCCAGCCACCCCTTGAGCGTTTCGGCGCGGGCCGATTCGGAATAGGGCGCGAGATTTTCCCGATTGTCGATGGCGTCTTCGCCCGTGTAGCGGGCTTCGATCTCCAGATCGGCCTTCGCATCGGCACGCGGACTGACGGCAATCTGGTATTTCGTGGTGCTCAGCTCATTCTTCACCGGAAGCGTGCCTACCTCTCCGAGCCCCCCTTTCAGGAATAGCGCCCCGGCCCCCGAATCCTGCCAAGGCATGAACCCGAAGGGGGCGTACGCGACGGTGGGATCCAGCACCATGAGTGGGCCGGCTGATTGGGGGATGACGACCACATCGTGGGTGAACTGCGTCAGGCTGGCAAATTTCGGATTCAAGGTCCCCGCATCCTTTCCCGATACGAGGGCAATGTCCGAATCGATGCCCGTCACTTTGAGGGCGGCCTGCAGGAGGACCGCTTTTTCCTCATTATCCGCGTATCCCGACTTGAGGATTTCCTGCAGGGGGCGGACCAATCCGTAAACATCGTCGTAGGGGAGGTAGCGGAAGTCCCTCTGGACGTGCCGAAAAACGGCCTGTATTTTCGCCGTCGGGTCCGCGGCTCCCTCGGTCCAGGTGGTCGCCAGGGTTTTCAGCTCCTCTAGGCCCCCTTTGACCCCGGCCTGGTAGTTGGCATTTACGTACTTTGCGATAGCCGCCCAGTCGGTGAAGATACTGTCCTGCCTGCCCAGCCCCCCTAGTATGTGGCCCTTCCAGATCTGGAGAACCATTTCCAGGCGGGGGCTGACTTCCCGCGGGGGGGGCATGAAGATCTCCTCCCGGTATCCCGGCAGGTTCTTCAGCTCCACGGCGTAGGTTTGCCCCTCTGTCTTCCCCTCCCGAAAGGGGGAGATTTCCGGCTTCACTCCCTGGCAATAGTCACAGAGAATCGAGTAGCCCATTCCTTTAGGCACTGACTGCTCGACGCGGGAGCGCACGGTGAAAACCCCGCCTTCAAAGTACCAGGGAGTGATCGAAAGAAGGTTATCCACCCTCCGCTCATACTGGTATTCGAGGATGACGCCGGGCTCCACGGCGGGAAAACTGAAGACCCACTCGATGAATTTGAAATCCCCGACCTGGCGAACCACTTTCTGAAATATCTGGTCGGGGGCCACGGCCACGACGCTTCCATCCGCCTTGACGGTCCGTGCCTGAATGTTGCTGACGCGGGAATACTTCCCAGCCGGCAGATGGACGTCGGCGAACTCCTTGCCGGCCGGCTTGAGCACCTTGAGCCGCCAGTGATACTGCAGGAAATTCACGGTGTCATCGGCAATTTTCCGGATTTTCCCCGTCCGGTCATTGCGCAGCAGCACCGCCGCGGCACCGGGATCCTGCGGGAGGCTGCTCAGGGAGCGTTCTTCCGCCGTGATCTCCGGCCATCCACCCGAGGATGCCGATTCCTGGCCTTTCTTCGGCGAAGCCGTCAGCGTGGTGAGACAAGCCAGGACGACCAGAAGCGCCACGAACAACTTGGGAGAAAGCGAGGCATTGCGCGAGGAGATCAGAAGGCTCAGGCGCAGAGAAGTCATGGGTCACCTTCGCGAATGATTGTTCGGGAGCCCTGCGAGTGATGGTATTCTACGCGAGCGCTGCATGCTGTCAACGCGAGAATCACTTCAATCCGGCGAGGAGGCGCCCTGAGGAAGAGCGTGTTCCGCAAGCTGGCCGTGCCGGCATTTCTTGCCTGCCTCCTGATGCGGGGCGATTCCCCCTCCGCATCACCCGTCTCAGTGACGGCCTCCAGCGACGCCGTGCTCCTGGAGGAAAGCCTGCAGATCACGATTCACTCCGAAACCGAAGCAACCCTTCAATTCCTGAATCGCACGCAGGTCCTCACCGAGGCCGGCGCCGAGGAATATGCGCACCCCGCGATCTACTACAGACCCTCACTGGAGATTCGCGAGATCCGCGCCTGGACGACTTCACCAGCGGGGAAACGCACTGAGGTCAAGAAGCAGATGATTTCGGACGACGCGACATTCCAATCCTTCGATCTCTATTCCGATTCCCGGCAGCGCACGATCCATTTCCCCGGGGTCGTGCCGGGATCGGTTCTCGAGTACAGCTACCAGCAGGCGGTGAAGAGCCTCTTCTTCTTGCCTGACGCCTTCACCTTCCAGGATGAAATCCCCGCTAGGCTGAAGATCTTCAGCGTGCGCTATCCCGCGGCTTATCCTCTGAAGACTGTGGCTCGACAGGGAGCCCCCGAGCCGCAGCGGGAAGAGAAGGATGGATGGATCACGCTCAAGTGGGAAGGTCGAGATCTTTCTCCGCTTCGCTGGGAGACTGGCATGCCACCTTTCTGGGACATCGTACCGTCGGTTCGGTTGTTTCCGGGTGCCATGATCTGGGGCGGGGTGCCCCTGAGTGCAACAACCTGGAAGGGGATTGCGCGCTGGTACTGGAGCCTATCCAAGGACCGCATGACCCCGGCCCCCGCAGTCAAACAGTTTGCCTCTGAGATGGCGACTCCGGGAACCGACTCCCTCGCCACAGTTCGCAAGTTGTATGAGTTCGCGCAGAAGAAAGTACATTATGTATCGGTGTCATTGGGTGTGGGAGGGTGGCAGCCTCATTCCAACGAACAGATTTTTCTGCACCGCTATGGCGACTGCAAGGACAAGGCGACGCTGCTGATTGCCATGCTCCGGTCGGTGGGGCTCACGGGATTCCCAGTCCTGATACGAACCCGCGATATGGGAGCCATGGACAAGGAATTCCCCTCCACCGCCTTCAACCATGCCATCGTCGCCATCCCGCAATCCGATGGTCTCCTCTTTCTCGATCCGACCTCCGAATCCACTCCGCTGGGAGAGCTCCCATGGCAGGATCAGGGGGCATTGGTTCTGGTGATCCGGGACGACGGCGACGCGGAGGTCACGGTGACTCCCCTGTCGTCGCCCAATCAGAACCGCCGGACTCGCGCCTTGGAGGCGCGCTTGTCGCTGAACGGGGACCTGGAGGGAAGTACCAACATCGATGCCTGGGGAGCCGAGCGCAATCGGATGGCGGAGTTCGAATCGAACGCATCGTCCTCGCAGAAGCCGGAGCTGATTCAGGACCTCATGGGCTGGCTCTGTCCCGGCGCGACTATCCGATCCCACCAGATGATTCCTCCGAAGGGACCGAACGACCCATTCCGGATTCGCGTGGAGTTCAGCGTCCCTCGCCTGGTCACCCGCTCGGGAAGCCTGGGGATCCTCAATCCCCACGTGGCCCGGTTTCCATTTCTTGGAAATCTAGGCTCGGCCTCTTCACGCTTATATCCGGTTTTTTTCGAAGAGCTTTTTCAGGAGAGTACCGAAGTTCGCATTGCCCTGCCGCCGGGAATGACGCTCAAGCAGGTTCCAAAGGGCCGCAAAATCGAGGGGCCCGGACTCACAGCGGATTTCGAGTACGAGCTGGCGCGGGAGGAGACCAACCAGGTGCTCCTCCTCCGGCAGAGCCTCCGGGTTTCTCAACGGGAACTCCCGGCATCCGATTTTCCCGCCGTGAAGGAGTTTGCGGAGAATCTGGCGCGCGAAGAGGCCTCGGCGGTGACACTCGTCCCCTCGGAATAGACGGTGCCTTGCCGGCCTTTGTGCTTTTTGAGGTGGACGCGGGGCTTGTCCTGTTTCATAATCCCTGGCCGTGAAATTCATGAAATGGCCGAATGCCCTCCGCCGCGGGAGCCCCCGCACTCTTCTTGCCGCGGCAACCGTGTGCGCACTCGCTGGCGGTGCGGGTTTGTGCTCGGAGGCAGCCGCAGCCCGTCCGCTAGCATCCTGCCCATTGCAGCCTCCGCGTGAAGACGCGCCGGCTCCGGAAGGGGCCTGCCATCTGCTCAAGCCCGGCCATACTCTTTATTCCATTTCCCGAGCCTACCAGGTGCCCATGGAGGTCCTGGTCGAGGCCAACGGCATCGCGGATCCTTCTCGCATCCAGGCGGGCCGAATGCTTTTCATTCCGGGAGCGCCGCGCGCCCTGGAGATTCCCGCTTCTTTTCCCGCACACCTGATCTGGCCGCTGAGCGGCTTGATCACCTCATCCTTCGGCTCGGAGAGAGCACGGGAGCACCATGAAGGCATCGATATCGACGGAGTCAAGGGCGAGGTGGTGCGCGCCGCGGCGGCGGGACGCGTGGTGTGGGCAGGCTCGGAGCGGGGCTACGGGAACCTGGTCATCATCGACCACGGCGACGGGCTGAGCACGCTTTACGCCCACGCGAACCGGCTCCTGGTGGGGCCCGATGAGCTGGTGGAATCCGGCGAGCCGGTGGCAGAAGTAGGCGACACGGGCAACGCCCGCGGCGCTCACCTGCACTTCGAAGTGCACCGCAACGGTCAGCCGGTGAATCCAATGCCGCTGTTGGGAACCGGCGTCGCCCGGGCCTCCGCCCAGCCCTGATCCCAATTCCGGATTCCCGTCGTTCCCAACCGTCTCGAGGGAGAAATGGCGAGTCAGGAAACCGATCCAGCGGAGACTCGGCGGGCCGGGAGCGGCGCCGGCCCGACCCTCAGCGTCATCATCCCCTGCTTCAACGAAGAGAAAAACCTGGCGCTCCTGGTCAACCGCACCAACCAGGCCGTAGGAGGCGAGAGGATCCCTGGAGAGATTGTCCTGGTGAACGACGGAAGCCGGGATGCGACCGGGGCGATGATCGATTCACTATCCAAGCAATTCCAGAATGTCCGGGCGGTCCATCACCCCGTGAACCGGGGCATTGTGGAAGGTTGGCGTTCGGGCCTGGCCGCCTCCTCCGGCGAGTGGGTCCTGACCACCGACGCGGATTTGCAGTACGCCCCCGAAGACATCCCCAGGCTGTATCGCGCCATGGAAGCGGGCTCCTGGGATCTGGTGCAAGGGTGGCGGAAGGACCGTGAAGACCCGAGTCGAACCAGGGAGGTTCTCAGCGTGGGGCTCTCCAGGATGCTGCAGTGGATGTTCTCCATGGACCTGCAGGACGTGAAATCGGGCTTCGTGCTGTATCGCCGGGAGGTCTTCCAGGACATCCTGGATTTCAAGCAGAACTACTTTTCCTTCCAGAGCCTGATCACCGTGGCGGCCCACTTCAAGGGGTACCGGATTCAGCAGGTCCCCATCTTGTTTCACCGGCGCCACGCGGGAGAGTCGTTCATCCAGCGGCCCTTCATCTTCTCTCTGAAGGCGGCCTCGGATCTCCCGAAGGCGTTCTACGAATACCGGATTCGCAAACGACGCTGAGAAACCTCCTCATGGAGCAAGCCTGATGTGCGGCATCGCGGGATTCTGGGGGAACGGTGACATCGAGACCGCCACCGAGATTCTCTTTCACCGGGGGCCGGACGCATCGGGAACGCTGGCGCTGGGGCCCGTTTCCCTGGGCAACCGGCGCCTCAAGGTCATCGACCTGAAGGGCGGCCAGCAACCCATGTCCAACGAGGACTCCACGGTGACGCTGGTCTTCAACGGCATGATCTTCAACTACCGCGAGCTGCGCAAAGATCTGGAAGGGAAGCACTCTTTCAAGTCCAACTCCGACACCGAAGTGATCGTCCACGCGTACGAGGAATGGGGCGAGAAATGCCTTGACCGTTTCATCGGCATGTTCGCCATCGCCCTCTGGGACGGCCGGGAGTTGTTCCTGGCCCGGGATCGAATGGGCGAGAAGCCCCTCTACTACACCACCTCTCGCGGCAAGCTCCGCTTCGCCTTCGCGTCGGAAATCAAGAGCCTGCTCACCCTGGTGGACGCGGAGCCGGAGCTTGGAGAAGAGTTCGGCGTCTTCGAGACCTCCGTGGGGGAGAACACGCTCTTCAAAGGGATCCAGGTGCTTCCCCCGGGCAGCTACCTGCGATACGACGGGCGCAAGGTGAAGGTGAGCCGCTATTGGGAGATTCCCTCCTTCGACGGCCCTTATGAGAAGGAAGACTTCTATGTGGAAAAGCTGCGCTGGCTGCTGGAGGATGCGGTCCGCTTGCGCCTGCGCAGCGACGTGCCCGTCGGGGTCTTTCTCTCAGGCGGCCTGGATTCCTCGCTCATCGCCTGCCTGGCCCGCCCGCAGGTGGTTTTCACCTGCCGCTACCCTTACGGCCCCCGCTACGATGAGTTCGAGCATGCGCAGTGCGTGGCCCGTCACGTGGGCGCGAAACACCTGGTGATCCAGCCCGGTCCCGCCGATTTCAAACGCGACTACCCGCGGATTCTCTGGCACCTGGACCAGCCCATCGCGACCGCCTCCTCCATCGGCGAGTTTTCCCTGGCGCGCCTCGCGAGCCGGCACGTCAAGGTAGTGCTGGGTGGGCAGGGGGCCGACGAGTGCTTCGGGGGGTACGTCCGCTACCTTCTGATGAACCTCGAAGAGGGACTGGGGAAGAGCGAAGAGCTCCTCCATTACCTTCCCCTGGCGCGGTTTTTCTGGAAGGAGGAGATGTTCTCCGATTACGCCCACCGCTACTATCAACTCATCCGCCGCTCCGGTGGAGAGGAGAGGACAGGGCTGGAAAGGGTCTGCAAGGCGTTTGAGGCGCACGCGCATCTCATCGACAAGATGGGAAGAGCCGACATCGAGCTGTCGCTCCCGAGCCTCATCACCATGAACGATCGGGCCGCCGCGGCATGGGGGCTGGAAAATCGGACCCCATTTCTGGATCACCGAATCGTGGAGCTGGCGTTCCGGCTCCCTCCGGCGCTGAAGGTCCGGGACATGGAGCAGAAAGTCATTCTCCGTAAGGTCGCCCGGGGTCTGGTTCCCGACTCCGTCATCGACCGCAAGGACAAGAAGGGTCTGATCGTGCCGATCCAGCTCTGGCTTTCCAAGGAATTGAACGGCTGGGCAAAGGGGCTGGTCTCTTCCCTCAAGCGCCGCCCCTTGTATCGCCAAATTCCCCGCGAAGGGGCTGCCCGGGGAGAATTTGATCGGCGGCTGTACACGCTGCTCTCTCTGGAGCTGTGGCACCGCAACGTCCTTTCAGTCCCCCGCAACAAGAGAATGGCGGTGGCCGACCGGCTGCGCTTCCGCAGCCGGGAGCCGGGACCGGGAGCCCTGGCGGTGGAGAGCCTCCCGTCCCGGAAGCCCCCGCTTTCCATGGCCGGCCCACGGGCTTGATCGGAGTGGTCGCTCCGCAAACCGGCTCAGCGCGCCCTTTCTCTCCACTCCTCTCCGCGCTGCTCCTCACCGGGCTGTGCGCCTGGCTATTCCTGCTCCATCTTGGCTCTCTGCCCTTCATGGGGAAGGACGAGCCGAAAAACGCCGAAGTGGTCCGAGAGATGATGGGCCGCAATGACTTCGTTACTCCCACCCTGGGTGAGGAGCCCTGGTTCGACAAGCCCATTCTCTACTACTGGGGCGCGCTGCTCTTCTTCCACCTGCTGGGGCCCGGCGAGATGGCGGCGCGCTTGAGCTGCGCCCTGTTCGGGATGGGTGGGGTCCTGCTGACCTGGGGTTTCGCCCGGAGACTTTTCGACGACCGCACGGCACTGCGCGCCGGCATCATCCTGGCCACCTCGCTGGAATACTTCTGGTACTCGCGCACGGCCGTCACCGACCTCCCGCTGACCTTCTGCGTGACCCTTTCTCTGGTGGCGTTTTACAGAGCGCTTGAGGGATGGGGCTCGCCTCGCCTCTGGTACCCCGTGGCTTTTGCGGCCGCGGGAGGCGCCGCCCTGGCCAAAGGGCCGGTGGGCATCGTGCTCCCTGGCCTGGTGGCAGTCTGCTATTTGATCCTGACTGGGAGAATTCGGGAACTGGTCAGGATACCGTGGGTGACCAGCCTGCTCGCCTTTCTCCTGGTGGCCGCACCCTGGTTTCTGGCCGTGTCCCTGCGCCACGGCCAGCTCTTCTGGAACGACTTCATCGTCAACCGGAACATCCAACGCTATACCTCGACGATTCACCGGCACCCCGGGCCGTTCTACTACTATCTTCCCATCCTGGTTGTCGGTTTGTTTCCCTGGGGAGCGCTGTTTCCTTTCGCCGTGGGCGAGGCTGTGGCGGATGGCCTGCGCAGCCTGCGGGACAAGAATCGGCGGACGGCATACCTGCTCTGCTGGATTCTCCTTCCGCTGGTATTCTTCTCCTTCGCCGGATCCAAGCTTCCCTCCTACCTTCTCCCCTGCTTTCCCGCCATGGCCATCCTCACCGCCGAGATTTGGCGAAAGGTGCTGGAAGAGCCCGGATCACCCCGCAGGCGATTCTGGGGAATCGCCTGTCTGCTGGCGCTTTTCCCGGTTTTGGCAGGGACGATTTACGCCTGGTGCCGCAGCGAAGCCCCGGAACAGATTCGCGCCCAGGCTCCCCTGGCACTGTGCCTTGCCGTCACGGCCATTGTCCTGGCCGCGCTGGCCGTTACGAAGCGGTATCGCCAGTTGTTCTCGGGCTGCGTCGCGGGGACGGTCGCGTCGCTCACGGCCCTGGTGCTGTTCAGCCTGGGAAATGTGCGCGAAGAAGCCTCTCTGACCCGCATCGCGAAAGTCGGCGTGCAGCTGGCCGAGGAAGGGAAAACCGTGGTGGCGTTCCGCAATTTCCACAACTACCTCTACTACTACACCGAAAACCGGGTTCCGCTGGTGAAGCGCCTCCCGCAGCTGGAGAAATTGCTGGACGAACAGGGTAATGTGTACTGCTTTCTTGAAAAGGCCGGATTGAGGGAGCTCTCCCAAACCTCCCTTCGGGTGGAGCCGGTGGATCGCCAGTACAAGGTTGTTTTGGCGCGCGTGAGTCGCCCGGCGCCCGGCGGGATCCCTCCGGGAAAAGCACTGATGGATTCATCCGGCGAGGAGAAGCCTTGATGACGAAGCGGCGCTGGATGAGCCGGGACGCTCCGCGGCTGCGCCGGTCGCTGCGAAACCTGTTGGGGGAGACGCTTCCCCGAGCTCCGCTTCGCCCCCAGGTCCACCGGCGTGAAGAGCGCCTGGGCTTCACCATCGAGCAGGTGTCCTTCGGCAGCGGCAAGGGCATCCGCGTTCCTGCCCTGTTCCTGCTGCCCCACGTGAACGGGAGGAAGCCGGCTCTTCTTTACTGCCACAACCACTCCCACGACTATGCCTGGGGCAAAGGGGAGATTCTGGAAGGCAAGGGGCGCATGCCTCCGATCGGGCCCATCCTCGCCCGGGCAGGCTATTGCGTGCTGGCTATCGACGCCTGGTGCTTCGGCGAGCGCCGGGCCGACGAAAGCGCCACCGCCAAGACTTTCCTGCTGCAGGGCAGGACCCTTTGGGGCATGATGCTCGCCGACGAGCTGGCGGCGCTGGACTACCTGGAGATGCGGCGGGAGGTGGATGCGCGACGCATCGGTTGCTTTGGCTTTTCCATGGGCAGCACGAAATCGTGGTGGCTGGCCGCGCTGGATTCGCGCATCCGCACCGTGGTGGGAGCCTGCGGCCTGACGACCTACCGTGCCCTCATCGAGGCAGGCGCGCTGAACCGACATGGAATCTATTTCTATGTTCCGAGGATTCTGCAGGTGGCGGAAGTCTACGATATCGTATCGCTGATTGCTCCCCGGCCGTTCTTGAGCTTGAGCGGGGAGGAAGACGGAGCCTCTCCTCTGGAAGGCGTGCGCGAAGTCCACCGGAAGGCGGGGCAGGTTTACAAATTGCTCGGCGAGAGAAGAAATCTGTCGGGGCGCATGTTCCCCGCGGCCCACGAATTCACCGATGCCATGCTCCAGGACACGTTGGGCTGGTTTCGGCGGCATCTCCGCCCGTCACCGTTCGTTTCGCCATGAGATCCCGATTCTCTCGATCGCCACTTTGAGAAATGCGACCCTGCCGGAGCCACCCATGAACCGACTTCTGCTCTTCGCGTTCCTCCTACTGGCGCTCCCCGTTGGACTTCATGCGGTGGATCCGGTGCCAGCACCCACACCCCCTGCCCCGACTGCGGGAGATCGCCTGGTCCTCCGGAGGCTGGGGGAGGCGCTCGTGCTTTCCCGCGCGACCGCCGGCAAGGTCTGGCCCGGATGGGGACTGGAGAAGACTCCCGTGGCCGTCTACGAAACAGGGCGCGTGGCTTACCTGGTGAACCACCCAGCCCCGCCTCCGGATTTCACGCGCCTCGAAGGCAAGGTTCCACTTCTGGGAACTGTCTATGCCCGATTCGGCAGGGACCCTCGCTTTACCGCCAACACCAGCATCGACCTGGGAGGAATCCCCACGGCCTGCATCGGGTACTCGACCGCGGCCACGGAGATTGAGACTCCGTCCCTGCGTTTTATCGCTTTGGTCTATCACGAGGCGTTCCACGCCTATCAATCGAAAGCGGGAAAGGCGGGCAAGGGAGCGGTGGAGGCCACCCTCATGCGCTACCCCGATCTGAATGCCGAAAACCTCGCCCTGGCCCAGCTCGAGCAGATGGCTTTGTTCCAGATGATCCGCTTCGAAGAGGCCCCCGACCCGGAGCGAGTCAGGGGGTTCCTGGCGGTTAGGCAGTCACGGCTGAAGTCAATCGGGCCCGAGTTCCTCAGAGCCGACCGGGGAATCGAGTACCAGGAGGGAATTCCCACCTATCTGGAAGTGCGGCTCCTGGACGAGGCGCGCAAGGCCGCTGCCTCCACGCCCGGACTCGGATCGGAGGATCCCTACGCTCTCGGATTCACCGTGGGCCCCGAGCTGAGAACGGGAGATTATTTCTTGCGGCTGCTGCGGTTTTCCTCGGATGCCTCCACGACTCGCAACCGCTCCTACGCGACCGGCATGGCACAGGCGCTGCTTCTGGATCGACTGGCAGTGGACTGGAAGGGGGCTGCCCTCACATCAGACAAGTATCTGGACGAGATCCTCGCCGAGGCGGTTCCGCTTTCAGCAGGGGCTGCCGCCGCTTCCCTGGCGGCCGTGAAGAAGGAATACCGCTACGACGAAATCTTTCGCCTGGTTCAGGAGCGCTTGGGAAGGCTGAGCCTGGAGCGTAAGGCGGCGGTGGATGCCTTCTTGCGCCAACCCGGCATCCAGATCGTCCTTCGTTTCCCTGACTCCCCCGTGGAGCTGCGTGCCTTCGATCCCATGAACATCCAGCCGGTGGATCGCTCCCGGGCCATCCACCGACGGATGCTGCGGCTGTCGTTCGGCGAGAGTTACTTCTCCGCCAGTGACACCCCGGTTCTGGTGGACCTGGGAGAGGGCCCCTTCGACATCCGTGGGGCCACATTCTTCACTCCGAAGGAGGACCTGGAAATCGAGACCGACTTCAACCCCTTTGCCCTGGAGCCTGGGACTCGCGAATTCCGCAGCTCTCTCCAGTTATCCTCCGAAGGGGCATCGCTGCAGGCCGTGTCCGGCGCGGTCAGCGTCTCGGCGGACGGAACCCGAGTGGAGATCACCCTGAAGCGGTGAAGGGGGCTCGCAAGCACCGTGCAGAGGCACCTGGACCGGTTAGAATGAAGGCATGAAATCTCCCTTCTCCGTGCGCCACTTTGCTCTGCCCGTGCTGCTCCTTCTTCTCCCCTTGGAAGTTCACGCGTCCGGATACGCCTTCCACCGGCTGATCTTGTGGGGTGAGCCGGGCGAGCTCCCCCCACGCTTCCAACAGAATCCGGAGTCGGGCGCATTCCTGCTCCTGTTCCCCGGCCCGGCGCCCGAGAGCGGCTGGGACCCGGTGGCGGCTCGATGCTTCGAAGTGCATGGCGGCGCCTTCCTGCCCGAGGCCGACGTGCCGATCCCCCGGCCCAGAGACCCGGATCCCGACTGGGAAGCCGTGGCCCTGCAAGGCTCTCTGGATGTAAACCGGGACGGGCGGGCCGAGGTCGTGCAGGCGCGCACGGTGATGATCCCGGATCATCGCGATCCCGCCTCCAGTCAGCAGCGCGTCCTGGTGAACATCCTGGAGGGGGAGCGCGTGCTTTTCGCCGATCTTGTTGCTGGCCCCCAGTCGAGCTCGGTCAGCGCTCACTCCGTATCCACCACGGATTTCACCGGCGAGGGGTACCCGGATTTCGTGATTTTTCTCCAGGCCGGCGACCGGACGGGAGCGGCCTTCTACAGCCAGAGGCCGCTGCGCTCACCCGGGGGCGCTACCCGGCGCATCGATGGGTCTTCCTCCGATTTTCGCTGCGACGCCTACGGGATTTTCGACCTCAACCGATCTCCGAAGGACTTCTTTTCCCGACTTCCCTCCGCGGCCCGCTCGGATTCACCGGGATGTCCGCAGACCCGGGGAACGGAAGGAGATGGTCTGGCCTACTGCCGGTACCAGTTCGACTCTCCCTACCTGGGTTGGATTGCTCAATTCCAAGTGGCCTTCGTTCCTCCCCGAACTCTGAAGGCGTTCGAGCTTTACTTTCCGGCCCAGGGTCGGCCCTTGACGCCGGAGCAGGCCATGGCCTTTCTGCTCCCCGTCTTCGGCGGCGAGTACCAGGCGGGCACGAAAACTCGGCGGGATGGAGGAAAGGATCTGACCTGGCAATGGAAAGGGAAAAAAGCGACGGCCACCTTGAGCGCGGTAGAGAGCCGTGGACAGAGTCACTGCACCGCGTTGCGCCTGGAACGGCGCTAGCGGTGCGCTTCACAGAGCTTGCCCTACCCTCGCTCGCTTGATCCCAGCGCGTCCAGCAGGCGCTGGTGGATGCCGCCGAACGATCCGTTGGACATGACGAGGACTACATCGCCGTCCCGGGATTCCCGCGCCAGGATATCCACGATGGAAGGAACCTCGGGGACGTAGCGCGCGGCGAGGCCGCGGTGCTTCAATTCTTCCACGAGCCGCTCGGCTGAAAAGCGATCTCCCTCCGGCGCCCGCTCCGGGTGGTCCACCGCAGCTACGATGACTTCGTCGGCCTGGTCGAAGGCCTCCGCATACTCGGCCTGAAAAATGGCCCTCCGGGAAGTGTTCGTCCGGGGCTCGAAAACCGCCCACAGCCGGTTGCCCGCGAACTGCTCCGCCAGGGCCGCGATGGTGCCCCGCACCGCCGTGGGATGATGGGCGAAATCGTCCACCACGGTCACGCCTCTCGCCACGCCGCGGATTTCCTGGCGCCGCCGGACGCCCGGGAAAGAAGCCTGTCCCGTACCAATCTCCTCGGGTTTCAATCCCAAATGAAATCCCGCCGCCGTGACGGCCAGGATGTTCTGGAGATTGTGATTCCCGGTGAGGGGCGAGGTGTACGATGCGAAGCGCTCGTTGCCGCGAAACACGTCGAACAGAATGCCCTGAGGGGTGGCCTTCCGAGTGCGACCCACCCAAACGGCTTTTTCCTTCACGCCGTAATCGACGCGTCGCGCCCTGCACGCCTGCGAAAGGGAGCGGGCCAGGGGGTCGTCGGCGCAGTAGATGAGCGTCCCGTCTTCGGGGAGGAGGGCGAGAAAAGTAGCGAAGGTTTGCTTCACCGCCTCCAGGTCTTTGAACATTTCGGCATGATCGAATTCGACGCTGGTGAGCAAGGCCGTTCGGGGACGGTAATGGAGAAACTTGGAGCCCTTGTCGAAATAGGCGGATTCGTATTCGTCTCCCTCGATGACGAAGTGCTCCCCTTTCCCCAGGTGGAAGCTCAGCTCCTGTCCGCGGAGGACTCCACCCACGAGCCAGGAAGGGTCTCGGCCCGCTTCGCGCAGAACCCAGGCCATGAGGGCGGAAGTCGTGGTCTTGCCATGCGTCCCCGCGACCACCACCGGGTGACGGTCCCGCAGGAAAAACTCCTCCACCGCCTGGGGGAAGCTGCGAAACGGAATTGCCCTCCGAACTACCTCCTCCGCTTCCGGATTCGTCCGCGTGGCGATATTTCCTACCACGACCAGGTCCGGAGCCCAATCCAGATTGGCAGGGCGATAGCCTGTCATGAGCTGGATTCCCTGCCGTTCCAGCATGGTGGAAATGGGAGGATAGACGTTTTCATCGGAGCCGCGGACTTCGTGCCCGGCCTCCGCGAGCAGTCCCGCCAGGGAGCCCATGCCGGTGCCGCAAATCCCGATGAGGTGGACCCTGCGTTGAGACATCTTCGCGGTCAAGCCCCCAGGGTGAGCGCCTTGCCGACCAGATGACCCAGAAGGCTTCCTTTCTTGAGCGCTCGCCGGGCCTGGCCTCGCGTCAGCACCACGATAGCCGCATCTGCCACGAAAGAATCCCCTCCCCGCTTGAGAGGCTTGCGACATATCCGATCGATGACCTCGATGGAAGAGGGGCCCAGCTGTTCCAGCGCCTTTCGGAACTCATCCCTTCCATAGGCGATCCAGTAGATTTTTCCCGGATCCGGATTTTCGCCCTGCGGCAGATCTCCGTAGGTCCGGCCCTCTGTCAGGTTGACGCGGAGAAACACTCTTCCTCCATCGGGATTGCAGACTCGGAAGAGCTCGTTCAGGGCTTGCGTGTAATGAGGGATGTGCATGAGCACATCGCAATTCACCACGACGTTGAAGCGACCCGAAGAGAACGGGAGCGAGTAGATAGCACCTTGGGCCAGATTCTGGGGCTTCAGGGAGGGATAGTTGGAGAGGCAGTGGGCCAGCATCTGGGAAGATTGATCCACCAGATAGGTGTGCTCCGACCCGACCGTCTCCAGGTAGACGGGCACATAGAAACCCGGTCCGCACCCCACGTCCACCAGATCCTCGCGGGGTGTCAGGTTTTTCCGGAGAAGAAGAGACATGCGATAGCGCTCGTTGCTCCAGCGCCGGCGCCCTCGCCGGGATTCCCAGGTCTCGCCCAGTTTTTTCGCGGCGCGGACAACTCCCTTCGGTCCACCGGCTTGCCGCCCCTCCGGCGAGTCTTTTTCACTCACGCTCGGATTCCTCCATGGCGCTTTCCGGGCGTCCGTCGCCTTCGCAGCCATACTCACGGAAGCGCGAAATCGTATATCACGAGCCGGCCGATCGGTCAAAACTTCTCTTGAGAAGGCACCGTGCAGGCGGAAGGTGAGGTGGATGGAATGCAGCGGTCGTCAGCCAGAGGAGGCTTGGGGGAAAAGGACCTAGG
>JAKEFJ010000242.1 GCA_022616665.1 Acidobacteriota bacterium
AGGTGCAGATGAAATCCGAGGACTTCGCGCGCCTCCTGAGCAACCTGAAAGGGCTGACCCTCCTGGAGGCGGAGCGCATCTTGACGAAGGCGATCGTGGAGGACGGCAAGCTGGCTCCGGATGACCTCTTAGCCGTGGTGGAGGCCAAGAAGGCGGTGGTGGAGAGGGAAGGCGTTCTGGAGTATTTCCCCGCCGAGGAGGGCATGGCCGACATCGCCGATCTGGCGGGACTGAAGGCCTGGCTTTCGGAGCGGCGGGCCATCCTAACGGATCCCTCCCGCGCCGCCGGCTTCGGGCTGGCGTTTCCCAAGGGAGTGCTGCTGCTGGGAGTGCCCGGGTGCGGTAAGAGCCTTTGCGCGAAGGCGGTGGCCCGGGAGTGGGGATTGCCCCTGCTCAAGCTCGACCCGGCCAGTCTCTACAACAAGTACGTGGGTGAGAGCGAGAAGAACTTCAAGAGGGCCATGTCCATGGCCGAGAAGCTCGCCCCCACGGTGCTCTGGATCGACGAGCTGGAGAAGGCGTTCTCCTCCTCCGGCGATGCCGAAGACGGCGGTCTATCCCAGCGCATCTTCGGGACTTTTTTGTCGTGGCTCCAGGATCGCAAGGGGGACGTCTTCGTCGTGGCCACAGCCAATGATGTCTCCATCCTCCCGCCCGAATTCCTCCGCAAGGGGCGGTTCGACGAGATTTTCTTCGTGGATCTCCCCGATGCCGAGGCGCGTCGGGCGCTCTTCTCGATCCACCTGAAAAAACGGGGCAAGGATCCGAAGCTCTACGACCTGCCTCGCTTGGTGGAAGCCACCGAGGGTTTCGGCGGCTCGGAGGTGGAGCAGGCGATCGTGGCGGGGCTGTATACCGCCTTCTCCGGCCACCGGGAGCTCAGCACCGAGACGCTGCTGCTTGAGATTGCCCGGACCAAGCCCATGGCTCAGACGATGGGCGAGAAGATACAGTGGCTGCGCGATTGGGCGAAGGAGCGGACCCGCAGTGCCCATTGAGGATCGGAGCGAGAGGAGAAATACCGTCAGCGCGAGAGGTATGCTGGAGACTGCGGAATCGCCAATCCGCAGCCCTCGGTTCTCCAGGGAGATTCGGAGGGATGACTTGGGGGGAGAAGTCTTCATTCCCGCCATGGTCAACTCGCGCTGACGGATTTTCTTGCATTCATATACGGCCGAGGCACGCTCCGCGCAAGATCAATTCTGGCGACTGATGCCGTGGGCGCAAGGCAATGCGCTGAAAGACGCGTGAAATATGCCGAATCAGCAATCAGCCCGCACTATTCTCCACCTGGACATGGATGCGTTCTACGCCGCAGTGGAGATCCGAGAGGATCCTTCGCTTGGCGGAAAGCCCCTGATCATCGGACATCGAGGGCGGCGCGGAGTGGTTTCCACCTGTTCCTATGAGGCGCGGAAATTCGGAGTCCACTCCGCCATGCCCTCGCTCACGGCCGAGCGCCTCTGTCCCCAAGCTGTCTGGCTTCCGGGGAGGATGTCGCTCTACGTCGAGGTCTCACGGCAGATTCGGACGATGCTGGACGACGTGACGCCCCTGGTGGAGCCGCTCTCCATCGACGAGGCCTTCCTGGATTTGACCGGCATCGCGAAGGATCTCCACGAAGGCGGTCGGATCGCGCGCCGGCTGAAGGAGCGTATCCGGCGCGAGCAGCGACTGACGGCCTCGGTGGGAGTCGCCCCGAACAAATTTCTTGCGAAGATCGCCTCGGACCTGGAGAAGCCCGACGGCCTCGTCGTTTTTCATCAAGAGGAAGTCCCGACGCGCCTGCATCCGCTCCCGGTGGAGCGGCTCTGGGGCGTCGGACCGAAGTCCGCCCAAAGACTCCATGAGCTGGGAATCACTACCGTTGGAGACGTTCTGAAGACTGCCCTAGAAAAGCTTCGTGCGAAGGTCGGAGATTCACTGGCCGACCATCTGCGATCTCTGGCGAAGGGAGAGGACGAGCGTCCGGTGGAAGGAGAGAGGGAGGCCAAGTCGATCTCGGAAGAGCGAACCTACGGTTCCGACCTGAGAGATCCGGATCTCATCGATCGAGCGCTGCTGGAACGCTGTGAAGGAGTGGCACGGCAGCTGAGAAAGGGCAACTGGGTGGCCGGAACGATACACCTCAAGGTGCGCACCGGCGACTTCAAGACTTGGACGCGCTCGAAGGCGTTGAAGGAGAGCACGGACCTACCCGAAGTGATTGTGGCCGCGGCCCGGGAGCTGTTCGCGCGCCGAATCCGGCTTCAAGGCAAAGGGGTGCGGCTTTTGGGGGTCGGTGTCAGCTCGCTTTCGCCGGCGGGTGCCGGGCAGGTTTCCATGTTCCCCGATCCCGCGGGCGAGAAGGCTCATCGCCTGGCCGCGGCAGCCGACGCCCTCAGAGATCGATTCGGGGAAGAAGCGGTGACCCGCGCCCGCCTCTTGCGCCGCCCGAAGGGAAAGAAGGACAAAGCCCCTCCCGAGGCATCCAGCCTCCCTTCGGTGGACTGAGGGATACCGGGATGCGACTGGGGCGCGAGACGCTGCGAAGCTTGATCGCGCTGGAGCTGCTGATGCTGACGCCGGGCTCTTCTGCAGCGGCGCAAAAGTCGGGATCCTTCACGTCCGGTTTCGAGCTGCAATGCGCCGAGACCCTCACCCTCCCTGCTCCAATTCACGACCTCCTGGAAGAACGGATCCGCCGCGAGGGGCGGCTCGGAGTGGCCAATCGCCTCGACCGGGCGGTCCTATGGGATCTCAACGGAGATGGTGCTCCAGAATTCTTCGTCCCGTACGATTGCGGAAATTCGGGGAACTGTATCTGGGGTCTTTTCGAAGGCAGGGAATTCCGTCACCTGGGAGATCTGGAGGCCTTCAGGGCATACGTCTCCACGTCAGGAAACGGCAAATGGCCACCCATCGAGGTCTGTCTGGGGGCCGGAACCGACTACACCTGGATGGCCACTTACAGCCACCATCGTAACCGTTACGACCGGGGAACATGGCAGCCCATGGCCGGCACCCGCGCAAGCGGTCCCTTGCGCCGCTACTTCGCCTCGCGACCCGAGATTCAGTGCCCACATGGGGCATCGAGCCCCTGACTGGAGGGAAGCATCCTCGTGTCGAATCAAGAAACCAAGCGATCCCCTCTGGCGTGCAACCTGGGGGCGATGACGGCGGATCAGAGAGCGCGGCATCGCGTCCTGGGGGAAGCGTTGCGGGGAGAAATCCAGGAGATCCTGGAGCTACCCGATGGATTCACTTTTCGCCTACCACCTGAAGCGTGGACCACCGCCGCGGAGTTCGTTTCGCTTGAAAAGCTTTGCTGTCCCTTCGTCCGCTTTCTGCTGG
>JAKEFJ010000243.1 GCA_022616665.1 Acidobacteriota bacterium
GCCGTGCGATCCGAGACCCGGGCTGCCTGCTGCATGTTGTGGGTCACGATGACCACCGTGTACCGGCTCCTGAGCTCCTCGATCAGCTCCTCGATGCGCGCTGTGGAGATGGGATCCAGCGCCGAGCAGGGCTCGTCCATCAGGATGACCTCCGGATCCACTGCCAGCACGCGGGCCATACACACGCGCTGTTGCTGGCCTCCCGAGAGGGCCATGGCCGAGGTGTGAAGCCGGTCCTGGACCTCCTCCCACAAGGCGGCCTGCTTGAGGCTCTTCTCCACGATCGCCTCCAGCTCCGTCCGATTCTGCTTGCCATGGATGCGCGGGCCGAAAGCCACGTTGTCGAAGATGGATTTGGGGAAGGGATTCGGCTTCTGAAAGAGCATTCCGACCCTGCGGCGGAGATCCACCAGGTCCATGCCGGCGCCATAGACGTCCTCCTTCTCGAGGAAGACATGCCCGTCCACCTTCACGTCGGTGCCGATTTCGGCTATGCGGTTTACGGACTTGATGAGGGTGGACTTTCCACAGCCCGAAGGCCCGATGATCGCCGTCACGCGGTTCTCCGGGACTTCAAGCGAGACTTCAAAAAGCGCCTGCCGTCCGGGGTAGGTGAAGCTCATTTTTTCAAACGAGACCTTGGCGGGACGGGAAATCTCCGGACCCGTCTCCACCGGACGGAAGGCACGCTGGGTGAGCAGGGGTGTGGGGCTCATGCGGACTCGATCGACTGGCGGTAACGGATCCTGAGCAGGATGGCTCCGAGATTCAGGAGAAAAGTGAGGCCCACCAGGACCAGGGTCGTGCCGTACTGGATGGGCCGCGTAATGGCCGCATCCGTGCTCTGCGTTGCCATGATGAATATGTGGTAGGAAAGCTCCATGAACTGGTCCAGAGGATTAATCATCGGAATGGAAAGGCCGGTAAAGGGCACTCGCAGAGACACCAAAGGCAGGCGCGGCAGGAAATAGGCGCAGCCCGTGAACAGGATGGGAGCGGTCTCCCCGGCGCCCCGGCTGATGGAGAGGATCGAGCCAGTGAGGATGCCGCTTCTTGCCTGCGGAAGCACCACCCTCCGGACGGTCTGCCAGCGGGTGGCGCCCAGCGCAAAGGAAGCCTCCCGGTGACTGCGCGGCACCGCATTAAGGGCTTCGGCGGTATTCACGATGATGACAGGAAGGACCAACACCGCCAGGGTCGCGGCGGCCCAGAGCATTGCAGGCTGGCCGAAAAGAAGGCCCGTGCCGCGCACACGATCCAGCGATCGCCCCAAGAACAGGACGAAGAAGCCCACGCCAAAAAGCCCGAAAACAATCGAAGGGACACCCGCCAGGTTGTTGACCGAGGCCCGGATGATCCGGGCCATCTTGGAACCGCCAGCATACTCTACCATGTAAATAGCGGCGCACACTCCCAAGGGGAGCGCCATCAGGATCATGAGGAGCGTGATACAGAGGGTTCCGAAAACAGCTGGAAAGATGCCACCGTGTGTCATTCCCTCCACCGGCTCGGTGGTCAGGAACTCCCATGAGATGACCCGGGCCCCCTGGCTGGCGATGGAACCAAGCATCAGAAAAGTGGCCAGAACCAGAACGAGGGTCGTCCCCCGCAGGAGTCCCAGCGCGAAAACTTCCACCACGCGCCGCCTCACAGGGCCAGCCTCTTGCGCATCCGCGCCACGGCAATCTCTGCGAACAGGTTGATCAGGAAGGTCAGGGAGAAGAGGAGCGAACCTACCAGGAAGAGCGCCCGGTACTGCTCGCCTCCCTGAGGCACTGCGCCGAGCTCTGCGGCAATGGTGGCGGTCATGGTGCGCACGCTGGCGAAGGGATTCGCCGTAATCTGGGCGGCATTGCCCGTGGCCATTAGCGCAATCATGGTCTCCCCCAGCGCCCGGCCCATTCCGAGCAGGATGGAAGCCGTGACTCCCGACGCGCCGGCGGGCAACACCACGCGCACGATGGTTTCCCATCGATTGGCCCCAAGGGCATGGGCGCCTTCCCGCAAATGGGTGGGGACAGCCCGCAGGGCATCGTCGGTCATGGTGGCAATGACCGGTATGATGACGAAGGCCACTCCAATCGCTCCCACCACCGCGTTGAGACGGAAGGTTGTCTGGAAAGCAGTCTGGACCAGCGAAGCCAGAACCGCAAGGCAGAAGAACCCGATCACGACCGAGGGGATTCCTGCCACCAGCTCGATGGCAGGCTTCACGACTTCGCGGGTCCTCTTCCCGGCGACTTCCGCCAGATAAATTCCCGATGCAACTCCGAAGAGCGTCGCCAGGAGGGTCGCCGGCAGGGCCACGAGCATGCTCCCACAGAAGAGGGGCAGGAGCGAGTACTTGGGATTCGTCCCCACCGGTTGCCACATGCGAACGGTCTGTGGCGTATTGTCAAAATCCATCTCGGTGGTTTGAATGAAATGGCTCGCTGGAATCGTACGGAAAGCCTGGACGCCTTCCTTGAAGAGGAAGACGAAGATTAGCCCGATGGCGGCAATGGCCACGAAGCCGTTGAGCTTCAGGATGAGCTCAACGAACTGCTCTCCCAACCGGGATGGCCTGCGCGGAACGCTTCTGGGAACGGGCTCCACCACGCCTTTATCCGACGGTTCGGCCGCCGCCTGGGGCACCACCGCGAAAGTCTACCTTGAAGTCCCGGCGCCAGTACTCTTCACCGGGATGTAATCAATCTTCTCCACGATGGCCTGCCCCTCGGGACCAAGTATCCAGTCCAGGTAGGTTTTCACGGCCTCCCGGGGCTGACCCGCCGAGTAGACATACAGATACCGGGCGATGGGATAAGAGCCGCTCCAGACAGCCTCGTAATTCGGTCTGCCGTCCTTGTCCGTGGGGGAGACGGCCTCGGTCTTTGCTTCCTTCCTGATCTTGAGGACTTTGAGCTGTGGGTTGCCCGAAAAGTAAGCCACGCCGCCGTAGCCGATCCCGTTCGGATCCTTCGCCACCGCTTCGGCCACCGCGCTGGTGCCGGGCATGGTCTGGCAGTCGGCGGCAAAATCCCGGTTGAGGAGAACGTGCTCCTTGAAAAATACGTAAGTGCCGCTGTTGGACTCGCGGCTGTAACGAAGGATTCGCTTCCCCGTCCCTCCCACCTGCTTCCAGTCATTGATGTACCCGCTGTAAATCTTCCCGACCTGCGCCATGGTCAGCTCATTGACCGGGTTGGCAGAGTTGACCACCACGGCCAGACCGTCGAGAGCCGTCTTGAACTCCACCACCTCGATTCCGTTCTTCTTGGCCGCCGCCCTCTCTTCCTCCTTGATGGGCCGGCTGGAGTTGGCGAGCTGAGTCGTGCCGTTGATGAGCGCGGCGATCCCGGTTCCTGAGCCCCCGCCGGTGACCTGGATGGTGACATCCGCGTGTTGCTTCATGTATTCCTCGGCCCAGCGCTGACCGAGTATGACCATGGTGTCCGACCCCTTCACCGTTATGGTGTCCCCCGCCAGAACCCAGGAGCCGGGCGGGGTGATTCCCAGCAGGAGCGTGAGGGCGCCGAGGCGTATCGCGGTTCCTTTCATGGTGAGCCTCTCCTCCGTGCCGACTTTGACGAGGGCACATTATATTATTCTTGGGGCAAGGGATATCGGTACAGCGACAAAGTTGTGACAATCTGGTTAAGAGTCGATTCGAGCGTCAAAATACGATCTGCAGCTGCGCCCGAAAGACCTCGGTGTCTCGATTGAGCGGCGTCGATTCGTCCTCGATCCTCCCGTAGTCGGTTTGAAACTTGAGTTCCTGCTTGCTGAAGTACCAGTTGAATCCAATTTGCTCCTGGGTCGTCGTGGTGTCAGGCAGGTCGATGTCGGAATCGACCTGGCTGTATCGCAGCGCGATCTCAATTTTGCTGGGGATGAGGAAGACTCCAACTTGGGCGATGTACCCGTCCGAGTCTACCTCGGGACCGGCCGCCTGCTCCACGCTGCGGACGTATCCGTCCGCCAGGATGAACAGCCGCTTGTACTTGAGGCTGAAGAACACTTCCGCCGATTGGCGGGTCAGTTCAGCTTGCGCGTCGCGGGTGTTGTGGACGTAGGCGGCGCCGACGGTGTAGTTGACAGTCTGCGGATTGTCCAGAGCCGATTCGCTTAGCTTGAACTCGCCATTCGGGTCGAAGTGGATCCGGGCTGCATAGAGGTATCCAGGATTGTCGTTGATCGCGTTGTTTCTGCTGTTGCCGTTGAACAGGCCCACCTCATAGCCGAACTTCTTCTCGAAGCTCGTGCCCCACAGCATGGTGCCAATCTGGCGCTCGCCTTCGACGGTCGCAAAAGCCAGCGAAGCGATCGAGCGGTCGACGAATTCCTGGTCTCCCGAAGAGGTGAGCTCCTGCTGGCCGAACGGAACTTTGAACTGGCCGAGGCGAACGCAGGTCCATGGCTTGCGGGTGATGTCGAGGTAGAGATCCCGGAGATCGGGGCCCCGCAGCCTCTCGACTTGGGGCGTTACCGCCACGACGTAGCTCTGCCCGGTGAAATCATACTGCACCTTGTATTTGAGCCATGGATAGAAGGCGTAGCCATCCAGGCGGAGACGGGCCCGGGGAATGGTGAACTCACCGCGATCGACCTGGGTGGAACCCTCGTCAAAATCGGTAAAGGTGTAGCGGAATTGGGTGCGTGTGGAGATCTTCAACTCGAACTGGGGCGTTCGGAAGAAGAAGCCCTTGTTGTAACCCCAATCCTTCTCCTCCTGGGCGCTGGTCGGGACCGCCAACAAACCACCCGCAATGAATGCCAGAAACGCTGCGCCTAGACGGGAACGCATGCTCCGTTTTCCTCCCTGCCCGGTGGGGCGTCGGTCATCAGGACCACAGGATCCGGTGTCGGGTTCACTTCCGGAAGTTCAATGGGGTTGTCGACCGCTTAGATCGGTTGTCACAATGTCACGACGGCGTGACGGCATGATTGCATACTGGTGACGTTTGTGTGACGGGAGGCGAGGAGCTCGAGTGAACTCAAGCCCGGGGAAACGTCAGCTGGAAATTGGTGCCACGACCTTGGCTGCTCTGGACATCGATGCTGCCTCCCATGGCCTGGGTCAGATGCTTGGCGATGGCCAGTCCGAGGCCTGTGCCCCCCTCGCGGCGGTCGCGGGAGCGATCCACCCTGTAGAAGCGCTCAAAGATGCGCGGCAGATCCTCAGGGGGAATGCCGATTCCGGTATCCCTCACGTTGATGATGACCCGGCCTTGCCCGGCATTCGCCTGGAGCATGATCGTTCCCTCCTCGGGCGTGAACTTGACGGCATTGTCCAGCAGATTGATGAGAACCTGCACGAGACGATCCCGATCCGCCCGGAGCCGGGGAAGCGAAGACGGCACCGAGACGTGGAGCGACTGCTTTTTCTCCGCGACCAGGGGTCTTATCATGGCCTCCACCTGGGAGACGACCTCGTGCAGGGAGGTGGCCGCCACGTCCATCCGCGATTGGCCCTGCTCGATGGAGGAGAGGTCCAGAAGGTCCTCGATGAGGGCCTGCAGGCGCCGGGCATGACGGTGAATGACATCGGCGAACTCACGAACCCGCCCCGAATCGAGGAGGGCGCCGTCCCGAAGCGTCTCGGCATACCCCCGGATGGCAGTGAGCGGAGTGCGCAGCTCATGGGAGACGTTGGCCACGAATTCCCGTCTGACCTTCTCCAGTTTCTTCAGCTCCGTCATGTCGTGAAAGACCACGACCGCCCCGACGGTGGTTGAGTTCTCTCGGATGGAGACGAGGCTGGCCCCGAGCACTTTCTCCTCGGGGCCGGGGAGCACGATTTCGCGCGTGGCGGGGCCGTCCCCTGAAAGCGCCGCCTCCACCGCCTCCTGGAGTGCCGGCACTCGCGCCGCCTCGAGGGGCCTGAGACCCCGAAGGGGGGGTGTGGCGGCGAATATTCTTTCGAAGGCGCGGTTGGCCAGAAGGATTCGCCCCGAGCCGTCGGTGAGAAGAACCCCTTCCACCATCGTATCCAGCAGCCCCACCAGCTGATTGCGCTCCCGGGAGAGCAGCGACAACCGCTCATCCAGCTGGTCCGCCATCCGATTGAAAGAGCGCCCCAAGGTTGCAATCTCGTCCCGCCCCGTCGGCAGCGCCCGGGCCGCCGTATTGCCGCCGGCAATCTCCGATGCAGTTTTCGACATCGCCTCGAGGCGACCGGCCAGGCGCCGTGCGACCAGCCGGCCCAGAGCCCAGGCAACCAGGAGCGAGAGAAGCGCTGCGGTGAGCAGGGGAATTCGGATTTCACGCTGAGCCCGGCTCACCTCGGTCAGCGGAACTGCCACCCGCACCACGCCGCGCGCGGGATCGGCCGGATCCACTCTCCGGGCGACATAGAGCATGTCCTCAGCCAGGGTGGCGCTGCGGCGAGTGGAGCTTCCACCACCGCTCCCCAGAGCCTCACGGATCTCCGGCCTTGCCGCGTGGTTTTCCAGCTGTCCCAGGGCATCCCCGTTCAGCTCGGAGTCGCCCAGGACCTTGCCCCGGGAATCCACCAGCGTGACCCGGATGGCGAGGACTTCCCCGAGCCGGTCGGCGATGGCGTCGGCGTTGGCCTCGGGATTCGCGTCCGAGCGGACCAGGTCGGCCGCCAGGATGGCATCCTGAGTGAGGCGCTCCGCCACCTGATCGGCCACGTGTCGTCCGATCGACCCATGCAGAAAGAGCCCGGCGGTGAGGCTGGAAACCCCTGCCACCAGGAGGAATTGAAGCTGGAGGCGGTTCTGAACTCTCAGGAGGGCCCTTTCCTCAATCGGAGGATTCCACCCCGTCGGGACGGAAACGGTAGCCTACACCCCGCACGGTTTGGATCCAGTCGCCGACCTTCCCAAGCTTGGCACGAAGCCGCTTCACGTGGGTATCCACCGTACGGCTCTCCACATCCTCGGTGTAACCCCAAACCTCGCTCAGGAGCTGGTCTCGACTGAAAGCCCGCCCCGGACGGCGGGCCAGGCGATGCAGAAGCTTGAATTCGGTGCCGGTGAGATCCAGCTCCCTCCCGGAAATTTTCACGGAGTGTGCGGCCAGATCGATGAGTAACGGGGGAAAGGCCAGGGGTCTTTCGGTCTCCTCGGCGACCTCCCTGCGCAGAATTGCCTGCACTCGTAAGATCAGCTCGCGAGGGGAGAAGGGCTTGACGACATAATCATCGGCCCCCAACTCGAAGCCCACCACCCGGTCGACCTCCTCGCCCCGGGCGGTCAGCATCAGTATGGGGACCTTGCGGGTCTTTTCGTCATTCCTGAGGGTCCGGGCGACTTCGGTGCCAGGCATGGCTGGGAGCATCAAGTCCAGGATGATCAAGTCCGGCAGGTTGCGCCGGACCGTCTCCAGAGCCTGGCGGCCGTCGGTGGCGGTCAGGACCCGAAAACCCGCCTGTGCAAGATTGAAGCGCACCAGCTCGAGGATATCCCGCTCGTCATCCACCACCAGGACGGTTTGAGGCATCCGGGCACTCCCCTCCCTTATACCGATGGAACAACCAGATTATAGGACACGAAGACCAAGGCAGTCTTGGACACGCGGTTTGCGCCTCGGTGACGAATCGAAGGCATTCTTGTGACAGCTCCCGACTGACCCGTGGCGGACGGGAAGATGGCTCAGGTCGCTTCTTTTCCAGGTTTGACTCCTCCGGAGTGCTGCGATACGATGCCGCCTCCTTCCGAAAATCCCCTGGAGGTGCACCTTGCAGCAGGAGGCCCCCGGCCTTCGAAAAACTCCCCTGAATGAGGTCATCCGGCAAGCGGGCGCGAAGCTCGTGGATTTTGCCGGATGGGAGATGCCGGTTCAATTTCGCTCGGTGATCGAAGAGCACCTCGCGGTGCGGTCGCGCGCCGGGCTGTTCGATGTGAGCCACATGGGGGAGATCCGGGTGGAGGGCAGGGGGGCCCTCGAGCTGCTTCAAAAACTCACGCCCAACGATGTCGGGAAGCTCGTCCCCGGGCAGGCCCATTACACGGCTTTGCTGACCCCGCAAGCCACATTCGTCGACGACATCCTCGTCTATCGCAGGGACGAGCAGCGCTTTCTCCTATGCGTCAATGCTTCCAATGCTCAAAAGGATTTCAGTTATATTCGAGAGAACGCCGGTGCGGTGCGCGTGGAGGATGCCAGCTCGGAATACGCCCAGCTGGCGCTTCAGGGGCCACGAGCCGCCGCGATTCTCGGCCGGGTGGCAGACCAGAAGGTCGAGGCGATTCCCGGTTATCACTTCATCGAAGGCAGCGTGCGGGGTGCGCCCGCCCTGCTCTCCCGTACCGGATACACGGGGGAGGATGGGTTCGAGATTTACCTCGCCCCTCAGCACGCAGCGGAGATCTGGCTGGCGCTGCTCCGCGCCGGAGAAGAGGATGGGTTGATTCCATGCGGGCTCGGGGCGCGGGACACCTTGAGGTTGGAAGCCCGAATGCCCTTGTACGGGAATGACATCGATGAGACCGTCACTCCTCTGGAGGCCGGCCTGGGGTTCATGGTTCACCTGGAGAAGGGAGACTTCCTAGGGTCCGCCATTTTGCGCCGTCAGAAAGAACAGGGAGTCGAAAAAAAACTGATGGGCTTCGAATTGACGGACCGGGGCATCCCGCGGCATGGGTATCCTTTGAGAGCGGCGGGGCGCGAAGTGGGTTGCGTGACCAGCGGGACCTACTCTCCCAGCCTGAAGAAGAGCATCGGATTGGGTTATCTCCCGGTCGCGTCGGCACGCATCGGCGAGAGGATCGAAGTGGTCATCCGGGGAAGCGCTGTGTCCGGACAAATCGTCAAGACTCCCTTTTACAAGAGGCCATCATGACCGAGAGCAAGGCGGCATTTCCGGGCAACCTTCGCTACACCAAAGAGCACGAATGGGTGAAGGTGGAGGGCGCGGTGGGGACCGTGGGAATTACCGACTACGCCCAGTCGGAGCTGGGAGACGTGGTGTTCGTGGATCTTCCCGAGAAAGGGCGCGCGCTGGTGGCAGGCGAGGAGCTGGGCACCATCGAATCGGTCAAGGCGGTTTCGGAGATTTATGCGCCGCTCTCGGGTGAAGTGCTGGAAATCAACGAGTCCCTGAGAAATCATCCGGAGAAAGTGAATGGAGATCCCTACGGGGAGGGATGGCTGTTGCGAGTGAGGATCACGCAGCCATCGGAGGCGGAGAAGCTCCTCTCTCCGGAGGGCTACCGGAGCCATGTGGAAGAGGGAGGACACTAGGCGTGCGCTACATCCCCTCCAGCCCGGCGGAGCGCAGGAAACTGCTTCAAGTCCTGTGTCTGGACAGCGTCGACAGGCTGTTCGACACGATCCCTGAGCCCTTCCGCCTCAAGCGCCCTCTCGACCTGCCTCCGGCCCTGCCGGAGGCGGATCTGGTGCATCACCTGGGTGAGCTCTCGAGGAAAAATCTGGATCCCCACGATTCCGCTCAGTTCCTCGGCGCGGGGGCCTATCGCCATTTCATCCCGGCGGTCGTGGACCACCTCATCTCGAGGGCCGAGTTCTATTCCTCTTACACGCCCTACCAACCCGAGTTCAGCCAGGGAACGCTGCAAAGCATATTCGAGTTTCAGACCATGATCTGCCAGCTCACGGGAATGGACGCCGCCAATGCCTCGCTCTACGACGGCGCCTCCGCCCTGGCGGAAGGAATCCTCCTGGCGCACCGCGCCAAAAGGCGCAACCAGGTCGTGGTGGCGGGCTATGTCCATCCTGAGTACTTGAAGGTCGTCCGAACCCTGGTCTCTACTCTTGGGATCGAGTTGAAGTTGGCCCCCGCCGGGGAGAGCGGCGCCTGCGAGGTGGATCGTGTTGCCAGCCAGCTGACCGGCCAGAGCGCGGCGCTGGTGGTCCAGATGCCCAATTTCGTGGGGCGACTGGAAGAGATCGCGCCCCTGGCGGAAGCCGCCCATCGCGCCGGTGCCGTCTGCATCGTGGTGGTGAACGAAGCGGTCAGCCTGGGAATGCTGAAGGCGCCTGGAAGTCTCGGGGCGGACGTGGTTCTCGGGGAGGCACAGTCCTTCGGAGTGCCGCTGTCGTTCGGCGGGCCCTATCTGGGCTTCATGGCGGTGAAAATGGAGTACGTCCGGGAGATCCCCGGGCGGCTGGTGGGTCAAGCCAAAGATGCCCAGGGCCGTGACGGATACGTTCTCACGCTGGCCACCCGCGAGCAGCACATCCGGCGTGAGAAGGCGACCTCCAACATTTGTACCAACCAGGGGCTCTGCATGCTGGCGGCGACGATTTTCATGGCGACGCTTGGCAAGCAGGGGATGCGGGAGCTGTCGATGCAAAACCTGTCCCGGGCGGAGTACGCCAAGGCGGCCCTGAAGAAAATTCCCGGCTGCCGGCTGCCGTATCCTGGACCCGGATTCAACGAATTCGTCCTGGAGCTTCCCAAAGGAGCGACGGCCGTCCACCGCCACCTCCTGGGGAAGGGCATCGTGGCGGGACTGCCGCTGGAGCCCTATTTCCCTGAGCGCAAGCACGATCTCCTGATCACCGTAACCGAGACGAACAGCCGAGGTCAGATCGACCGATTCGTGAAAGAGCTGAGGGAAGCGCTGTGAGCGTCGAGAGAGTTCCGCCGAAACGTCGAGAGGGATTGTTGTTCGAGAAGAGCGTTGCGGGAAAGCGCGGCTGCGATGTTCCCCTCTGGGACGGACCCAATGGGGAGGCGCTGGGCTCCGGCTACCTGCGCGACGAGATCCCTGGATTTCCTGAGCTCTCCGAGCGGGAAGTGGTCCGCCACTTCACACGCCTGTCCAAGCTCAATTACGCGAATGACGAGGGCCCTTATCCGCTGGGCTCCTGCACCATGAAGTACAACCCGAAAGTGAATGAGAAGGTCGCGCGCCTGGAAGGCTTCGCGGAGGCGCATCCGCTGTTGCCCCCGGAGGCGGCGCAGGGATGCCTGCAGGTGATGGCCGATCTGGAAAGTTATCTGTGCGAGATCACCGGCATGGACGCCTATACCCTGCAGCCCGCCGCGGGCGCCCAGGGAGAGTTCACCGGGATCAAGATGGTGCGCGCCTATCACGAGAGCCGGGGCAATCCCCGTAGGGTGGTTCTCATACCGGATTCCGCCCACGGAACCAATCCTGCCTCAGCCCACCTTTGCGGCTACCGGGTGGAGCAGATCGCATCCGACGAGCGGGGTTGCGTCCACCTCGGGTTCCTCAAGGAGAGAATGCGGGATGATGTTGCGGTCCTGATGCTCACCAACCCCAACACTCTCGGTGTGTTCGAGCCCGAAATCGGGGAAATCTGCCGCGTCCTGCATCAGGGTGGAGGGCTGGTCTACCTGGATGGGGCCAACCTGAATGCCTTCGTCGGCGTGGCCCGCCCGGGCGACATGGGGGTGGATGTCATGCACACCAATCTTCACAAGACTTTTTCCACGCCGCACGGGGGGGGCGGGCCGGGAAGCGGCCCGGTCGGCGTGAAAGAAACCCTGGCGCGATTTCTGCCGGTGCCGCGGGTGATCCGACACGAAAAGGGTTGGCGCCTAAGCTCCGATTTTCAGGAAAGCATCGGGAAGGTGCACTCGTTCAATGGAAACTTCGGGATGCACGCCCGGGCGGCGGCCTACATCCTCGCCAACGGGGCCCAGGGTCTGCGGGAAATCGCCGAATCTGCCGTGCTCAATGCCAACTACCTGCGAAAACGCCTGGAGGGCGTTTACCACCTCCCCTACGACTCGCCCTCGCTCCATGAAGTGATCTTCTCGGACAAACATCTGGAAAAGCACGGGGTGAAGACCCTGGATGTAGCCAAGAGGCTGATGGATTATGGCTTTCACCCGCCCACGATCTACTTTCCGCTGATTGTGAAGGGGGCGCTGATGATCGAGCCCACCGAGAGCGAGGGAATCGAGGACCTGGACGCTTTTGTGGATGCGATGCTCCGGATTGCCAAGGAAGCGGAGGATGATCCGGAGGTGGTCCGTTCGGCCCCTCATACGACCCCGGTGGGGAGGCTGGATGAAGCCGCTGCGGCCCGCCGGCCGGTCCTCCGCTGGAGCCCCCACACGGAGAAATCCCGCTCCTAGCGAGCTTCCTTCGATGGGGATTCGGCCGCCAGCGAGTTGCGGATCAACGCGGCCGCCCGCGCATGGATGCGCGCGGGCCAGTGGCCGACGATCGCCTCGCGCTCTCCGGGCTCCACTTCCGCGGCGAGACCTCCCCGTAGCGAGTGAAAGCTCACGCCCGCCTCACGGCAGACCGACTGGAGATACGCTTCTCCCCGCGTCGGCTCGGAACCGCGATCAGCCAGCTCATTCTCCACCGGAAGGTAAAAAATGGCGGGCACTGCTCCCATCTCCCGAATCGTCCGGACCATTTCTAGAACGATCGCCCTGGCGATGGCCTCGGAGTCCCGCCGGTTGGCACCGTTGTTCCACCTACGCGCCTCATGGAGCACCTGCACGAGATCCAGAGTTCTCGGATAGTACACCTCCCACTTGAGAAAGTGCTCCGGAGGAGGCACGGGCACGTTTTCCAGGATCAGGGAGTTCCTTTCGGCAAGTTGAAAACGCGGCTTGGCGTAATCGCGGAATGTCAGAATGCCGCGATAGATATCCTCATCCACGTATCCCAGGATGACCCAATCGGGATGATACTTGACTCCCTCCTCGCGAAGGTAAAGGAGCATCTGATCCAGGCCGTACCCGTGCACCCCGAAATTGAGCACCTGGTCCTCGGGTAGCAGTTCGCCCAGCACGTGGGAGTAAGTCTCCCAGTCAGAAACATCTTCCCCAAATGTGAACGAGTCCCCGAGCACCAAGATCCGATCTCCATGCTGGGGCGCATCGTAGGAGTACTCCACCTGGCTCCGTAGACCCCTGGAATTGGTCGTGAGCTGCTTGCCCCGGGCCATGGAAAAGTGGTTCAGGTCCGGCTTCAGCGCCCAGCCCCTCGTGGGGTGGTAGATGTCGAAGGAATAGCGGGCCGCCGCAGAAGGTGTGTGGTGCCTTCGTGCCCATTCGAGGCGCCAAGCGGAGTCGCTCCTGCGCGAGACCCTGCGGAACAGCGGAGAATAGGAAAGGATGAGGCGGGCTCCGATCTCAACGCTGGAAAGCAGCAAGAGAGCGAACAGAATGGAGAACGACACCTTCCGTCCAGCTCCGGGCATGAATCCTCCCCCAGGCCTCGAAAGACTTCATCGGAGGCCGCCTGGCACCGGTAGCCAGGAAGGCGACGCGCTGGTCATGATAGCGGATTCAATTGAATTGGATGCCGTCGGGAAGGTGAGTAATTTCCATGCCCTCAGCGACCTTGACACGGCATGCGAGGGCTTTCTTCTCCAAGGCGCCGGCTCGGTAGGCGAAGATGCAATTGTGGCAGTCGCCGTTCCAGCAGAACCGGCTGTAGGAAATCTCGCAGGCCAGGTATTGGAGAATACGCAGGAGAGTGTTGTTGTCTGGGACCAGGAAATCCTTGCCCCCGATCCGGACCCGGATTTCCTTGTCGTAGTCGTCCAGAAGGGTGGAGTCCATGCGTATCTCTCCTCGGTGAATGTAGGTTCTCCGGCAAGTGAGGTGCAAGATATTGCCGTCGGTATCGAGGGGAGGAGTGTCGGGAAACTGACGAAGGATCAGGCTTCGGGAAACCAGAGCCCCAGCTGGTGCAGGAGCCGGGGGAAGAGGTCCAAGGGGAGACCGATCACGTTGGTGGCACTGCCTTCGATGCGATCCACAAAAAGGGCTGCGGCCCCCTGGAGCGCATAAGCCCCTGCCTTGTCGCGGTATTCGCCGGTGTCCAGGTAGCTCTCCACGGCTGCCGCCGGAAGGGGATGGAAGCGCACCCGCGTCTCGGAGACCCCCGACGCCCAGTAATTCTCGGGCAGGAGCAGAAGCGCCAAACCACTGAGGACCAGGTGGGATCGCCCGGCGAGGGAGTGGAGCATTTCACGCCCCTCAGCCCGATCTCTGGGTTTGCCCAGAATCCTGGAGCCCGAAACCACCACCGTGTCGCACCCCAGGACGAGGGAGCGGGGCGGTGCCGTAACTGCCCCTGCCTGGGCCTTCTCGAGGGCCATGCGGAGCACGAACTGTTCCGGGCGCTCATCAGAGCGAATCTCTTCGGGCAGATTCGTCGCTTGCTGAGTAAAGTGTACCCCCAGCTTCTGGAGTAGGTCGGCGCGTCTGTGGGAGCCCGAGGCCAGGAGGAGAGGTCGATCCAACGGCAGCATGCCTGCCTCAGAAAGCTCGGAGTTTCATCGAATGGAGGAGGGCGCCCCAGCCCGCCTCTGAAGCTTGTCGTGCACTCGGGTCACGGCCAGTTTGCCGCCCAACTTCTGCCGGCGCTCTTGAATCGGTCGTTGAAGTCGTCGATCCGGGACATTATAATTCCTTATAACCATGATGGCTGCGTCATTGAAAGCCCGTCCACGATCACTCGGCACATTTCTCCTGCTATCTGCGGGAGTTGTCTGTTGGCTCTATCTCCTGGCACTCCCCGTGGCCCTCGCCGCCGAGGCAGCGGTGAATCCCGGTGCAGGCCCGCAGGTATCCGGCGTTCAGCCAGGACCTCCGCCTCCCCTGACCATCCTGTTCACCGGTGAAGTGACCGGCTGGACCGAGCCGTGCGGCTGACCCAAGCAACCTATCGGGGGACTCGCCCGTCGGGCGGGGTACGAGAAGTCGTTCCGAAAGGCCTATCCGGATGCCCCTCTCCTCTGGCTCGATGCAGGCGACTTCTCGGGTGACAAGACGGAAGCGGGACTCCGCAATACCCAGACACTGCTGGAGGCCATGGGCCGGCTGGGCTACGCGGCCGCGAACTTGGGGGAAAAAGAGCTCCTCCTAGGGGTGGATCGCTTACAGGAGTGGGCGAAGCAGGCGACCGTGCCGCTCATCAGCTCCAATCTCGTCTACCAGGACACCGGCGAGCCGGCCTTCCCGTCCTCATTGCTGAAGTCCGTCACACTCGGGGGCTCGGCCGGGAAGCGAAAGCTCAAGGTCGGCATCCTGGGTCTCGCCAAAATGAACACCGGCCTCTCAACATCGACCCCGGATGGCCGCCGGATCGTGACCGCGGATCCTCTGGTGACTGCCAAGACACTGGTTCCGCCCCTGAGGAAGAAATGCGACTTGCTCATCGTGCTGGCCACCTTGGACCCGAATCAGGCCAGAGACCTGGCCAAGCAAGTTCCCGGAATTGACATGATTCTCGGAGGGTTTGGGCCGCTGGAGCTCTCCGAGGAGATCCCAGCGGACGCGGGCTCGCCTGGCAGCGGTCTGATCCGGCTCTCCTATGTGGGAAATCAGGGGAAGAAGGTAGGCGAAATCCGGCTCTTTCCTGCGGAGCAGGGAGCGCCGGCAAAGCGCGAGAGCTATACGGTCATCCTGGGGAAACAGGTGCCCGACGACCCCGCTATCATGGATCTCGTGGAGAAAAACCGGATCGCCATCAACGAAATCAACAAGAAAAGCGCCCCCCTCGTGGATGGGGAGAAGCTGCGTGCCATGTGGGATGGGGAGAGTTTCGTGAAATCGGCGGCTTGCAAATCCTGCCACGAGGAGGCCTTTCAAATCTGGGAAGGCAGCTCACACGCCCGCGCGTTCCACATCCTCGAAGAAAAGCACCAGGACTACAACCCCGAGTGCGTGGGATGCCACACCACCGGATTTCGGCGGCCCACAGGCTTCCTCAATGCCAAGTCCACTCCCGATCTGGAAAATGTCCAGTGCGAAGCCTGTCATGGTCCGGGGAAAGGGCACCCCGATACGATCGGGGCAGGCTATGGACCCGTCAGTCGGGAATTCTGCGTGACCTGCCATACTCCCGACAACAGCCCTGACTTCAATGAAGCTGCTTATCTGCTCAAGATTCGACACTGGGAGGAGAAGCCTGCGCCGGACGCCGCTTCCGCTTCGTCCCGGTAAGCGGCCCCGCACCGACCCGGCTCTCTTTTCGGTCTGCGAGGAACGTCTCCAGCTGGTCCATCCTCCGAATTCCTCGCTCCTCCAGTTCTCCCACAAATCGAATCAGGATCAGAGCGGTGGCTCGCGCGTCGCCCAGCGCGCGGTGTCTCTCTTCTATGGCGATCCTGTAATGCTCCGCCACAGTATCCAGACGTCGATCGGGGAGATCTGAAAGCAGGCGGCGGCCGAGACGAACGGTGCAGAGGCAGGTGTTGGCGAGGACCAGCCGGCGGCTTCGAGACAGAGCCCGGTTCAGGAATCCCCGGTCGAACGGAAGATTATGGGCCACCAGGACGGAATCACCCACAAACTCCAAGAATTGGTCGGCAATCTGGTGAAAGCTGGGTGCATCCGCCACCATGTCTTCCCGAATGCCGGTCATGGAGGAGATAAAGGGTGGGATTGGGATGCCGGGATTCAGGAGGCTGGAGAATTCCCGAGTCGGGCGGTTGTGCTCCACGCGGACAGCGCCCACTTCGAGAATGCGATCCGCCACGGATCCCCCCGTCGTCTCCAGGTCCACAACGGTGAAAGTTCCTTGATCCAGATTCCAAACGGGAAGCGCCGGCGGGGGCACCAGGCAGACGGATCCATCTTCGAGCAGCAAAAACCTCCGGTCTCCTTCCAACGCCGCCTCCATGAGCCGTCTGGCAATCTCGGGATGGATCTTGTCGGCTTTGAAAAGCAGCCGGCACGCTTGTTCGCCGCTGAGCGAGCCCTTCTGGCACAGTGCTTCGTGCAGGGCCGGAAGCAGCACGGAAACTTTTTCGTGGGGAGTACGGAGGGTTCGCGAGATCATGGCGAGATTCTAGCTCGAAGCCTCTCCCTGTCAAGGGGGAGAGGTTGGGTCATAATGTTCGCTCCCTGGCTGTCGGGGAAGGGTTCGATGGAGGAATCGGGTGGAGCGGTGCCTCGGTTTGGACCTGGGTGAGAAGCGCATCGGAGTATCTCTCAGCGATGCGCTGGGATGGACTGCCGGACCGCTTGCGGCGGTTAGGCGGGTCGGCTGGAAGAAGGACCTGGCATCCCTGCGCTCCCTGATTCTCGAGCATCAGGTCCAGCGCGTCGTCGTGGGGCTGCCCATCAAGATGGACGGCACGGCCGGAGAAATGGCCCGCCGCACCCAGGAATTTGTGGAGCGATTTCGCCTCACGGTCTCCATCCCCGTGGAAACCTGGGACGAGAGACTCACGACGGTGCAGGCCGAGAGGATTCTGGTGGAGGCGGACATGCGCCGGGACAAGCGACGCCAGGTCATCGACTCCATGGCCGCCTGTCTCATCCTGCAAGGCTACTTGGATTACCGGAACAGTGGAGGAACCCCCCGTTGAGCCGGCGCGAGGTCTCGAGAAGAAATCCCCCGAAGCCTCGATCCAGGGGAGGTTCAGGGGTCAAGACGTTTCTGACCTTTCTGGGCATCCTCGTGTGGGTTCCGCTGGTAATGGGGCTGGTGCTTTACTACCTATGGGCGGAAGTTCCCTACCGCGGGTATCCCGGACCGAGCATCATCGTTGAAGTTCCCCAAGGGTCGGTTCAAGAAATCCTGACGCTGCTCCAGGAGAAGGGGGTTCTGCGCAAAGGCTCCTTCGGGCGGGTCTATCTTGCCCTCACGCGCCGCGCCGCCAAGCTCCAGGCGGGGGAGTACCTTTTCGACGAGCCGTTGACGGCGCCGCAGGTTTTCCGGAAGCTGGTGAGGGGCGAGATTCTCTATCACCGCGTGACCGTTCCGGAGGGACTTCGCAGCGGGCAAATCTTCAATGTGTTCATCAAGGAGGGCTTCGGATCGGAAGCGGAGTTCCAACGGGAATTCCTGAATGTGTCGAGAATCTCCGATCTGGATCCGGAAGCCGCCGACCTGGAAGGCTATCTCTTCCCGGACACCTACGCCCTGCCGCGGGGGACGCCCGCGGCGAAAATCGTCGACCAGATGGTCCAGAGCCATCGCCTTCTCTGGGGGGCCGAATGGCTCAGGGCAGGGCGTGAACAGGGCTTCAATGTCCGGCAGATCGTCACCCTGGCTTCGCTCATCGAGAAGGAAACGGGACAGGGTGACGAGAGGGTGCTGATCTCCTCCGTCTTCCACAATCGGCTCAGCGAAGGCATGAAGCTGCAGTGCGACCCGACCATCATCTACGCGCTGGTCATGAGGAACCGGTACCGCGGTGTCATTACGCGCAGCGATTTGCGGCTGGATTCGCGCTACAACACCTACGCCTATGGAGGGCTTCCACCGGGACCCATCGCCAATCCTGGAAGGGAAGCCATCCAGGCAGCCCTGTTTCCGGAACGGACCGAGTACTTATTCTTCGTGTCCATGAACAACGGGAGACACACGTTCTCCACCACGCTGCGGGAGCACAATCAGGCAGTGGATCGATATCAGCGATGAAAGGGATCGTGATTGGGGGCCGGCTCGAGAGGGATCCCGTGGTAGTTCAAGGCTCGTCGGCGGTGCTGATCGGTGAGCCGCTCGCTCAGCTGCCCGTTGGCGAGCACTTCTTCCCTGAGAAAGGCCTCGAAGTGGAAATGACAGAATCCTTCCCGGTAGACCGGATCGGGACAGTGGTGGACGCCTCCCAAGCTGGAAAGGAAGCGGCAGCGATCCGCAGGGGCTCCGTTTTCGGATGTCATGACTCCTCCGGGGGCAGGCGGGAGAGATCATGGGATCGATTGCCCCCTTCCGTCAAGGTGCCCGGCGATTCGAGGAATGGGCTCGTTGACAGGCGCAGCTCCGGTTCATAGACTTTCGAGTGAGCCGGTCGCACGCAGGAGACGGCATGACACTCTTGAAAGTCCATGACGAGCCCGATCCGGTGGCGGTGGTGCGTGCTTGGTGCAATGCCGCAGGCCCGGCCATGGCCCGAGCGGCTTTCCCGGTTGGCTTCGAGAGCGGGCGGCTGGAGGTGGCCGTCCCGGATCGTGCCTGGCTGTGGGAGCTGGAATCTCGCCGGGAAGAGTTGATAAGGCGGTTGCGCAGCGAAAAGCGGATGGATCAACTTCGGGAGATCGCCTTCGTGCTGGGGCCCACGCCGGGAAGGCAAGAGCCGATGGCGCCCCCACCCGCCTGTGAGTCCAAGGCGCTCGAGCTGTCTCCCGAGATCTTGAATGCCGCCCAGGCCATCGCCGATGAGGACTTGTCGCGGCGCTGGACCGCTGCGATCTCGCGCATGCTGGGTACAGTACGCCCCAATCGTCCTGGCCGATGACCCTTCTATCGCCCAGTCGACTCACCCTCTTCGGCGCCCTGCTGTTCCTTACTGGAATTTACTTCACGCTGCGATTTTTCTCTGGATTTCTTCGCCTGCTCTCTCGCAAACTCCGAAAGAACCGCCCTTACCTAAAAGGATCCGCCTCCGATTATCTCTGGTTCGCGCTGGGCAGTTTTGCGGCGACCCTGGCAGGCGGTGTGCTCCTGGCAGGCTCGGCCATTCAAAACGGCTTGCAGGCATTTGAGGGAACGAAGGTCGTCGGGACGGTGCGAGCGGAGTCCCCCTCAGTGGGTCGCATCCACCTCACACTCGATCTGGGCGAGACGCACCCTGCGCGCAGCAAAATGGAGGCGGACTTGCCAGGGGTTCGGTGGGCTCTGGAAGGGGAGTATCTCCAATGGCAGGGAGCCCCCCGCTGGCTCGGCTTCGCCGATGGCCATCGGGTGAGCGCGGCGCTGGGATCGGCCCGGGAATCTGGAGATCCCGATCGCCCCGAGGACAGCCGCGCCCATGTGGCGGGGATCTATGCACCCTGGTTTCTGATCCACCGTCATCCGGCATGGGCCCCTATGGCCCGCACTGCGCTCCGCAGATCCCCCTGGCTCTCCGCGGATGGGAGCACCTACGAGCTCATGGTCACCGATGCTGGTTACGTGTTGGTGTCGGGCGAGAAGCAGTCGGATGAGAAGAGGCCGAAAAATCCCGAGGAGGAGCCGTCAGGAAGCCACTGAGCGAGAATTCTGGCGTCGCCCACGGAGAAGAATCTGGACGCCGAGCACAATAATCAAAACCGGCCAGAATCGCTCGAAGATCTCGCCGAAGTGAAGCATCTCGAACTGGTCCAGCAGGAAGAGAACCCCGATGCCGATCAGGATGCCACCCCAGAGGGGGGAATCCTTGTCGGCCCGCGTCGCGGGAGACTTTGCGGGAGGCTCCGGCGAGCCTTCGCGGTTGAGCCGCCGCGCCTCCTGAATGGTGTAGAAAAGCTGGCCGAACCAAACCAGCATGACAAAGAAGCCTGCCGCCTCCGTGTGCTCGGCAACATGAATGGCCCCGATGAACAACAGGGCCACGGTCAGGGCCTTCAAGTA
>JAKEFJ010000244.1 GCA_022616665.1 Acidobacteriota bacterium
AGCGCAAAGGGCACCGAGCGGGTGAGCACGGTGGCGAAGAATCCCCCCGGTCTCGCCGCGCGCGTGTTCTGATCCCAGTACACTTGATGGCCCCACCATTGTTTCAGCGATGCCAGGTCCACCACCGCCTCGACGAAGTAGGGCACGATGGCCAACTTCTTGCCCGACACCCAGATGCGGCGGCCGATTTCGTAGTCCTCCACCAGGTAATCGGCCATGCTCTCCAGGCCGCCGAGTTCCGCCAGGGTGCTGCGCCGGAGCGCAATGGACGGGCCCAGGCAGAAATTCGCGGTGCCGGTGACGTGGGCGAAGACGACGCTGGGCATGAAGTCGGCATTGATGCTCAGGAGCTCGATCTTCTCGAACCACCGGTCCGCCCGGGTCGCCTTGAACAGCGTGTTCACGCAGCCCACGGCCGGATCGGCCAGGGGACCCACGATGGTCTTGAGATAATCCGGTTTCAGCATGACGTCGCTGTCGCTGATGACCAGTACTTCGTGCCGGGCCTGGGTCAAGCCGCCTAATAGATTGTTCACCTTCCCGTTCATGCCGGCCTGGATGTTTTTGAGGACCACGCTGACCCGCTCGGAGCCGAACTCCTGCTGAAGCTCATAGAGGAGCGGGATGGCCGGATCGTCCATGCGCTGGACGGAGAAGACGACCTGGTAGACGGGATAGTCCTGCAGGCAGCAGCTGCGCAGGTTGTCCCGGAGGTTCTTCTCCAGCCCATAGACCGGCTTGAGCACGGTCACCGGAGGCCAGGAGGACCCGGCGAACGTGGGCGCACCCGGCCGGACCGGCTCGGACCGCCCGCAGAACCGCAGCACCGCCCAGAGGGACAGGATCCCAAAGACGGACCCTCCCACCGTCGGAATGAGAAGGAGCGTCTGCAGGAGGTCGGTCAATGAAAAATGCACTGCTTATTCCTTCATCATTGAAGCGCTTCAAAGATGCTCAAAAAGGCGATCCAACGAGGCCGCAGGGAGTCTGGCGACTGAGGCGTACACGGTGCGGGTACGTCGCAGGGAGACAGGGGGTACCCATTGCTTCCAAGGATGCAATGGGTCGGGAGAACAAAGTTGAGGGCCTTTTTCAGCATCTTTATTCCGTATAGGCGGCCAACTGAATCCCCAGCAGGATCAACCCCACCGGCACCAGGTAGCGTTTCGCCTTCCAGGCCAATCGCTGCAGCCCATCGCCCGCGGACCCGGCGGCGATGAACAGCGCGGTCAGGGCCATGAGGTTGTGCTGCTTCTCAATGAGCGCCATGTCCATGCCCGGGCTGTGCTGGTGCTCGTGGATCATCAGGCCGATGCCGCCCAGGCTCATGATGGCGGCCAGGGCGTAGCCCTGCCAGGGTCGCATCTCGGTCCGGCGGCGGGCCGCCAGCATCGCGAAGAGGCCCATAGCCATTGGGATCAAGGACAGGACTTTATGTTGCAGCCATTCGCCGGATTCGGCGCGGGTCCAGCTCTCCATGAAGGACGCGGCCACCGGCCAGTCGGTCGGATCGGCGTTCAGGAACACGTGGATGCCCAAGAGCAGCCAGACGACCCCCATCGCCTTCCGGATCGCGCCGTAGCGCCGCTGGGTCAGGCGATCGGCCAGGATGAGCGCCCCGAGGGCGATCAGCGCCAAGCCGCAGGACCGATGCATGAAGAGGGAATAGGCCCTTTCCTCTTCCCGCGTGATGCCCCCCCGAACGAGTCCCTGGCCTGCGCCGTGATGAGCATGCGGGTCCTCCTGGGAGGCGGCTGCTGTGGGATGGGCGGCCGAGTGGTCCGTGGAGGTGGCGGCCCCCGCACGGCCTTCGTGCGAGGCGGGCTCCGCCCAGGCGATCCGGGCCAGCCCGATCATCACCGCCAGGCCCAGGACGGCCGCGCAGAGGGCCCTGAGCCATGGCCGGACCGGGGATCCGTGCGCCTCTTGCCGCATCACGGACATCATGCAGCGGGCAGGATCGGTCTCGGCATGATGTTCGCGGCCTGTGCCGGGGTTCTTTCCATCAGACCAGATTTGAACGATCTCGGGGAATGTGTGGCCGGGCTATCGTCTGTGCGAAGATCCCTCCTCCCCCGGCGCCGGGGGAGGAGAGGGAAGAGCTTCCGGCCGCTTACGCGCTGACTTCTTCGGCCCGCGCGAAGCGATGGCGCTTGGCGCGCGTTGCAAAATACTCCCTGGCCTCTTCGAGCAGCCGGGCCCGCTCGTAGGAGTCGACGGCCATGCGGCGCACGAACCGCCAGATGACTCGCGGGCGGAAATAGAAGCGGTCGTAAAAGCGCTCCACCATTTCCACCATGTACCGGCGGTCCAGGCCGGGATACTGGATGCTGGGCAACTGATGCCCCAACTCATCCGTCATCTCGGCGTCGGTCAGGTACCCATGCTTGCGCACGTAGCTGTCGAACTCGGTGCCGGGGTAGGGATGGGACATGGAGACCTGGATGGTCTCCGGATCGAGGAGTTTGGCGAACTCGATCGTCTTTTCGATGGTCTCGGGCGTCTCGCCGGGCAAGCCGATTTGGAAGTCGCCGTGGACGGTGAGCCCGACCTTCTTGACGTTCTTCATGAACTCGAGGGCCTGCTCGGTCGTCGCGCCCTTCTTGATGTTCTTGAGGATCGTGTCGTCGCCGGATTCGAACCCGACGACCATCAGGCGGCACCCCGCCTCCTTCATCGCCTTGAGCGTTTCGTAGTCCGTGTGCACGCGGGCATTGCAGGACCAGGTCATCTTCAGCGGCTTGAGGGCTTCGCAGACCTCCAGCACATGGGCCTTGGCCCAGGGGAAGGTGTCGTCGTCGAAGAAGACCTCCTTGGCCTCCGGGAACAGCTCCGGCACCCGCTTGACCTCGGCCACCACGTTGGCCGCGCTGCGCGTCCGCCAGGGATGGCCGGACATCGTCTGGGGCCAGAGGCAGAAGGTGCAGAGCGCCGGGCAGCCGCGCGAGGCATAGAAGGACACGTAGGGATGGAGCAGATAGGGAATGTTGTAGCGCTTGTAGTCCAGGTCGCGGGAGTAGATGTCGGTGGCGAAGGGCAGGGCGTCCAGATCCTCGATGGCCGGCCGGTCCGGATTGTGCACGGTCTTCCCGTCCTTCAGATAGCTGACCCCGGCAATGTTCTCCAGCTTGTGTCCCCAGGCGAATTCCGCCACCGCATAATCGAACTCCCGGCGGACCACGAAATCCAGCGCGGCACAGGCCTTGAGGCTGGCTTCCGTCTGTACCGTGACGTGGGGGCCAACCATGCAGATCTTCAGCGTCGGCTTCC
>JAKEFJ010000245.1 GCA_022616665.1 Acidobacteriota bacterium
CGATAGATTCCTGGGGGACCGAAGAGAGCCGGTTCCTCGGCATAGAAAGAGAGGACGGGGTCATTGCTGGCAACGCGCTGGGAATCGCCCGCGAGCTCCAGGGCTTGGCGGGCGGCGATTCGCTCCGGCGATACCCCCTCCCAGCGGGCGCCCCCTAGCCGCCTGAGCGATTGAGTCCAGGCCAGTACCCCCCCCAGGGCCAGGATCGCGATGGCGAGACCGAGGCGAAATTTCTTTCCGGGAATCAGGGTCGTGAGCCAGTGCATGCATCCGGCAGATGAGAGGATCAGAAGGAATGGAACGACCGATCCCGCCACGCGGGAGTTGGGAAAAGTAAGCAGCATGAGAAAAAGGCTGAGACAGGGCGCGAGGAGCAACAGCGATTTTCGCCGCAGCTCCCGATCGCGGAACAGCGCCATCAGAAAGCCCGTCAGGCCCAGAAGGCCGACGGGGCCGAGCTGGTAGGGAAGCACCCTGCCGAAAATGCCTCGCGCGTTCAGGGCCGCAGCCTCCAGAACCAGGTGCGGGTTGGCCCAGAAGAACGGCAGAATGCCCCCCCACTGCCGCTCCAACTCGCGCAATCGCAAGTAATCCGGAGGAACACCGCCGGTTTCACGCAATCCCTGCCCAATGAAGAACAGCTCGAGAGTTTTCCCGGTAAGACTCCATTCGCCCGTGGTGCGATGGATGAAAAGGAGAAAGGGGGACGCGGTTACCAGGAGTCCGACGAGCAGGACGCCGAGTCCTCGCCAGGCCCAGGGCCGGCCGTTCCCACCACCCAGAACCGCCGCGGTCAACCCGGCGAGGACTCCCACCGGCAATCCCTCCGGCCTGGCCAGATACGCCAGCCCGAACAGGACTCCCGCGACGCCCCACCTCCAGAGTGGCAAAGGCCCTGCCGTCACCGGGAGAAGAAGCAAGAGCGCCAGGCTAATCGCCAGGATGTAGAGCCCTTCTGGCGCCACGGTCGCGGCGGCGCGGGCCAGGGCGGGATGGAAAACGATGAAGGCCAGGCCGAGAAGGGCCGGCCCCTTTCCCCCCAAATGAAGAGCCAAGACCGCCAACGGAAGCAGCAGAAGAACCGAGGCGATGAAGGTGACGGCGCGACCACAACTTTCCAGGGCCTGGGAACGGGATCCTGCCAGGGCGGCAGTGAGCAGAGGATGCGCCGGATGGATATGGGTCTCCGGCCCCCTCCAGTCGCAGTACCCCATTCCCGCCGCCACGTGGTGCGCCGTCACCAGGTAGCGCGCTTCATCGATGTTGATGGGAGGAGGATGAGTGAGGGCGGTCAGGCGCAAGAGGGTGCCCGCCGCCAGGAGCGCCGCGGCCAGAAGGAAGAATTGGCGGTCGGGTGGAGATGGGTCAAGGCTCATGGATCGCGGGACGGGAGACCGATGGGCGGAAGGCTCTTCAGCGCTTCCCTGGAATTCCCGGTTCGGTCATGGCCCGGGGATCCAGGATGCTGCGCAGCTGTTCCGAGTCGAGGAGCTTCCGCTCGACCACGATCTGATAGATCGACTTTCCGGTGCGCATGGATTCCTTGGCTACTTCCGCCGCCGCGGCGTACCCGATGTGGCGGTTCAGGGCCGTGGCAATCCCGACGCTGTCGAGCGCATAGTGTTCGCAGCGCGCTGCGTCGGCGGTGATTCCCTCCACGCACCGGCTGCGGAACACCTCGAGCGTGTTCTTGAGAATCTCCATGGACTGGAGCACGTTGTAAATCATGGCCGGCATCATGACATTGAGCTCCAGCTGTCCCGCCTGGACCGCCAGAGCCACGGTCAAATCATTGCCCACCACCTGGAAGGCCACCATGTTCAGCACTTCGGGCATGACAGGATTGACCTTGCCCGGCATGATGGAGGAGCCCGGCTGCACCGCGGGGAGCTGGATTTCGGCGAAGCCCGTCCGGGGGCCGGACGAAAGCAGCCTCAGGTCGTTGGCGATGCGGACGAGCTCCAACGCGAGCAGCTTCAAGGCCGAGGAAATTTCCGAGAGCGGCAGCTGGCTCTGCATCGACTCGCGCAGGTCGGGGGAGTTGCTCAGCGAGAATCCCGTCAGGCGCGAGAGGTGGGCCACGATCCGGGTCCTGTACTCGGGATGTGTATTGATCCCCGTGCCCGCCGCGGTCCCTCCGATTCCAAGCTCCGACAGAGTCCCGCGACAGGGCAGGATCCTGGCTCGGCAGCGGCCCAGGGTCGCGGCATAGGCCGCGAACTCCTGTCCGAGACGGACCGGGACGGCATCCTGAAGGTGAGTGCGCCCCGACTTGATGATGGAGTCGAACTCCTTTCCCTTGGAGGCGAAGGCTCCCTCCAGGCGCTCCAGCACCGGATCCAGCTCGCGGATCATCATGAGGGCGCTCAGGCGCATCGACGTGGGAAAGGTGTCGTTGGTGCTCTGCGCCATGTTCACCTGATCGTTGGGATGCACGACCTTGTAGTCGCCGCGGCTACCGCCGAGAATCTCGATGGCCCGGTTGGCGATGACCTCGTTACAGTTCATGTTGAAGGAGACGCCGGCGCCGGCCTGAAACACATCCACCACGAACTGGTCCCGCAGCTTGCCCTCGATCACCTCCTGGGAGGCCTGGACGATGGCCCCGGCGATCCGGGAATCCAGATTCCCCAGCTCCTGATTGGTCAAAGCGGCGGCTTTCTTGATGGTCGCGTGGGCGGTGATCAGGGCCGGATGAGCCCGCAAGCCGCTGATGGGAAAGTTCTCCAGGGCGCGGGCGGTCTGCACGCCATAATAGGCGTCGGCGGGGACTTCTTTTTCGCCGAGGGAGTCCTTTTCGATGCGGAGGGTGCTCATAACAGCGCGAATCTTAGCACAGCAGGGGGAAGCTCCGGGGATGAGGCTAGGGCGAGAGGAATCTTCCTGCTAGGCGCGGCAGGGAACCAAGGCCAGGAGAGCCGGTGATTCGAGTCAACCCCACCACCCCCCTCCCAATTCTTGGATGTTGACGGAAAATCCGGATGAGATGTTCGGCCCATCCCGGCCGCGCCAGCAGCTGGCGCAGGGAGGCGGCCACGACCATTCGGGGCGCCAGTTCACGGCTGAGAAATTCTCTGTAGCCGCGCACGGCCCTAAAGGGATGCGGGTTGAGGGCGGCACGGGCGCAGGCCTCTCCTCCCAGCAGAGCCAGGGCGATCCCCTGTCCCGAGAAGGGGTCCAAGAATCCCGCGGCATCCCCGAGCAGGAAGAGTCCCGGTGGCGTCACCCCCCTCCATCCCATGCGCACCGGAAAGGCGGCGGTGTGATCGAGATGGCTTTCGGGATCCATCAGGAGCTCGCGGACTTCCGGGTGCACCGCCAGAGAGGAGAGCAGCCGGCGATAAGGATCCTCGCAGGTGCCCGCTGAGGGAAGCAGTGCTCCCAGACACCATCGATCCGTCTCGACAGGCGCCAAGCCGGCATAGCCCTCCCGCAGAAGCAGAAGCTCCACCCGATCCGGAGGCGCGACCCGGCGGCGCAAGTGGGCCTGCATGCCGATGCCGGAAGAACCGAAAGAGCCTCCCACACCAGATAAAGCCGCCACTCGAGAGTTCCTGCCGTCGGCGCCCAGGATCCGGATTGCCGATGCCTGGATTGAGATCCCGCCCACGAGGATCCTGGCCCTCCAGCGGGAGCCTTCGCAAGACAGCCCCACGAGGCGGGCACCGCGGAGAATACGGACCCCTGCCCGCTCGGCGAAGGCGAGGAGCGTTTCATCCAGCAGGCGCCGGCTGACGCCCAGCCCGCTCTGCCCCGCGGATTCGGGCAGAGGGGAGTCGAAGCTGTCACCCGAGACGGCGTGCAGTCGCGTGCGCGTGATTGGCACCGCGCCCGAGGCGAGCAGGGCCTCCAGGACCCCCAGGCGCCGGAGAACCGCGACCCCTTCGGCGCTCACAAACTCACCGCAGACCTTCGGTTGATTCTCCCGGCGCTTCTCAATGAGGAGGACCTCACGTCCTTCCCTTGCCAGCGACAGCGCCGCGGTGGATCCGGCGGGACCCCCGCCTGCCACCAGAATCTCCGCTCCAGCCGTCGTCGTATGGTTCATGAGAAGTCCCGATCCATCAGGAGGATTCTCAAGGGGAAGCACTTCCGAACCACGCCGCGGGTCCATCCGGCGGCGAGGGCCAGGTCGCGGGCTTCATTCATGGTGAGGGCGCGGAGGACGGATAGGGGACCATCCAATCGGGACAGTCTTCCGCGGGTGAACAGTCGTGTGAACAGGAGCGTCAGGAGATACTCGGCCCGCCCGCGGCGGAGATCGCTGATGACCACGCCTTCGCGGCACAGGGCTCCCAGGCCTCGGAGAAATCGCGCGGAGTACTCGGGCGGCACGTGGTGGAGCACCAGGGAGGAGAGCACAAAGTCGAAAGAGGCTCCCGCGAACGGAAGTTCCAGCGCATCGCCGCGCACGAGCCGGATTTCGGCGAACCTCGAGGTGGAGCTGCGGGCAATCTCCAGGATTGTTGGATGGCAATCCATTCCGACCAGCTGGGCTGGGATGCCTCGGGCGCGACACTCCCGCGCCAGGGCGACCAGGAGATCGCCGCCGCCGCACCCCACGTCCAGGATGCTCAAGCGGCGCCCCGGAGGCCAGCCGGCGAGCGCCGGGGACAAGGCGGAGAAGGTAGACCTATTTCCTCCCCAGCGTTCGTTGATGCGCTTGAGGTCTTCCAGGTTGGCGCGCAGCTCGGCGGGATCCGCCGCTGGATCGTCCATCAATTCCCGGCACAAGGAGCGCTGCAGGGGCCGGAGCACGCTTCAGTCTCCGTGGCGAGCAAGAACCAGAGCGGCGTTCTTGGAGCCGAATCCGATGCAGTTGCAGACGGCGACCTGCACCGAGACGTTCCGGGCCCGCTGCGGGATGTAGTCCAGATCACACTCGGGGTCGGGGTGCTCCAGGTTGAGTGTGGGATGAAACCACCCGTCGCGCATTCCCAGCAGGGTCGTCACCACTCCCGCCGCGCCTGAGGCCCCCTGGGGGTGACCGATGATCGACTTCAAAGCGCTCATGGGGATCTGGCTCGCTCGTGGTGCGAAGCAGAGCTTCACCGCCCTGGTCTCCACCACGTCGTTGAGGAGGGTGGAGGTGCCGTGCAGGGAAACGTAGCCGACCTCTTCCACGCTCCTGCCGGCCTCCGC
>JAKEFJ010000246.1 GCA_022616665.1 Acidobacteriota bacterium
CTGGTCGTGTCCGGGACCGTCGTGATGGCCAAGGACAAGAAGCAAGCAGGCAAGATGGATCATGACGCGATGATGGAGGCTTACAAGAAAGCCGCCGCGCCAGGCGAGCCGCACAAGCAACTGGCAAGCCTGTCGGGAAGCTGGACTACGAAAACCAAGCACTGGATGGAGCCCGGCACTCCTCCTGAGGAAACGACGGGGTCCTGCGAACAGAAGATGGTCCTGGACGGCCGCTTTCTGCAGCAGGAATGCACCGGGGAGATGATGGGAAGTCCCTTCACCGGCATCGGCATCACCGGCTACGACAACCTCACCAAGAAGTACGTGACCACCTGGATGGACTCCCAGGGCACCGGCATCTTCGTGATGGAAGGCACCGGAAGCGCGGACGGCAAGACCATCACGCAGAAAGGGAGTCACGCCGACCCCATGGGGGGCCGCATGCACCATCGCGCCGTGACCAAAATCGTGGACGACAACACCGAGATCTTTGAAATGTACGGGTCCGGCAAGAACGGCAAGGAAATGAAGATGATGGAGATCACCTATACCCGGAAACAAGGAGGCTGAAGCCTGAAGCGGGACGGGCCTCCCGGTCATGAGCCGGGAGGCTCCGCCCACGGCGTCGAAGCCATGGGTGGAGGCGCCTTTGCCACTGATGAGCAGGCATTCAATGATAATGGGCCTCGTCTATTTCCCGGGGCTAAGCGCTCACGACTCACAGTGCGGTTCTGCGCCTGCGCGCCAAAGCGCTCCGGCGCACAGGTGCGACCGCGCGGTCATTGGATCGCGCTTGCCATTGATGGAGCAGGAACCTATGAATGGATGGGCTTCATCCATTTCCGGCCCCGAACGTTCAAGACCTGCCATAAGGGTCTGCGAGCGTCGGTCATTAAATCGCCACTGCCCTGGATCGAGCAGAGAAAGGGAGGGGGGACCCGCCGGTCGGCGGGGGGAGGGATGACCATGAGCTTGAATCACTATGTCACCCTGGGGCGATCGGGACTGCGGGTCAGCCCCCTCTGTCTCGGCGCCATGACCTTCGGCACGGAATCCGGCATCGGCACGGACGAAGTCGAGGCCTGGGCCATGTTCGATCGCTACGTGGAGCTGGGCGGCAATTTTTTGGACACCGCCGACAGCTACGCCAAGGGAAGGAGCGAGGAACTGGGCAAATTCATCGGCTCACGCAGCCTGCGTGACCGCCTGGTCCTGGCCAGCAAGTTTACGGTCAATGCCGAGGCCGGGAACCCCAACGCGGGCGGTAACGGGCGCAGCTCGAGGACAACCTGAAGGCCCTGGACTTCGCCCTGCCGGCAGACGGTCGCCGCCGCCTGGACGAGGCCGGCGCGCTGGAACCGGCTCATCCCTACATGTTCTTCGGCCCCGCGATGCGCGACCTCTTCACCGGCGGCGTGCCGATCCAGGCCTGGAGTCCCGCGCCGCCCGACTCGGTCGCCGCCGAGCCCAAGGCCAGGGCCACGGCGGCGTAACCGGGTCGCCTAGGTCCGCGCGTCCAGCTCTTCCCTGAGCGTACGCTTGATCAGCCGCTCCATGGTAAGGCCCTGGAGCACGATCGAGAGGACGACGACCACATAGGTCATGGCCAGGATGACGCTGCGCGCCCCGCTGAGGGGAATCGAGAGGGCCAAGGCCACGGAGACCCCGCCGCGCAATCCGCCCCAGGTCATGATATGGATGGCGCCCGGTCTGAAGTGCTGCCACCGATGCAGCAGGACCACCGGCAGCCCGACGGACAGAAAGCGCGATACCAGCACCACGACGAAGGCCAGAAGACCTGCCAGAAGGAAGGTGGGGGTAAACTCCAGGAGCAGCGATTCCAACCCCAGCAGGGCGAACAACACCGCATTGTAAACCTGTTCGATGAGCTCCCAGAAAATCTCCAGGGAGCTCCGCGTCTCCTTCGATACCTCCGCCCGCCGGCCCCAGTTCCCAATCCATAGCCCCGCCACGACGACCGCAATGGGACCGGAGAGTCCCCAGAAATCGGCCAGGGCATAGCCGCCCGTCACCACGGCGAGCGTGACGAGAACGGCCACCTGGGGGTGGTCGGAGGACTTCAACATGTGATGCGCGAGGGACCCTACGCCCAAGCCAAACAGCGCTCCTCCCACCGCCTCTTGCAGGAACAGCACCCCGATGCTTTCCGGACTGAGCGTGTGGGTCCCCGTCGCCAACCCCAGCAGGACGACAAAGGCCACGATGGCCACCCCGTCGTTGAACAGGGCCTCCCCGGTGATGGTCATCTCCAACCGCTTGGGCACGCGGGCGGTTTTCAAGGCGCCCAGCACCGCGACCGCGTCGGTGGGGGAGATGAGGGCCCCGAACAGGAGACAATAGGCGTAGGACAGTTCGATCCCAATTCCGCGCAGCCCCCACCAAGTCAGGGTCCCGACGAAAAACGTGGATAGCAGCACGCCGGCGGAGGCCAGGAATCCCACCGCCCATTTCCGTTCGATCAGGTCGCGAAGATTGAGCTGCAGGGCGCCGGCGAAGAGCAGGTAACTCAGCATCCCGTGCAAGACCGCCTTGTTGAAGTCGATGTGTCGGAGCCAGCGGAGCAGCGGCTGTTCCTCCGGCCCAAACCCCACCCAGGCGAGCAGGTTCATCAGCAACGAGATTCCCAGCGCCACCACCATGACGCCGATGGTCACCGGCAGGCGCAGCCACCGATGGTTGATGTAGCAGTAGACGGCCGTCAGCGTGAGCAGGATGCCGACGATTTGAACGCGATCCATGAGTTTCTCGCCAATGCCAATTCCGGTTTGGTGCGAACCGACGCCGAGAGTCGGGCCCCATACTAGCCGGGAGCTTTGGAATTCGCCACAGAAACCACGGGCCAGCAGCAGTCAGCCGTCGGTCTCAGCCTGGAATGTACAAACGACAATCCGAATGCTGGAGGGCGGAAAACTGACAGCCGTTTCGTGATTGTGGGTAAAGGCTTGCTTCGCCCGGCCCTATCGAGGACAATACGGCCCTGCCTCTGCACCCGACTAAGGACATCAGCATGCCTGCTATGCATTCGAACGGGCCGGTGGCCCTTTTCGCGGCGGCCGCGGTCTGGACCGCCCTCCTGGCCGGCTGCGCACGTGAAGAGGCCCAGACCCAGGCGCAAGCCGTCCCCGAAGTCGGAGTCGTCCAGGTCATCCAGCAGGATGTGCCGCTCTACTCCGAGCATGTCGGCACCACTGCCGGTCTGGTCACCGCCAAGATCCAGGCCCAGGTGTCCGGCTACCTGGTCCAACGGCGCTACACCGAGGGGGCCTTCGTCAGGAAAGGCGATGTGCTCTTTGAAATCGACCCGCGCCCTTTTCGGGCGGCGCTCGACAAGGCCAAGGGCGAGTTGGGGAAGGCCCGGGCCCAGCTCGAGAAGGCGA
>JAKEFJ010000247.1 GCA_022616665.1 Acidobacteriota bacterium
ATGGAGTCCAAGAGGCTGAATGGCTTGAACGGCCCCGCCATCATCATCAGCGCCTCGGGAATGGCCGAGGCCGGGAGAATCCGCCACCATCTCAGGAATGGGCTGGGCGATTCCCGGAACCTCATCCTGTTCATCGGGTACTGCGCCGAGAACACTCTGGGCGCCGCGCTGATGGCGGGGAAGAGCCCGGTGAATATTTTTGGCGAGCCTCACGAGGTCCGGGCCAGGATCGCATCCGCCGACTACTTGTCTGGGCACGCCGACCGGAGCGAGCTCCTGGATCATGTCCAGCACCGCGTGTCCGGAGACCTCAAGAGGATTTTCATTATTCACGGCGAAGAGAAGGAATCGGTGGGCCTCGCCTCCGACCTGCGCCGCCTCCGGCCGGCCGCCGAAGTGCTGGTGCCGGAGCGCGGCCAAAGCGTCGAGATCTGAATCCCATGCCACTCCACCCGCTGGCGGGAAAACCCGCTCCTCCCGAGCTTCTCATCGACGTTGCGCGGCTGGAGCGCGACTACTACGCGCGCATCCCCGATCCCGCCGATCCCCGGTTCCACGTCAGCTTCGGGACCAGCGGCCATCGCGGGTCGCCCTTCGACGGCACGTTCAGGGAGTCGCACATCCTGGCCATCACCCAGGCCATTTGCGACTATCGCAGGCTCACCGGAATCGCCGGTCCGCTCTATCTGGGCCGGGACACCCATGGCGCGTCGCCTGCCGCCCAACGGACGGCGCTCGAAGTGCTCGCCGCCAACGGCGTGGAGACATTCATCGCGCGCGGGGATGCCGCCACGCCGACCCCGGTCGTCTCCCGGGCGATCCTGGCCTGGAACCGGGCGGGACGAGGCAGCCTCGCCGACGGAATCGTGATCACTCCCTCGCACAATCCTCCCGGCGACGGCGGCATCAAGTACAACCCGCCCGATGGCGGACCCGCCGACACCGAAGTGACCAGCCAAATCCAGACGCGGGCCAACCAGCTTCTGCGCGCGGGCGAACGTGGCATCCGGCGCATGCTTTACGAGAAGGCCTCGCGGAGCCCATGCGTTCACCAGGAGGACTACGTCGGCTCGTACGTGACGGCGCTGCAGGAAGTCCTGGACATGGAAGCGATCCGATCCTCGGGGCTGCGCCTGGGGGTGGATCCACTGGGAGGATCGGCGCTGGATTATTGGGGCGCCATCGCCCGGCGCTTCGACCTGGACGTCACGGTGGTCAATCCATCCGTCGATCCCACCTTCGCTTTCATGTCGGTGGACCACGACGGCAAGATCCGGATGGACTGCTCCAGCCCCTGTGCCATGGCCGGCCTGGTGCGCCTCAAGGACGACTTCGACGTCGCCTTTGGAAACGATCCCGATGCCGATCGTCACGGCATTGTCACGCGCACTTCGGGTCTCATGAACCCGAATCATTTCCTGGCGACCGCTATCGCGTATCTCTTGGAGCACCGCCCCGGCTGGCAGGAGAGCGCCGTGGTGGGCAAGACGCTGGTGAGCAGCGGCCTGATCGACCGGGTGGTGGCCCAAGCCGGGCGCAGGCTCTACGAAGTCCCGGTTGGGTTCAAATGGTTCGCGCCACGATTGTTCGACGGGTCGTGCTGCTTTGGAGGAGAGGAAAGCGCGGGCGCCAGCTTCCTGAGGAGAGACGGCACGGCCTGGACCACCGACAAGGACGGGATCCTGCTTTGCCTGCTCGCCGCGGAGATGACCGCGCGAACCGGGAAGGACCCGGGAGAGCACTACCGCGAGCTATCGGGACATCTGGGCGCCCCGCACTACACCCGCATCGACTCGCCGGCCACCCCGGCGCAAAAGAACGCCTTGAAAAAACTGTCCCCCGAGAATGTGACCGCGACGCATCTGGGAGGCGAGACCATACTTCAGAAGCTGACGAACGCCCCCGGCAACGGCGCGCCCATCGGCGGCATTAAAGTTTCCGCCCTGAGCGGCTGGTTCGCGGCGCGCCCCTCCGGCACCGAGGACGTGGTGAAGCTCTACGCCGAAAGCTTCAAGGACGAGTCCCACCTGCAGCTCATCCTGGACGAAGCCCGCGCGATCCTCGAGAAGTTCGCCCGGTAACGCCCGGTCGCGAACAGTCAAGCAGGCATCTCGACACGATTATCGATGCCCCACCTGCATCAAGCTGAATGGCGCCACAGGCTTCCAGGAAAGGGTCAACGACTCAGGGAACCGGGAAGGTTGTTCCGCTGGTAGAGGTAGTTGAGCTCGCGCAGGCGGGCTGCGAGCGCGGGGCTGGCATCGCCCTCACCCATTCGCCAGGTCCACGAGCCGGAGGGCTTGCCTGGGAGATTCATCCGGGCGGCCGTGCCCAGATCAAGAAGATCCTGCATGGGCGCCAGCGCGAATGCCGCCGGCGACGCCCACGCCGCGCGGATCAGATCCCACACGATGTCGCGGCCATCGCTCTTCAGGTAGCGCCGGCAGAAATCCTGCTCGGCTTCCGGCGCGGCCTCGAACCACCCGCGGGTGGTGTCGTTGTCGTGCGTCCCGGTGTAGACGACGCTATTCCGGGGATAGGAGTGCGGCAGGAAGGGATTGTCCGGCCCCGAAAAGGCGAACTGCAGAATCTTCATGCCGGGCAGATGAAACCTCTCCCGCAGCGCTTCCACATCGGGCGTGATGACTCCCAGATCCTCCGCAATCAGGGGAAGATCTCCCAGCACTTCGCCCAGGCGCGACAACAGCTCGCCGCCGGGGCCTTCCACCCACTTCCCTTTCTCCGCCGTGGGACGTCCGGCCGGAACCTCCCACGCCGCGACGAATCCCCGGAAGTGATCCAGCCTCGCCAGATCCACCAGCTCCAAGGCGGAGCGCAGCCGCGCCGCCCACCACTCGAAGGCGGATGAACGATGCGATTCCCAGCAATAGAGAGGGTTTCCCCAGAGCTGTCCGGTGGGAGAGAAATAATCGGGCGGCACCCCCGCCACCACCGTCGGCCGAAGCGTCTCGTCCAGCTTGAAGAGGTCCGGATGCGCCCAGACATCGGCGCTGTCGGAGGAAACGAAAATGGGAACGTCCCCGATGATCCGCACACCCTTCGATCCAGCGTGCCGGCGAAGCGCCTCCCACTGCCGGAAGAAAAGGAACTGCCGGAACGATTGCCGCTCCATCCCCTCGGCCAGCTCCCGCCTGGCGCCTGCCATCGCGTCGGACCCACGCCGGCGCAAAGCCTCGGGCCACTCGTCCCATCGCGCTCCCTTATGGCCCTCCTTGAGGGCCATGAACAGCGAGAAGTCGTCGAGCCACACCGCATGCGCGCTCCGAAATGCCTCGAACTCCGCCCGCAACTTCGTGGAGCCCGTCTCCCGGTACTTTCCGAAAGCCGCATCCAGGCGCCTCACCTTCCAGGGGATCAATGCGCTGAAATCGACGCGATCCGAAGGGAAGCTCGCGCCGCCCGCAGCTTGGGGCTCCAGCAGCCCCTCCGCCTGCAGCAGCTCCGGGCTGATGAGGTAAGGGTTGCCGGCGAATGCCGAGAAGGACTGATAGGGAGAATTATCGAATCCGGTCGGACCCAGCGGCAGCACCTGCCACAGGCTGCATCCCGCCTCGGCGAGGAAGTCCACCCAGGCATGCGCCAGAGGGCCCAGATCGCCGATGCCGTGCGGGCCGGGAAGGCTCGTCGGGTGCAATAGAACGCCGGAGCTGCGCTGCAGCTTCATCGCCGCGCCTCGCGCGGGCGGCTCGCGGGGAGATTCACCTGCTTCATGAGGAGCCAAGGATAGCACGCTGTCCACCCGGCCCGAGAGCCTGGCGGAGCACTGTGCTAAGATTCCGCGACCATGAGGCCGAGGGCATTCATCTCGTTCAGGCCCATGCACCATCGCTAGCTTGGGAGCCCGGCTCGAATGCGCTTCCGGCGATTCTTCCTCCTGCTGTCCTCCAGCCTGACAGTTTTATCGCTCCTCGTCGGGAATCCAGCCCTTGCACCCCTTGTGTTCGCGCAGAAACAAACTCCGCCTCCCACCCATCCCAAAGTCGTCCTGGTCCTCAGCGGCGGCGGCGCGCGCGGCACAGCCCACATCGGCGTTCTCAAAGTGCTGGAAGAGATGCGCATCCCCGTGGACATGGTGGTGGGCACCAGCATCGGCTCGATCATAGGGGGCCTCTATGCCGCAGGCTGGTCGGCCGATCGCATCGAGCAGCTGCTTCTGACCACCGACATGCGGCAGATTTTCCTCGACTATGTTCCACGGGATGACAAGTCCTTCCGGCGCAAGCAGGACGACATGGTTTTCCTCATTCCCACCCGGCTTCGATTCAAGGGATGGGTCCCCTACATTCCCTCCGGCGTGCTGGGCGGACAGCGCCTGGAGCTGTTCCTGAAGACCCTGGAGATCGAGTCCACGGGAGTGACCGACTTCGACGACCTGCCCATCCCGTATCGGGCGGTGGCGGTGAACCTTTTGGACGGGAAGTCGGTGGTGCTGAGTCAAGGAAGCCTGGCCACCGCCATGCGGGCCAGCATGGCTATTCCGGGAGTGTTCGCACCCGTGGAAATGGATGGGATGAAGCTCGTG
>JAKEFJ010000248.1 GCA_022616665.1 Acidobacteriota bacterium
TAGGAGCCGTACAGCTCCTCGATGTTCTTGGCGCCCGTGAAGTGGCCGGTCCCGCCGGTGACATCGGACTTTCCAAACGTGATGCCGCCGCCATGGCTCTTAAGCTTCACTTTGGCGGTCTCGCCGTTGTTGCAGGTGATCGTTCCTTCGCCCTTGGACGTGGAGTAGATGGCCGACCAGCCCGAGAGGCTGAATTCCATCTTGCAATCGATAAGACCGTTGCCTTTGGGGGCTTCCTTGCTGGGCTCCGCGGGCTTGGTTTCCTCCGCAGCGTGGGCGGCTGGAAGGGTGGCGATGAACGTGGCGAAGGCAACTGCCGAGAGGACGCTTCTGGCTTTCATGCACGTTCTCCTTGATTGGCCGGGCCTTGACCCGGTGTTTCTGAGTTAGCTTGTTTGTGGGCGCAGTATAGCATGCGGGAGAGAGGCGGTCTTGCAGTGGTCGGGCGCCCGATGATGTCTTCCAGGTCCGCAAGCGGCTGTGCTGACAGTCACTCCCAGGTGGTGTAGGCTATCGCTCCGATGAGCCGGAGCGAACCCACCCGACTTCTCTCCCTTTTCCGACGCATCGTGTCGTGGCGCTGGGGATTCATCTCAGCCTACGGCCTTCTCTTTCCCTTCGCCCTGGTTCTGGCGCTGCGCGTCGAGAGCGACAATCGCATCGCACGTCTGATTGTCCAGAGCGATGCGGACTTTCTCGCCAACGAGTCCTTCCAAAAGCTTTTCCCCGAGGGAGAGCACGTGGTCCTCCTGGCGGAGGCCGAGGATCCCTTTGATCCAGGCGTCCTGGAGAGAGTCTCGGACATCGAGAAGCGGCTCTCTTCGGTCCCCAGGGTGGAGAGTTTCTCCGCCCTCGCGCTCTACCGGCGAGCCCGCCCCACCGGGCGTGCGATCCGCGAGGAGGCTGAGGAATTCAGGCGCTTCGCCAGCGGGACTGACCTGTTTCGCCAGCAGGGTCTGGTGGGGAAGGACTTCCTGAGCATCCCGGTGGAGCTCAAGGTTTCGGATGTCTCCCAGCGCAATGAGACCCTCGCCGCCCTGGACCGGGCGCTCGGGCCGGTTCTGGATTCTCCGGCACCGCTGAAAGCGCTGCGGCGGGTGGGAGGGCCGTATGTCGATGCCTACCTGGAGGAGGAGACCGCAAGCGCCAGCCGCAGGTATTTCCCCCTGTTCGGCCTATTCATCATCGCCATCAATCTGGCTCTCTACCGATCGGTGCGGACGCTGGCGGCGTTTCTCATCACCCTGTCGGTGAGTGTCACGCTCACCATGGCTTTCGCACAGGCAGTCGGTTTCGTCTCTACCATCGTTTCCTCGCTGGTGCCCCTCACCGTCCTGATCACCTGCACCGCGGCGCTGGTTTACATCCAGTCGCGCTTTGCCATGAACCCGGAGGGGCGCGATCTCGAGGAGCATCAGGTCTTCACACTGGCCAACAAGTTTCTGGCGACCAGCGCCTCGATCTTCGCCGCCGCCATCGGCTTCGCCGCTCTGGCCGTCTCCCGCATCCGGCCCATCCGGGAGATGGGACTCTGGGTCGCGGCGGGCCTCGTTCTGACCTGGATTGTCGTTTTCACCCTGTTCCCCGCACTCCAGAGGATCCTGCGGACCCCGATCCTTCCGCGTCGCACGGCGGCGGGAAAGCTTCTGCTTCGCTACATCGACGCTCTGCCGTCCTTCTCCTACCGCTGGCGATGGGTCCTGCTATCTCTCTCCCTTGTCCTGATGATTGCGGGCCTCCTGGCGGTCACCGGTATTCCGGGCCGCCTGGCGCCCATGGGCCTCGAGACGGACGAGCTGGATTACATCGATCGCGACCTCCCTCTCTATCAGGACACGCGGCGATTCGAGCGATCCATCGGGGGGCTTTCGGTCCTCCAGGCCTGGGTCACGGCCGGCGAGGGCGGAATCTTGAGCCCCGAGGTGTTGCGTGGCATGGAAGATTTTTCCCGCGAGCTGCAGGCGGACCCCCGCGTGGGCTCGGTGGTGGGACCCACCACGATGCTGCGCTGGATCAGCTACGTGGGAGGGCAGGGGGATCAGCTCTCCGACGATCCCGCAGCCTGGGAAGCGCGCGCCGCCCAGCTGGAGGGACTGCTGCTTCAGGAGCCCGCCCTGCGCTCGACCGTCGACTTGAGCACCCTGGCCAACGCGCGACTGACCATCATCTATCAGCAGAAGAAGTTTGAGGGTGTGGACGATCTCAAGAGTTTTGTCGCAAAGGCGTGGAAGCAGGCGGAAGCTTCAAACGCGGCGCTTGCACAATGCCGCATGAGGGTGGTGGGTCAGGGGCTCTTGCAGGCCAAGATCGGCGAATACCTGGTTCCGACGCTGACCGAGAGCTTCGCGCTGACCGCGGCGATCATTTTTCTGGCGTTCCTGGTGGTGTTCCGCAGCGGTGCGGCCCGTCTCATGGCCATGATCCCCTCGCTGTTCGCCATCCTGGTCATGTTCCTGGTGATGCGCCTCATCGGCATTCCGCTGAACGTGGCGACCATCCTCATCGCCTCCACGGTCCTGGGCGCCTCCGAAAACGATCAGATTCACTTCTTCTATCATTTCCAGGAAAAGCGCAGCTCAGGCACCACCGAGGAGGCGCTGCGGCACGCTCTGCTGATCGCGGGACGGGCGATTGTCTTCGCGACCTTCATCAACGCGGGAGGTTTTCTGGCGCTGGCCTTGTCGGGCTTGCCTCCCATGCGCCAGTTCGGAATCATCTCCGCCAGCGCCTTCGTCCTCTCCATGCTGGCCAGCTTCACCGCGCTCCCCGCAGCCCTCTGGGTCTTCTTCCGCGAAGCTCCCGACTCCGCCCGCTAGGGCACCGATCGCTCCACGTGCCAATCAGCCGCGATTGCAGATCGCGGATCTACCCAGCCAGGAGCAAGTCCTGCCATCAGAATTACCGCTGGAGTCTGAATCGGAGCCGGCGCGAAGGAAAGTCATCGGGGGATCGACCCTCAGCGGGGGTCTTCGTAGAAGTATTGACGGATCCAGCGCTCCAGCATGGGTCGGGAGAACAGTGCGGCGTAGGCGAGCGGGATCATTCCGGTTACGTAGTGCCAGTCGCCGAAGCGATCGAACTTTCTGGTCGAGGCGATGGCTTTCACTTCGCTCAGCCGCTCGAATTTTTGCCCGCGAGGCCGCCCCAGCCGCTTGAGATCCCGCAGGAACTGGACATCCTCCGCCACCAGCCGCGCCTCGTTGTACCCGCCCACCGCCTTGAAATCCTCTTGTCGGCAGAAGATCACGCCTGTATCCATCCGGGCGATCTTCACTCCAAGGGCCAGGATCAGATAGCTCAGTCCGATCCCCAGCGAAAGCCTTTCCATTCTGGCGCCGGTGGCGCCGACCACCGCCTTGCCCTCGGCCAGGGATGCCTCGATGGCGTTGAAAGTGTCGGGGTGAATCTGGAAGTCGGCATCCACGAAGGCCAGCACTTCCCCACGGGCCGCCTGCGCCCCGGCGTTGCGCGCCGCTGCGATGACCCGTTTGGCCACCGGCACCACGCGGCATCCCCTGGCGGTAGCCACCTCGGAAGTCCCATCGGTGGAGGCATTGTCCGCTACGATCACCTCCACGGCTTCCGCGCCACGACGATACCGCGCCCGCGCCGCGGCCACGCCGGCCAGCAGGCGAGGAAGATACTTTTCTTCATTGTAGGCGGGGATGATCAGGGAAATTCTGGGCTCGGCGAGAAGCACGGGCGAATCTTAGCGGCTCCCGCTGCTCCCGGTCAAGACGACGAGTTGACCCTTGACACCTCCACGGTCGCGGCGTATTTTCCGGGCATCGATTCATTCCGAACCATAGGCTGGCTCGATGATTATCAGGCCATGCCTTCCTCGTCACATCCTGTTGATACGCGGGATAGTTTTGGCTGCCGCCATCTCTCCATTCGCGCCAGTTTTGGCCCGCGACCTCAGCTTCGATGAGCGGGTGCGCGCCCAGGCGGCCATCGACCGTGTCTATTACTCCCATCAGATTGGCGCGACCCGCTCCTTCGAGTCGGCCGTGCCGCGCGCGGTGCTCGA
>JAKEFJ010000249.1 GCA_022616665.1 Acidobacteriota bacterium
ATGGCTGGGTGACTCCTTCAGAGGCCGGGTCCGAGGGGCTAGTTGGCTTCATGGTAGCCATCCGCACCCCGCCTGTCAACGCTCCATTTCCCGGAAGGTGTGGCGGGCGTCCTCAACCGTCCGGTCCACATCCTGCTCGGTGTGGGAGGCGGAGAGGAAGTGGGCCTCGAACTGGGCCGGTGGCAGATAGTTACCCCGATTCAGCATCCCGTGGAAGAAAGCGGAGTAGCGATTCGCATCGGAGAGCGATGCAGTGGCAAAATCGGTCACCTCCTCGGACGTGAAGAACGGGGTCAGCATGGAACCGACGCGGTTGATTCTCAGAGCCACGCCGGCGCTCTCGGCGGCCTCTTTCAATCCATCGGCCAAGCGCCTGCCCAGGGAATCCAGCCGGGAGTACGGATTCTGCCGCTTCAGGGATTTTAGAGTGGCGAGGCCGGCGGCCATGGCCAAGGGGTTCCCTGAGAGGGTCCCCGCCTGGTAGATCTTCCCTTCCGGCGCCATCTGGTCCATCAAATCGGCGCGTCCTCCATAGGCTCCCACCGGCAATCCGCCCCCGATGATTTTTCCGAGGGTCGTCAGGTCCGCATCGATTCCGTAAACCGCTTGGGCGCCACCGTAGGCCACGCGAAAGCCGGTCATCACCTCGTCAAGGATCAACAGCGCCCTCGCCTTCCGGGTGATGCGGCGAGCTTCTTCCAGGTATCCCGGGGCAGGCGCCACCACGCCCATGTTCCCGGCCACCGGCTCCAGGATGAGCGCGGCGATGCTCCCCTGGTTCTCCTGGAAAACCCTCTCCAGTGCCGGTACGTTATTGAATGGGACCAAAAGGGTCAGTTCCGCCAACTCCCTCGGAATTCCCGGAGTCCCCGGAATGGCAAGGCTGGCGACGCCAGAGCCAGCTTTCACCAGCAGAGAATCCACATGACCGTGATAGCAGCCCTCCGCTTTGACGATTCGGTCGCGTCGGGTGGCGCCGCGCGCCAGACGGATGGCCGAAAGCGTGGCTTCGGTGCCGGAATTGACCATCCGGACTTTCTGAAGCGAAGGCATGGCCCGGACCAGCTCGTCCGCCAGCTCCACCTCGAGCTCGGTGGGAGCACCGAAGGAGGTGCCTCGCAGCATTGCCTCTTGCAACGCGACGAGCACTTCTTCCGCCGCATGACCCAGAATCAGCGGACCCCAGGAGCCGACGTAATCGAGAAACTCCCGGCCGTCCTCGTCCCAGATCCGGCTCCCCTTGCCTCGCGCGATGAACAGGGGCGAGCCACCCACCGCCGTGAAGGCGCGCACGGGCGAATTGACGCCTCCCGGGATGAGTCGTCGGGCGCGGTCGAACAGTTCCTGGGATCGGTGGGACATCAGGATTCCGGAGTGAGGAGTGACGTTCAGTCCGCCCGGATCAGGCGCGCGGCTTGTTTGGCGAAGTAAGTCAGGATGAGATCGGCACCGGCACGACGAATGGCGAGAAGCGACTCCAGGATGATCTTGTTGGCATCGATCCAGCCGCGCTCGGCCGCAGCCTGAATCATGGTGTACTCGCCGCTCACCTGGTATGCCGCGACCGGGACTTGGATGCTCTCGCGAACGCGGTGGATGATGTCAAGGCACGGCATGGCGGGCTTCACCAGGATGAGATCCGCCCCCTCCTCGACGTCGAGCGCCGCCTCACGCAGCGCTTCCCGGGCATTGGCGGGATCCATCTGGTAGGCCTTGCGATCTCCGAACTGAGGCGCTGAACCAGCTGCCTCACGGAACGGCCCATAGAAAGCGGAGGCGTACTTCACGGCATACGAAAGGATCGGCGTCTGCTGGAATCCTTGCTCGTCCAAGGCGCTGCGGATGGCCGCCACGCGCCCGTCCATCATGTCCGAGGGGGCGACCATGTCGGATCCTGACCTCGCGTGCGAGACAGCCGTTCGAGCCAGAAGCGCCAGGGTGGGATCGTTGAGCACCTCACCCTTCTCGATCTTGCCGCAATGCCCGTGATCGGTATATTCACACAGACAGACGTCGGTGATGACGAAAAGGCCCGGCACCCTCTGTTTGAGAGCCCTGACCGCCTGCTGCACGATACCATCCTCGGCCCAGGCGCCTCCCCCTTCCGCGTCCTTGGAGGGGGGGATCCCAAACAGGATGACCGCGGGCACGCCGAGGGAGAGAACTTCCTGCGCTTCCGCGACGGCTTCGTCCACGGAAAACCTGCAGCACCCGGGCATGGCTTGAATGGGATCCCGGACACCCTTTCCGGGACAGATGAACAGCGGGTTGATGAGGTCCGACGGAGACAGTTCCGTCTCGCGCACCATCCGACGCAGGATCTCTCCGCGCCTCAGTCTTCGGGGACGCTGGATCGGAAACATCAACTACCCACCTTCTTCTTCGGCTTCATCTTCGTCCTGGTGGAAGAACATTTCACCGCAGCCGCGGCTGCAGAAAGTCTGGCCGCTCTTCATGAATCGGCAGTCTTCGCAGACCATTTTGTGGCAGATAGGACACTTGTAGAGGAAAACCTCTTCCTCGCCGCCCCCGCATTGCACGCAGTCTTGGGCCACGGATACCTCCTTGAGGACGCCCGGGATATTATCAAAGGCGCCGAGGGAAATCCAGCCTTCTTAATCACTTAGCACTTTGGAATCCTTGACAGAACTCTGCCCCTTCTCTACAATGAGAACTCCCGACCGGAGGCGGTGTAGCTCAGATGGTTAGAGCACGCGGCTCATATCCGCGGAGTCCGGGGTTCGAGTCCCTGCACCGCTACCAAATTTATGCCGCCTGATTTGTTCGAATCCTTCAAGTCGGCGCTCGACCGCCAAGCGCTCTGGGTCGCCCCGGAGGCGGTCCTGGTGGCCGTGTCGGGCGGCCCGGATTCCGTGGCCCTGCTGCATTTGTTCGGACGCATGAGGGCTGAGTGCAAATTTCCCCTCTCGGTGGCACATCTGAACCACGCACTTCGGGGAGAGGAATCGGACATGGATGAGGCATTCGTGGCAGAGCTGTCCTTGCGGTACCAGGTCCCCTTCATCACCCAGAAGCTCTCGCCGGGGCAGTTAGGTGATGCTCCGGAAGGCATGGAGGCCGCTGCTCGAAAGGTTCGCTACAAATTTCTCCGCGATACCGCCGGCCGGATCGGCGCGGCTCGAGTGGCGCTGGGGCACACCCTCGATGACCAGGCAGAGACGTTTTTGTTGCGTCTGCTGCGCGGATCGGGGCCCCGCGGGCTGGGGGGCATCCATCCCGCTCTGGATGGACTGTTCATCCGTCCGCTGTTGGAAAGTTCGAGGGAGTCGGCGGAGAACTACTTGAGGAATTCGGGGGAGCGCTGGCGCGAGGATTCCTCCAACCAGGACCTCAGTCGCACGCGCAATAGAATCCGCCACCAGCTCGTACCTTTATTGCAATCGCAGTACAATCCCGAGATTGTGAGTGTCCTGTCGCGCACGACCACCGTGCTTCGAGAGGAAGATGAGTACCTGGATTCGGTGACTCGCGAACTGGCACGCAGGCTGGTCCGGAAGGAAGAGCAGGGCGTTTCGTTGGCGATCCCCGCCGTGCGGGTCATGCCGCCGGCGCTACGGCGACGCCTGTTGCGTTCCTTTCTGGAAACGGCAACTCCCCCACAGTCCCCTCCCCCTGATTTCGAGACCACGTCGGCTCTGGAGGCTTTGGTGACGGAGGGCAGGCACCAGACGACTCTCACACTCGGACCCGGACTTGAAGTTCGGGTCCTCTATGCGGATTTGGTGGCTATGTCGACTCCGGCCCCGCTGGACGAGCAGGCATCCGTCCCCCTCCCGGTGCCCGGGGAAGCGGCCTGGCCGGAGATGGGAGTTCGGTTGAGAGCTCAACAGGTGAGCCGCATGGAAGCGGGAAACCCGGAAAGCCCATTCGCTCTGGGGCGGGCATACTTGGATGCCGATGCCCTTCCGGGTCCCTTGGCGGTGCGTCGCCGCCGGGAAGGGGATCGCTTCCGGCCCCTGGGCGCCCCGGGAGAATCCAAACTGAAGTCTTTTCTCATCAACCACAAGGTCCCGCGGCCCGTGCGCGATCGGATCCCTCTAGTGGTGGCGGGAGACAAGATTGCCTGGGTGGTGGGCTACCAGATCGATGACCGATTCAAGGTGACCCCACGGACCCGGCGAGTGCTGGTCCTCTCAAAGGAGCTGCCATGAATCTTTCCAGGGAAATTCTGAGATCCGAGGAGGAGATCGCCCAGCGGGTGAAGCAACTCGGTCATCAGATCACCGCGGACCTCGAGGGCCGGGAGGTCGCGGTCCTGGGAGTGCTGAAGGGCTCATTCGTCTTTGTGGCGGATCTGATTCGCAGCATCCGCCTGCCGCTTCAGGTGGGCTTCCTGGAGATCAGCCACTCGGAAAAGTCCGCTTTCCTGACGGAAATACTCTTCTACTCCAGCTTCAGGGTGGAGGGGACCAACCTCCTGATCGTGGAGGATATCTTGGACACCGGGATTACGCTGGCTTACCTCCACGAGCAGTTGGAGGCGCGCAGTCCGAAGTCGATCCGGATTTGCACATTTCTTGACAAGCCCGACAGGCGAAAGGTAGACATTCAGCCGGATTACGTCGGTTTTGCAGTTCCCAACAAGCATGTGGTCGGATTCGGCCTGGACTACCAGGGCCGATTCCGCAACTTGCCGTACCTGACGTATGTAGAATAATCCGGTCGGGGAATGAACGCCCTCCCGAAGGGGTTTCCCGAGGCATCCGGAAGTGAAAGCCGGCATTGCCGGCGTTGAAAGGGCGCTCCGAAGGGGTTATATTGACAAGCGTCCATTGGGAGAAAGCTTGAACACTCTCACGAAGAACATACTTTTCTGGTTGGTCATCGTCGTTTTGGCCCTGGTTGCTTACCGCTTCCTGGCCGGGACGGCGACCCCCCAAACAGAGCTGTCGTTCAGCGAATTCCTGAGCCAGGCCGAGGCTGGAAAAGTCTCCGAAGTCACCATCAACGGCAGTGACGTAGAGGGCGCCTACCTCGAGAAGGACAATGCGGGCCAAGTCCGAACCTTCCACACGGTGGCTCCGGACTACCCCGATCTGGTGAAGGACCTGCGCAAGTTCAACGTCACGATCACCGCCAAAAAGCCGAAGGATGCGAACTACCTGGTCACGATCCTTTCGTGGCTTCCCATGGTGCTGCTGGTCGGCATCTGGATTTTCTTCATGCGCCAGATGCAATCGGGCGGCAACAAGGCGCTCTCTTTCGGCAAGAGCAAGGCGAAGCTCTCGTCTTCCCAGGGGAAAAAGGTCACCTTCCGGGATGTTGCTGGGGTGGATGAGGCCAAGGAGGAGCTCCAGGAGATCATCGAGTTTCTGAAAGAGCCGCAGAAATTCCAGCGATTGGGAGGGAAGATCCCCAAGGGTGTGCTCCTGATGGGCCCCCCGGGTACCGGCAAGACCTTGCTGGCCCGGGCGATCGCCGGCGAGGCCAACGTTCCCTTCTTCTCCATCTCCGGCTCGGATTTTGTGGAGATGTTCGTGGGGGTGGGCGCCAGCCGTGTGCGGGACCTCTTCGAGCAGGGTAAGAAAAACGCCCCGTGCATCATTTTTATTGATGAGATCGACGCAGTGGGTCGCCATCGCGGTGCGGGCCTGGGCGGCGGGCACGACGAGCGCGAGCAGACTTTGAACCAGCTCCTGGTGGAGATGGATGGATTCGAGAGCAACGAGGGCGTCATCCTCATCGCCGCTACCAACCGGCCCGATGTCCTGGATCCGGCCCTCTTGCGACCGGGTCGATTCGACCGGCGCGTGGTCGTGCCTCGCCCCGACGTGAAAGGCCGCGAGGAGATCCTGCGGGTGCACACGCGCAAGACCCCCCTGGGAGAGGACGTGGACCTGCCGGTTCTGGCGCGGGGCACTCCCGGCTTCTCAGGCGCCGACCTGGCGAACCTGGTGAACGAGGCCGCTCTGAACGCCGCCCGGTACGGCAAGAAGGCTGTGATGATGGAGGATTTCGAGGGCGCCAAGGACAAGGTCCTGATGGGCACCGAGCGGAAGAGCCTCATCATCAGCGAGGAGGAGAAAAAGGTCACCGCCTATCATGAGGCGGGTCATGCGCTGGTGGCGGCGACGCTGCCCGACACCGATCCGCTGCATAAAGTGACCATCATCCCGCGGGGCATGGCGCTGGGTCTCACCCAGCAGCTCCCCATCGACGACCGGCACAACTACAATCGCGAGTACCTGCGCAGCCAGATCGCCGTGATGATGGGCGGGCGGGTCGCCGAGGAGCTCTACCTCCACAGAATCACCACCGGCGCCGGCAATGATCTGGAGCAGGCGACCGACATGGCGCGAAGGATGGTCTGTGAATGGGGCATGAGTGAGACCATGGGCCCTCTGACGTTTGGCAAGAAGGAAGAGCAGATATTCCTGGGTCGGGAAATCGCTCAGCACCAGGACTACAGCGAGAGCACGGCCTCGCTCATCGACAAGGAGGTCAAGCGGCTGGTCCTGGAGGGATATGAGAAGGCCCGGGAGATCCTCTCCTCCCATGCCGACGAGCTGCACCGGATCGCCAAGGCGCTCCTGGAATACGAAGTGCTGGGCGGCGACGAGGTGCTGCGAGTGATGCGTGGCGAGGAGATCGCCCCCCATCGGGAGAGGAAGACTCGGAAGCCGGCCCCGGACGTCGTCTCGAGGCCCGAGCCTGAGAAATCGCGGGAAGGGTACCCCGACACTCCGGTCCTTGGTTCGGATCCGCTCAAGCAGCCCGGTTAATCCTCGGGAAGATTCTTTTCCCTTCCATTCGAAACGATCGGCTCCTCCCATCGAATCAACGATGCCTTCCGGCTTCCTCCTGCTGGAGGATTTCCGACCGCCCAAGAGCCCAGCTCACCGCCGGGCCCTGGGGCTGCCTGCAGATTACCCCGCCCCGGACGGCTCCGCTGGGCTGCTTCGGGTGGAAGGGCTTCCCCGGGCACCAGCGGGGCAGATGGCCGACAGCGCCAGGCGGCTGGGGGGCGGCGCTCGTCGCTTGCCCTCATCCTCCCCGGGGGTGTGCCTTCTCGTGACGTTGCCTCCGGAATCCTGGCGCAGTTTCCTGCAGCCCCTGCGCCACGATCCAATCCTTGCTGGCCTGGTCGGTGAACTGGAATGCGCCCTCCGTGCCACCCGCGGCTCCTTCGCCCCTTTTCGACTCCCGAAGGGACTTCTCCCCTTTTCCGGCCGGACGCTGATCCAGGGCATTCTCAACGTGACGCCCGATTCCTTCCATAACGGCGGGAGATGGACCACACCGAGGCGTGCCGTGAGCCACGCCCTCCGGATGGTGGAAGAGGGAGCCGATTTGCTGGATGTGGGAGGGGAATCAACCCGG
>JAKEFJ010000030.1 GCA_022616665.1 Acidobacteriota bacterium
GCGTTGAGGAACAGTCCATTGCCGTTTCCGTACGGAGAGCGGCGAGGTTCGATCCCTGTGGCGAAGAGCATCAGGTCCTGCCACCCGTCGTTGTTGAAGTCCGCTACGGAGCTGGCGAAGCTCCGAAACGGGAATCGGAGATCCTCTCCCGTGGCCGAGAAGTGGGAGGTGGCGTTCACGAAGGTAGCGGTCCCCTCCTCCGTCAGTCGATTCCGGAAAAGGACGTTCGGCCCCTGAGCGTTGTTCAGGAACAGATCCAGGTCGCCATCGTTGTCGGCGTCGATCCAGGACGAGTTCTGGAAGTATCCCCAGTCGAGAATGCCGAGCCCTCCCTTCTGGGAGTAGGCCCAGTAGTCCAGCCCTGATGCGACCGTGTAGTCGGTGAAGGTGCCGTCCCCGTTGTTCTTCCAGAGAATGCTGCGGTATCGGGTGCCATCCGGGTCGGACTCGAAAAGGTCCACATCGCGGACGCTTACGAAAAGGTCCGGATCGCCGTCCCGGTCGTAATCGCCCCAGACCGCCCCGGCGGAGGCGTGCAGCACCGGGTACCCTTCAGGGCCCCGGATCCCGGCCTTCTCGCCGACCTCCGTGAAGCGGATGTTCTCCGGCGTGCTCTCGTTGCGGAAGAGGAAGTCCAGGCAGGAGCCTTCGAGCCCACCGCAGCCCACGAAGAGATCGAGGTCCCCGTCGTTGTCGTAATCCGCCCCGCTCGCCGCGAAGGCAATGTTGCCTCGGAGAAGCACCTGCGCGACTTCGAAGCGGACGATGCCTCCGGACCCGGGACCGAGGTTTCGGAAAATGAAACTTTCATCGCCGGGGTTGCCGATGAAAAAATCCACCCTACCGTCCCGATCGAAATCGCCGGCCACGATGGAGCGCCCTTTCCGGTAGTGGTTGTCCCAATAGTCTTGGAACCCGGTTTCCAAACCGAGGTCCGTGACACTAAGACCGGCCTCCTGCGCCAGCGAAGGTCTCCCAGTCAGAGTGACGAAGGCGAGAATTCCGAGGTAAATTTTTCGCATACCGCCCTCCTTTCAAGCCTTTTTTCGCGCTTTTTTGCGTGCGGAGTTCCGCCAATTGACCATTAGTGGCTGAGCGACGGAAATCTGCAAGAATGCTGCCCACGGCTAGGAGGTCTTCTTTAGATTGCGCTTCCCTGACCCGAATGCGGATGCCGAAAACCACCCGTAGAGAGCGGGCAGGACCAGCAGCGTCAGGAGCGTGGAAGTCACCAATCCCCCGATGACCACCGTGGCCAGGGGCTTCTGCACTTCCGAGCCGGCGCCGGTGGCCACGGCCATGGGCACGAATCCCAGGCTGGCCACCAGCGCCGTGGTCAGCACCGGCCGGAGGCGCACCTGGGCCGCCCTTTGAGCGGCCTCGGCCGGGCCAAGGGCCTCTTCCTCCTGAAGCTTGCGGATGAAGGACACCAGGACGACGCCGTTGAGCACCGCCACACCGAACAGCGCGATGAAACCCACGCCCGCCGAGATGCTGAACGGCATGCCCCGTGCCAGGAGCGCCAGGATGCCCCCGGTGGCCGCCATGGGAACGTTGAGGAAGATGAGCAGGGCCGGCCGGGTCGAGCCGAAAGTCCCGTACAGAAGCGCGAAGATGAGGAAGAGGGAGAGCGGCACGGCGATCATTAGCCGTCGCGTGGCCGCCTCCAGATGCTCGAACTGGCCACCCCAGGTCACGTAATACCCCGATGGGAGCCGCAGCTTCGAAGCCACGGCACGTCGGGCTTCGGCCACAAATCCTGCGAGATCCCTCCCTCGGACATTTGCCTCCACCAGGATGCGCCGTTCGATTTGCTGGCGGCTGATTTGGGCCGGACCCTCCTCGATGGTGATGCCAGCGAGCTGGGTGAGTGGAATCATCCGCCCGTCAGGACCACCGATGGGGACGGCCGCCAGGGCCTGGGGATCGGCGGCAACGCCCTCCGCGAGGCGCACGGCGATGTCGAACCGCCTCCTTCCCTCGAGCACGCTGCCGACAACTCTTCCGCTTCGTCCCGCCTCCACCGCCGCCAGCACGTCCTCCGCGCTCACGCCGAGGCGCGCGATGCGGTCCCGATCCACGCGCACGCGGATCATGGGCAGGCCGGCTGTCTGCTCCACCTTGACGTCGGCCGCTCCCGGGATCCGCGAGAGAATGACGGCCAGCTCACGGCCTTTCTGGGACAGCACGTCCAGATCGTCGCCGAACAGCTTCACCGCCAGATCGGTCTTGGCCCCGGCCACCAGCTCGTTGAAGCGCATCTCGATGGGTTGCGTGAAGCCGAACACGTTGCCCGGCACGCCTTTCTCCAGGGCATCATGCATGTCTGCGACGAGCTTTTCGCGAGTCATTCCGCGGCGCCACTGCTCTCGCGGTTTCAGGATGACGAAGATGTCGGAGAGATCGAGCCCCATCACGTCCGTCGCGATTTCCGGACTTCCCGTGCGGGAGACGACGGTGCGGACCTCCGGGAACGGGAGCAGAATCTTCTCAATCTGCGTGGTCGAGGCCAGTGACTGGCTCAGTGAGACGCTGGGCAGCCGCGAGGCCTGGATGACCAAGTCGCCTTCGTCCAGCCGCGGCACGAACTCGGCTCCGAGCCGACTGGCACCGCCCAGGGAAACGGCGAAGACTCCCAAGGCGAGCAGCGCCACCGTGCGTGGGCGGCTCATGGCCCAGGCCAGAGCCGGCTGATAGGCGCGGTGGGCGAACCGGAGGAGCCAGGTCTCTCCCTCGCGTACCGTCCCGCGGAACGCCATCGAACAAAGAACGGGGACGAGGGTCAACGCCAGAAGAAGTGAACCGGCCACGGCAAACACCACCGTCCAGGCCATGGGGCGGAACATCTTCCCCTCGACCCCGGTCAGGGTGAGGATTGGGATGTAGACGATGAGGATGATTCCCACCCCGAAGACGACGGGACGAGTGATCTCTCGCGCAGCGCTGCCGATGGCTCGCAGCCGGTCGCCAGCGGATAACGTCTTGCCGGCGAGATTTCGGAGAATGTTCTCCACCATCACCACCGACCCATCCACGATCAGGCCAAAATCGATGGCCCCCAGGCTCATGAGGTTTCCCGAGATCCCTGCCCGAACCATCCAGGCGAAAGCGAAAAGCATCGAAAGGGGGATGGCGGAGGCCACGATCAAGCCCCCCCTGAGATTTCCCAGGAGGAGCAGGAGGACCGCGATGACCAGAAGCCCTCCCTCGAGAAGGTTCTTGCCGACCGTGGCGATGACCCGGGAAACCAGGTCCTGGCGGTCATAATAGGGAACGATTCGGACCCCCTCCGGAAGCGAGGGTTGGATTTCCGCGAGCGCCTTCTTGACCCGCGCCACGACTTCTCGCGCGTTCTCGTCCTGAAGCATCAGGACCATTCCGATGACCGTCTCTCCCTTGCCGTCCCGGGTGGCTCCCCCGATCCGGAGCATTCCCCCTTCCTGGACCTGCCCGATCTGTTTCAGCATGATGGGTGTGCCGTCCTGCGTGACGCCGATCACCGTCTTTTCGAGATCGGCGATTCCCGACACCATCCCCTCCCCGCGAATGATGTACCCCTCGCCACCCTTCTCGATGATCCCTCCGCCTCGATTGAGGTTGTTCCGCTCCACCGCATCGAAGACCTGAGGCAAAGTGAAGCGGTAGGCGAGAAGACGCACGGGATCCACGAGGACTTGATATTGCTTGGCCTGGCCTCCCCAGGTGTTGACCTCGACCACGCCGGGGACGCTGCGCAGCCGGTACGCTATGTCCCAGTCGAGAATGGTGCGAAGCTCCATGGCCGAGTAGCCGTCCCCCTCGAGAACGAAATGGAAGATCTCGCCCAATCCGGTGGTGATGGGCCCCATCTCGGGGCGGTCCACGCCCGGGGGGATGGCTTCCTGTGCGGCCGAGAGTCTCTGCTCCACCAGGTTGCGCGCGAAGTAGATGTCGGTCGCTTCCTTGAACACGACGGTAACGGCGGAGAGGCCGTAGCGGGACACGGAGCGGATCTCCTCGAGCGCGGGCAGGCCGCTCATGGCGTTTTCGACCGGCCGCGTGATGAACTGCTCCACTTCCAGCGGTCCCAGGGCCGGGGCCTTGGTGAGGATCTGTACCTGGACGGTCGTCACGTCGGGCATGGCATCGATGGGCAGGCGGGTCAGCGCGACGGATCCCCCCGCCACCAGGAGGACCGCAGCCGAGATCACGCCCAGCCGGTTGCGGAGCGATAGCTCAACGAGGCGTTCGAACATCAGTCTTCCCCCTCAATGGTCCCCTTAAGGAGCTCTGACTTGAGAACGAAAGCCCCCTCGGACACGACCTTTTCGCCCTCCACGAGTCCGTGGCGCACCTCCACGAACCCGTGGGCGTCACGGCCAATTTCCACCGGACGCAGCTCGTACCTGCCCCCTCCCAGCTCCACGAAAACGGCCGTGAGACCTGAGATCTTCTGGAGGGCACCGGCAGGTATGGCCGTCGCTTCCACTTCCGATGCGCCCCTCAAGGGAACTGCGACGGTCACGAAGAGCCCCGGACGCAGCTTCCCTTCAGGGTTCTCCAGAACGACACGCATGTGGGCCGTGCGTGCCGCCTCATCCAGTGTCGGCTCCACCATGGCGATCCTGCCGAGGAACACCTGATCCGGAAATGCATCGGATCGGACCTCGACTTCCCCCTCCGCCTGGATCTGGCCGAGATCTTTCTCGTACACGTCGGCAACGGCCCAGACCCGGCTCAAATCCGCTACCGAAAAAAGTGGGGCCTCCCGCTCCACCAGAAGTCCAGGTGAGACATGGCGCTCGAGAACAATTCCGGAGAGAGGGGAGCTGACGCGAAACTCCGACGCGTGGCTCGCATCCGGCGGATCGCCGCCTGGATCGAGACCCAGTCGGGACAGCTCCTGCCGCGCCGCCGCCGCTTCCGCCGAGGCAACCTCGGCGTCGGAGTTCCGCGCCTCCACTTCCGCGAGGCTCAGGGCCCCGATTTGCAGCAGCTGCGCTCCGCGCTCCGCCGCTCGGCGCGCGGCGGCCTCCCGGGCGATAGCCGTGCGGTAGCGCGCCAGCGCCGCGGTGACTTCCGGCCCCTCCAGGGTGGCGAGCAGCTGGCCGGAGCCCACCTTCCCTCCGACGTCGACGGCGACCCGGACCACGCGGCCGGCGATCCGGGATCGGATGATGACGCTTCTTTGGGAGTCAGGCCTGATCACTCCGCTTGCGACCACGTGGGGATGAAAAACCTCCTTCGAGACGAGCACGGACCGAATCCCTGCGGCAACGATCACCTCCTGACTCAGGGTCACCTCGCCGGTTGCCGGAGCCTCGGGAGGGGAGCTTTCGGGTGATTCGGGGGATCCTCCACATCCGAGCAACAAGGCCAGGACGATCCCGCCAAGGATTTTTTTCCTGCCTCCCCTTGTCATGGAATCACCTCCATCCCCAACGCTCGGCTCAGCTCCACCTCGGCTCGCCTGGCCCCGGAGCTCAGCTCGATGGATTTCAAGCGCGCCGAAAGAGCAGTGTGATAGGCATCCAGCAGCTCCAGGATTCTCATTTCACCTGCCTCGTAGGCGGCCCGGGCAATCGTGACCAGCTCCTCGGGATTTCCGGCGACCCGGTAAGCCTTCTCGGCCTCCCTCAGCGCCACGGCTTCGGCGAGGGCCGATTCGGCCTCGGACTCGGCCCGCCTCGCCAGCACGTCGCGCTGGGCCCGCAACTGCGCGGCTTCTGAAGTCGCCACGGCACTCGTCCCCTGGCCGCGATCGAACAGCGGGATAGAGAAGGAGACGCCAGCAACAGCCCCCGTGTCGTCCACCCCGCCGAACTGGCTGTTCTTGGCACCGAGGGTGAGAGTCGGCTCGGGGACGGCGCGCCGGCGGGCTGCGAGCGCCTGTGCATCGGCCCGTTCGGCCTCCGCATCCAGTGCGACGAGATCTCCGCGGGCTCTGGCCATTTCCCGAACTGCCTCCGCGCCCGGCAGCTCGCCTTGTGGCTGCAGCGTCCCTTCCGCCTCCAGGGATTCGGAAGAAATGGCCAGCAAGGCAGCCAGGGTTCTGCGGGAGCGCTCCAGCGTGCCCCGGGCCTGCAGAAAATCGGCCTGCACCTCGCTGTGCGCCCTTTCGGCCCTCATCCGGTCGTACCGGGAAGCCTCCCCCGCCGCCTCTCGCGCTCGAAGCACTTCACCCAGCTCGGCGAGCTGTGCGGCCCCTTTCTCGAGCGCCGAAGTCCCCTCCTGGACGGACAGGAGATCCACGAACGCGTCCCGAACCGCTGCGCCGACGACACTCACGCGCGCCTGTTCGGTTCTCGCCACGGCAGCCTTGAGCGCGCTCGCGGCGGCATCCCGTTCCAGGGAAAGGCGTCCGGTGAGCAGGAAAGGGACGGAAAGTGTGGCAAACCGATCCACGGTGCCGGCGGCCTCCTCCCGAAGGAAAAGCAGCTCCGGATTCGGAAAGAGTCCCCTGGCTTTCAGCTCTGCCTCGGCCCTATCGACTTCGAGATCGAGGGCCGTCATGAGAGGCGAGCTCCGCGCGAGCTTCAAGGCCTCCTCCATCGTGATCCGCCGCGGTTCCGCCCCGACCGAGACGGGCATCGCCACCAGCAGGCAAAAGAGCAACCATCGTTTCATCCAGAGTTCCTCCATCCACCGAAGCGCAGGCGGACTCGCAGAATTGTCCATGAAGGGAGCCGACATCGACCGACCCAGGGTCGCGCGCCCCCGGCGAGGAGGCAACGTCGCGCCAAAGGGATTGGCTTCGGACCGGTCGGCTAAGGCGTTGCTTCCTGGAGGGAGATGGGAACGTGATCGAGAACGAAGGAGAATCCCGTGACGGAATGGCAAACCGGGAACAGAGGTGGATCCAGAAGAACCTCGGCCTTCCAGATCACGAAAGCCGATCGCGCCGGCAGGGTGCGGGCGCAGCAGAAGCAATCAGGGATGCAAACCTCCCCGCAGGCATCTCCGGCTGGGGTAAAGGGACCGGTGAGGGAGGCGCTTTCCGGATGAATGCCGAGCGGATCGCAGGCGACATCGGCGAGATCCCCGCCGATCAGAACCAGGAGGGCGACCGCCGCCAGACGCATCACCCCACCTCTACCACCACAGGACTTCGATTGGTTGGAATTCATGCAAGTCAAGGTAGCATGCACTGCTCTTCGCACGCAACGCCGTCCTGAGCGGAGTGGGTCACTCTCGGAAACGGCCTCCCCATATGCTAAGGCTGGAAAGTTTTTTAGCTTCCTTTGCCACCGAGACGGCGGCTTTCCAGCTAGCGAGTCGCGGGAGCTTTCGCCTGCTTGTCCTCATCCCCGACCTCGCTGCAGCAACACTTCTCGACGTCCTTCTTGGCGAGCGTGCAGTACAGCCTCCCTTCCCGCTCGATGCAGCAGCACTTGTCGACGACCTTTCCGGTGAGGGAGCACCGCAACTTCTGCTGGGTCTGCCC
>JAKEFJ010000250.1 GCA_022616665.1 Acidobacteriota bacterium
CCGCTCCTGCAGGCGTTGGTCTCGAATCCCGCGACCTCCGACGAGCTTCTACTGGAGCTGGCCCATTCTTCCGATCCGGGAGTTCTGGATAATCTCGTGGGAAACGAGACCCGCCTGGCGGCCCACCCGGCCATCGCCCAGCGGCTGAAGGCCAATCCGGCCCTGTCCAGAGACTCCCGGCGGCGTATTACGGAGCTCGAGGAGCATGTGCTTGGAAATGCGTCGCCGGAGTATGTGCTTCCGAGGCAGGAAGAGCCGCTAGAGGAAGTGCCCATGCCGGAGGGCCTGGAAGAGACCTTGGAAGCGGGGCTCGAGGGGGCGCCGGCCCCCATGCTGGAAATCCCTCTCACCCCGGAGGAGCAAGCCGCCGAGGAGGCCCTGCGCAAGACACCCCTCTTTCAGCGCATCGTCCGCATGTCCGTGGCGGAGAAAATTCAGGCGGCTCTCAAGGGAAACTCCGAAGAGCGCTCGATCCTCGTCCGGGATCCCAGCCGCCTGGTTGCCGCCTCGGTCCTGAAAAGCCCCAAGCTCGGCGAGCAGGAGATTGAAGGCTTCGCCAAGCTGCGAAATGTCCAGGAAGACGTGCTGCGGATCATCGGCAATCACCGGGAATGGGTGAAGGCCTATCCCGTGGCGCTCGCCCTTTCCCGCAACCCCAGAACTCCCACCGGCATCTCCCTGACCATGCTCAACCGGTTGGTGATCCGGGACCTGAAGAATCTCGGCACTGACAAGAACATCCCTGAAGTGATCCGGCGCTCCGCCAAGCGCCTCTACGAACTGCGGACGCAGCCGCAGAACAAGGCCAAGAGGAAATAGCCCCCATGAGGCTTCTCAAGTCGGTCCGCAGCCAGCTGGGCAACTATCACCTGAAATCGGGCATCTATCATTTTTATCGAAATGAATTCAAGCAGGCCATCGAGTTTTTTTCCAAGGCTCTGCAGAGTCCGGAGAAGCTCGACGAAGCGGACCTGAGGATGACCCGCTACTACCTCACCCAGACTCACATCACCGCGGGGGACCAGGCAGAGGAAGAAGGCGACCTGCCCCGGGCCATCCAGTCGTACGACGCGGCTCTCGCCGATTCCCCCGACTACCCGGACCTCCATTTCCGGATCGGACTGCTCCGCGTGAGGTTGGGGGAGCTGGACAAAGCGGTGGCGGCGTTCAGGCGAGCTGCCGAGCTTCACCCGGCCTACCTGGAAGCCCACACGCAAGCGGCCTTCACCCTCCTCTCCTGCGCCCGCACCGCGGAGGCGCTGGAGGAATTCGAAAAAGTGAGGTCCCTCACCCTGGCCTCCGTGGAGGAACCCTATCAGGCCGCCCTGGAGGCGGCTTCCCGGGGCGATTTGGCGGAGACGGCGGAGCGCATGCGTGACGCTTTCCAGCGCAAGCCCCAGAGTTTCGCGTATCATTACCGGCGCGGCCTGAAGGCTCTGCAGGCGGGACGGTACGAGTCCGCGGCGGAAGACCTGAGGCAGGCGGTTCTTTTCAACCCCAGGTTCGCCGACGTGCACAACTTCCTGGGGGTGGCCTATGGAGAGCTGGAGCAGCAGGCAGCCGCCATCGCCGAATTTCGCCAGGCCATCGAGTACAATCCCGACTACCTGGTGGCCCGGCTGAACCTGGCTTTCTCTCTGGCGGAGGGGAACGAAATCAAGGAAGCCGTGGTTGAGCTCACGGCGGTACTTTCGAAGGAACCTTCCAACCAGGCGGCCCGTATGAAGCTGGAAGAGCTGACCCAGGACCGGGGGGAGCGGGCGAGGATTTCATGAAGGTGATCGCGGCAGGCCTCAGTGACGTGGGCCGCAAGCGCAAAGGCAACGAAGACTCCTATCACATCGACATCGAACGGGGCCTGTTCATCGTGGCGGATGGGATGGGAGGTCACGTGGCGGGGGAGGTGGCCTCGCGCCTGGCGGTCCAGACCATCCAGGAATTCATGAGGGTTTCCGACACCGATTCGGAGATCACCTGGCCCTTCGAATTCGACGACAGCCTGTCCGAGGGCGGCAACCGCATCCAGGCCGCCATCCAGCTCGCCAACCGCGAAATCGCCCGCCACATGCAGAATCAGGAGGAGCACCGCGGCATGGGCACCACCGTGGTCACGGCGGTGGTGGTGGAGGATGCCTGCTATATCGGGCACGTGGGTGACTCCCGGGCCTACCTCATCCGGGACGGCGAGATCCGCCAGCTCACCCACGACCACACCTTCGTGAACGAGCAGGTGGAGAAGGGATTCATGAGCAAGGCCGAAGCGGATCGGCATCCCGCCCGCAACATCCTCACCCGCGCCGTGGGGAGCGCCGACGATCTCACCGTGGATCTCTCCGAGACCCACCTCAAACCGGGAGATTACGTGCTGCTGTGCTCCGACGGATTGAGCTCCATGGTGGAAGACCGCGACATCCTGAAAGTGGTTCAGGAGAAGAACGGCAGCCTGGAAGAGGCCTGCGCCGGATTGGTGGGTCTGGCCAACGAGCACGGCGGCTGGGACAATGTCACCGCGATCCTGATTCACGCCCTCTGAAGAACTCTCCTAACGGACCTCGTAGATCTCAAATGCATGGCCGACCACGGTCGCGGGAACGGCCTGCGCCAGCCAGTTTCCGGAACCTTCTCCATAGGAGCGCGTAAGCTCCGCGCGGGCCCGGGCCACGCAGTGGGCGCTGAGGATGTAAGTCCCCGCAGGGGGCGGCGCCAGGAGATCCTTGACCTGTATCTCGCGACCCCGCACCCCGTAATAGGCGAGGCTCGCGCTGCCGAAATAGCAAAGATGATAATCCGCCGCTGGGTGCTCCTGCAGATAGTCCCGCAGCTGCAGGAGCCCCTGCCCCCAATCCAGGTTGGAATCGTCCAGCCAGCGGGAACCTTGCGGAGGCACGCCGGTAATCTCATTGAAGTAGGCGAGGTGATCCGGCCAGATGACGGCGAATTCCACGATCATCCAGACCAAAAGCGCCGCCATCGCGGCTCTGGCCCACGCCTTCCCCGCTTCCATCGCCGGGCCCAGCCTGGCGGTGAAGATCATCAGGAACGGGTAGCACGGGATCAGGTACCGCACCCCCAGGTTGTCCGCCGTGAGCGAGTAGCCAACGAAGAAAGCCAGCCCCGGAATCAGCAGGAACGCCTCGTCCAGCACGGCGGCACGGCGCCCGCGGAAGAACACCACTCCCGCCGCTGCCAGGAGTATCAGCGAGGGGATGGGCGTCTTCACCAGATAGGCGATGAGAAAATACGAATACCACCTCCCGGGTCTCATCTCTCCCATCAGGTAGGCAAAGTACCCGGGATCGTGGTCCTGGTTCACGGTGGCAAGCCCTTTCAGATAGAACCAGGGATCGGAAGGAAAGAAATAAAGGGCCCACACCACCAGCGCGGCGATGACCAGCATGAGCGCCAGGCTCACCAGCGGTGAGAAGCGCCTCTGGGCGTTCCCGGCTGCGCCGGGGGCTCCCTTAGCTTTCACTTTCGACTTGCGTCCCGCGTCGGGGGAAGGTTTCGTCGGCCTCGCATGGGCTGGAGCAGAGTAGGCTGCGAGGAGCAGCAGAACCAGGGCGATGGGAATCAGGATGACAGCCGAGAATTTGGCACCCAGAGCCAGCCCAAGCGTGATGCCCGCCAGAGCCAGGCGCAGGCGATTCGGCTCGTCCACGTAGCGCCGAAGCATCCAGAGGAACAGGGTGGCGAAAAATGCCAGTCCCACGTCGGTGGCGACCAGCTGCGCATGGGCCGTGACGGTGGGATCCAGCAGGTAGAGTGTCACGGCCAGCAGGGCGCCGGTGATCCCCCAAAGCCTGGCGCTCCACCAGGCGATGAGGATTGCGAGACCCACGGAGAGGCCGACGGCCATCAGCCGACCCGCGAACAGAATCCGATCCGCATCCTGGGAGTACAGGAACCGGCGCCCGAAGCCCCATTGGTAGGTGAGAGGAATCTTCGACCGCTGCAAGGTCTCCTTGTCCACGGGCATTCTCAGATCCATGAACAGCAGGGGGAGGGCGCAGATCTCCTTGATGAGCGGTGGATGCTGAGGATTGATCTTGAAAAGGCCGCTGGTCAGGTAGGAGTAACCGGCGGGAAGGTGCGCCACCTCGTCGAAGGTAGCGGATTTTCGCCGCATCAGGGCAACCGGGAGCACCAAGGTCAGCGCCAGCAGGACGATGAGGAGCGCGGTTTCCGGAATTCGCCCCCGCAGTGGCGACCCCTCCGAGGCAGGCATGGGGGATGCTAGCACACCCGCTCGGGGTAGGAAATCCGGCCGCGTGTGACCAGCCAAGCCCGCAGCTCGGAGCTTGCCGAGGATCGGGTGCTGGGGTAGGCTTCGCGTCGCCTTTTTGGGAGCCTCAATGGGCCAATCTCAGCGCGCGCCGGCGCGTACCATCCGCCGGAGCGATTCTGCCGGAACGCTGCGGCCCTTTCCGTTGCTGATTTTCCTGGCGATATCAATCCTCCTCTTCGGAAATACCCTCGGCAACGGCTTTGTCCACGACGACAAGCCGCTGGTCGTGGAAAACCGCTTGATCCGCGATTCCCACGGCTTGACCCGGATCTTCGCGTCAGGTTACTGGACCACCCGCGATCAGTCGGTTCCCGAGCTCTACCGCCCTCTGACCATTTTCAGCTTCGCGCTCAACCGTTTTGCCCTCGGGGCGAGCCCCTTCGGTTTTCACTTGGTCAACGTGCTGCTGAATGGCTGGGTTTGCTGGCTCGTCTTCCTCCTGGCACAGGCCATGGGCGCAAGAGGGTGGGTCGCGTGGGCGGCGGGGTTGCTGTTCGCCGTTCATCCGGTGCACGTGGAGGCGGTGGCGCCGGTCGTGGGACGCTCGGAGCTGCTCGCAGCGGGGTTGGGGCTTTCGGCTCTCCTGCTTCATTGCCGTGCCCGCGCCAACCCGGCGATGGCGGTGCGCCGATTCGCCGGGGCGGCCCTGTGCTATTTCGCCGCCATCCTCTCCAAGGAAAGCGCCATCGTGATCCCGCTCCTTGCGGGGCTCACCGATCTGGCGCTGCCGGCGGATCCGCGCCCACGCTCGAAGGGAGACGCACTGCTCCCCTACTGCTTCTACGCCGCCGTGGCGGGTCTCTACCTTGCCATGCGCGTGTCGGTTTTGGGAGCTGTGGCGGCGAGCATCATTCATCCGCTGGACAACCCGCTGGTGGCGATGGAAAGAGGGGCAGCCTTGCGAACCGCAGTGGTCGCCGCCGGTAAATATCTTCTCCTCATGGCCTGGCCCCGGCATCTTTCCTCCGACTATGCCGGCTCCGCGATTCACCCTGCGGCGAGCTGGCTTGATCTGCCGTTTCTGGCTTCCCTGGCCAGCCTGGCGATCCTTCTGGGGATCGCCGGGTTGAGCTGGCGCCGGGGGCGCCTCGCTTCCTACGGTGTGCTCTTCTTTTTTGTGGCGTGGCTACCGATCTCCAACCTCCTGTTCATCATCGGCACGCCGCTCGCAGAACGGCTTCTCTACGTTCCTTCCGCGGGGCTGGCGCTGGCGGCGGGGGCGCTGTTGGGGATCCCTCTCAAGCTGAGCCCGCGGATCGCTTCCGGGGCGCTGGCCCTGCTCCTGTTCGCCGGATCGGTGCGGACGATTGCCCGAAACCGTGTCTGGCGCGACGACGGGTCATTCGCCTTCGCCACGGCGGCCAATGCTCCGACCAGTGCCAAGGCGCAATTCAACTTGGGGGTTTTCCTGGAGGAGCATTCCGATCCGAGCGGAGCTGCCGCGGCTTACGCTCGGGCGGTGGAACTGGCGCCATCATGGGCCGACGCCCAATTCAACCTGGCTGGGGTCCTGACACGCACTTCCAGGCTGCCGGAAGCCATCCAGGTGTACCGCCGTGCTCTCGCATTGAAGCCCGATGAATTGCGCATCGTCCTCAATCTTGGGTATGCCCTCTACCAGGCACGGCGCCATGCCGAAGCGGTGGAGCTGTACCAGGCATATTTGAAAGCGCACCCCAACAACCCTGCGACGCTGAACAGTCTGGGCGCGAACCTTTTCGCCCTGGGGCAGATGGCCCAGGCCACCCAAGCTTATCGCAGCGCGCTGAGCCTTGCCCCGGAAGAGATCGGATACCGGCTCAATCTGGCGCAGGCGCTGGAGGCCCAGGGCGACGAGGTGAACGCGAATGCGGAGTATCGCACCGTCCTGCGGAAAGAGCCGGAAAACGCCCTGGCCCTTCGCAGCCTGGGAATGTTGCTCTATCGAATGGGGGACAAGGCGAATGCGTCCGAGCTGCTACTCAAAGCCAGAAATCGCACGCCCGGCGGGCTGGATCCGGAGGCCTCCGCCGCGCTCAAGAAACTCCTGGACCCCGAATCTGGCGGGCTCCCTTAATCGGAGTGGCTGGCGTCCGCAAGGATGGGGCATCGTCATCCCGCACGTCAGCGGGAGGATCCCAGGGCGGCGAGGAGGCGCTCCGCTTCGGCGTTGGCCGGATCCAAGGCGAAGACCTTGCGCAACTCCACCACCGCCAGTTCCTGCGGCCCGGCGCGCAGATAGGCCTTAGCCAGATTCATATGGGCCGAGGCGTCGGACGTAATATCGTAGAGATAAATCGAGTAGCCGATCTTCCCCACCGGCGCCCGCCCCCAGAGCCACGCGTAGAGGTCCCGGTTGCCGGGGAGGAGCCCCTGGAGCCTGGTGACGCTGATCGCGAGGATTTCGCGCGGCGCGCCGGGAGGCAGCGCATCCATGCTGGGCGGCTCCAGGTGGCCGAAGCCCGGTGCGTACTGGAAGCGGATTCCCAGGGCTGCGGGAGGCGGATTCCCGAAGTAGGCGAGGTAGATCATGGGAAGGTCTTCCCGATCCATATAGCGCTTCACCCCTACCAGGTCCTGACCCCAGTCGATGTTGGAATCGCTCAGGTACATCAATCCGCGGTCGGGCCCTCCCACCAGCTCGTTGAAATAGGCCAGCTGGTGGGGCGCCACTCGCAGGGACGAGGCGGCGGTCAACACCACCGGGATTCCCACCGCGGCCACTTTGGCGCCGATCCGCCGCCACTTCAGTGTGGCCATCCGGGACGCCAGGACAAGCAGCAGCGGATAAACAGGCAGGACGTGCCTCAGGCCGATGTTGATGCGCCCTTTCGATGCGGCGAGGAAAAGCATGGCGACAGGAAGAAGAAGAAAAACCAGATCGCGCCGATTCAGCGGTCTTCCGGCTCGAAAGAAAATCAGCGAGGCGGTGATGAGCACCAGGGTTCCAACTGGGGTCTTCATGAGGAAAGCGACCAGGAAATAGCTCCACCACCCCTGGGTGGAATACTCCCCCAGAAAAAAAGAATGATGCCCTTCTTCCTGGTGGGCCAGCACGCGGCTCCAGCCCTCCCACCAGGTGGAGAACCCCTGGAAGCGATACACGGCCAGGATCACCAGAGCCGCGATGGCACAGAGCAGGAGGTAGGGGGCGATAGCCCGGAGCGTTCGCGCTCCAGCCCCGGGAGCGGCGGAGCTTCCTTTCGGCTTGGAAGCTCCCCGCGGCGGAAACGAAAAGCTCCCCTCGCAGAAGAGAATATGGCACCCGATTACCCCGGCCACGATCGCCACCAGGATCACCGTGGAATACTTTGACGCCAGCGCCATTCCCATGGAGAGGCCCGATCCGATCAGCAGTGCCCAGGAGGGCGAGGCGGTGTATTCCCACAGCAGATAAAGCGTGAGGAAGGTGAAGAGCGCTGCTCCCAGGTCGGTGGTGACGAGGCAGGAATTGGCAATCAGGTTCGGCTCGAAAGCCGCCAGCGCCATGGCCGTGACAGCCGCCCAGTCCCCCCACAGCCGTCTGGACCACCATCCGATAAGCCCGACCAGGGCGGCCCCGAGCAACAGGTTGGGAAGGCGTCCTGCGGTGAGGATTTTTTCCCAGGGCTGAGGCGAGCCGTACAGGAAGTCGCGCCCGATCCTCCATTGGTCGGCCACTCTCCAGAACCTCTCATCGGGCTGGAAGGGTATTCGATAGGCCAGGAGGACCGAGAGGGCGCAGAGCTCCTTGATCAGAGGGGGATGCTCGGGGTTGAGCCGGAAATCGCTCCGGGTCAGATACGAATAGCCCGCCGCAAGGTGGACCGCTTCGTCGCTTGTCTGGGAATTGGACTCGAAGAAGGCGAGGCCCTGCGCCACGAAAGCAAGGATTAAAAGGATGCCGCCTCCCAGGCCTACCCAACGTGCCATTCCTGAGATCCTAACTGGTTGATTAGGCTGGAGCTTGGACTCAATCCGGCCCGCCGGGGAGGCGGTTTTCCGTTGCAATTCTTTGCGAGCCTTTCCTTGACGCAACATCAATCCCGTTCTATATTTACGGCGTTTATCCAACAGTCCGCGGAGTGCGACCGATGTCCTTGAAGCGTTGCGCTGTCCTGGTTCTGTTCTCGAGTTTCGGCGTCTTTTCTCTCACGCCGGAAGTCTTGGGTGCAGCAGAACAGGATCTGAATCTCTCGGATCTCTACCGCGAGTCCCCCGCCGGAGCGACCTTGTCCTCCACCAGAAAGGCGGACGGAATCGCAGCAGCGCTGGACAATTTGTTGGGTGGCAGGGTCCTCCCCATCCCGTGCGCCTCAACCTTGTTGCAGGATGCGAGGCGCCATCCAGCTGCGCTGGGAGAAACCGCTTCGGAAGCGGTAAGGATTCTGAGCCAGCGCCCCGCTTTGGACCATGATGGGACCCGTCCCACGCGTGACGGTCGATCCACCATCCACTACTCCCTGGACCCGCTCACTGCAGATGCCGTCCCCGGAACCGACCGGGATTTCAACGGCATTCCCGACATTGTCGACCAGGTCGAGGAGGCTCTGGAACGTTCGCAGCAGATCATCACTGAGCAGCTCGGCTGGCCTTCACTGGCCTCCGGGCCCCGGGGGGAACGCTACGATATCTATCTGGTCAATCTCGGCGGCACCCGGCAGGGTTTCACCGTCTCCGACCGGGACATCCCCTCCACTCTACGAGACGACTCGCTGAGCCACATTATCCTGGATGTTCACCTCGAGGGTGAAGCGCTCTTCTCGGCGATGGCTCACCAATATGCGCATGCCTCCCTGCTGGGGCTTTCCGGGCGGGTCCCCGCTTGGTGGACCGAAGCCACGGCTTCGTGGCTGGAGATCCAGGTGACTGGAGACCTCACGCCACACACCAGCCCCCTGTCCAAGCGATTGGAGCGAATGGATACTTCCCTGACCTCCGACTCGCTGCTCCTCTCCATGGGGAATTCGCTCTGGGCGTCTTTCCTGGCCGATCGGCGTGAAGGCCGCGGCGAGGAAATCCGCCAGATCTGGCTGGAGGCTTCCCTGCGCAGTGGCGAGCCACTCCTCCCCCTGATGGACGAGGTCCTGCGAAGGATGGACCTGGGGACGCTCCCCGAAGCGTATCGAGATTACACGCGCTGGTGCCTGTTCACCGGGACCCGAGACGATGGAGATCACTTCCGCCTGGGCTCCCTCTACCCTCCCCTGACCCCCCGTACGACGCATCAAGGCTCTCCCGCGGAATCCAGCGGGCTGGAGTCGGTGGATCCGCTGGGGGCGGCCATTATCCGCTTCGAGGGGGACGGCAGCCGCGGAGGATTGAAGATCCGGTTCGATGCGGAAGTTCCGTCGCTGCTTCAGGTCGATCTGGTCATCACTCCCGTGGGCCGACCGCGACCGCACCTGGTGGAGCTGGAGCTGGATGACAGGGGTCATGGCGAAGTGGGAATTCCCTGGCGCGGCGTTCGAGAAGCCATCCTGATTGTGCGCAACCCCGGACTCGGGGGAGCTCCGGCCCGCTTCCGCTACACTGCCCAGATGGACCCGGTCTACCCGTTCGATCTTGCATCCTTCAGCGCCGTCCCTTCACGCGCCGGAATCACGCTCCAGTGGGAAACGACACGGGAGATCGACGTTCTGGGCTGGAATGTCTACCGGGGCTCCAGCCCTTCCGAGACGTTTCAGCGGGTGAACCCGGTGACCCTCCCCAGTGGCGCCGACAGCCTGGAGGAGACCGATTACCTCTACCAGGACTCCTCGGTGCAGGCGGGACGCCGCTACTATTATCTGGTGGAGGCCATCACCGTGACCGGCCTCCCGGAGCGCAGCATCGTCCTTTCGGCCCGCGCTCCAGACAGACGGAACCAACCGTAGACCTCGGCACCACGCCTCAGCGTTTCCAGGCGGTTCCCGGACCAGCCGCCTGGGCCGACCCCGTCCCTTCCCGAATCAGATAGTAGTGATCGGCTGCCAGAGATTGGAATTCCTCCACCTTTCCTCCGCTCCACCACACCCGCAGCCGTTCCACCGCCCCCGCATCACCCAGTCCAAGCTCGAGCGCCGCGTCCCCTTGGGAAAGGTAGCTGGAGGCGCTACGCACCTGCGCCCAATGGGACTTTCCACCCGCCATGGCCTCCACCCTGGTCCCCAGCGCATCGCCCCCTCGCTTCCCCGACAGCCTCAAGGCGATCCAGTGCCGGGATGACCTGGGGGTCCGGTTGAGAAGGAGGTGGGCGGGGAGGTTGTTGGCGCTCACCACCAGATCGGGAGCGCCGTCGTGATTCAGATCTCCCACGGCGGAGCCACGCCCCACGTCCTTGGAGCGAAAGTAGGGGCCCGACGCGGAAGAGACATCCCGAAACCTGCAGCTTCCCAGGTTCTTGAACAGGAAAGGGGTCTGCCGGTAGGTGATGGAGTCGGAATAGAGCTCCACGTTGTCGAGGATGTGCCCGTTGGTGATGAAAATGTCCAATTTGGAATCGAGATCGGCATCGAGGAAATTGGTTCCGAATCCGAGAGCCAGGAGGCTGGGGGACCCGAGCCCCGATGGATAGGTCTCGTCGGCGAAGAGGTCGTCGCCTAGGTTCCGGAAGAACGAGTTCGGCTCCTGAGAAAGGTTCGTCACGAAAAGATCCTCCCGCCCATCCTCGTCGCAGTCGCCGACGGCGACACCCATCCCCGCCCGGGGCAGGCCTTCCTCGCCCAGCGCTACGCCTGCCTTCTGTCCGATCTCGGCGAACGTTCCGTTGCCATTGTTGTGGTAGAGGAAATTAGGGGTGGAGTCGTTGGCCACGTAGAGGTCCTGCCACCCGTCGGAGTCGAAATCGCCCCAGACAACCCCCAGCCCTTTGCC
>JAKEFJ010000031.1 GCA_022616665.1 Acidobacteriota bacterium
ACCAGCGTCATGACGGCGGAGATGGCGGCCATGCCGGAAGCGAAGCAGTAGGCTTTGTCCCCGCCCTCCAATGCCGCCAGGTTATTCTCCAGCGCAAGCCGGGTGGGATTGATGGTGCGGGCGTAGTCGAATCCCTTGCTCTTTCCCAGCGCTTCCAGAACGTAGGTGGAAGTCTGGTAAATGGGGGTCATGATGGCGCCGGTGGTGGGGTCAGGCTCCTGACCCGCATGAATGGCGTCGGTGGCAAAGCCCATGGACTCTCCTCTCGAAACTTTGCGTGGCAATTCTCGGATAATATCCAAGCATTCTTCGGAGTGTCAAACCAACTGCCGATTTCAGGAGGACCATGAAGACACGACTCTTGGCCGCGGCGCTGCTTGTTCCATTTTCGATCGCCGATGGACTGGCACAAGCGCCGGAGGATGCGGTCGCGCTGGGGCGCGCGGCGTTTCAGCGGGCCCAAAGCGCCTATCTGCTGAAAGACTACGACGCGTATCGCAAGGCCATGACGGAAGCGGTGCGCCTGCGGCCCCGGCAGCCGACCTACCTCTACAATCTTGCCGGCGCCGAAGCTTTGACTGGACACCCCGATGAGGCCTTGAAGTGGCTGCATCGAGTCGCGTCGATGGGCATGGCGCTTCCGGCCTCGAAGGACGAGGATTTCTCGAGCCTGAGAGGAACCGCCGGGTTCGCGAAAGCGCTGGAGCAGCTGAGACGAAACGCTTTGCCGGTGGGCAAGGGTCGCTCGCTGTTCAGAGTCCATGAAAAGGGGCTCATTCCGGAAGGCCTGGCCCGAGATCCCGCCAGCGGGGATTTCTTCCTGGGCAGCGTGCGGGAGCGAAAGATCCTTCGAATCGACGGAAAAACCTTCCAGGCGCGGGATTTCAGCTCCCCGGATAATTCGCTTTCCGGCGTCTTCGGCATGAAGGTGGACGCGGTGCGCGGCGTCCTTTGGGTGTGCAGCTCACCCATCGCGGAGATGGATGGATTTCGCAAAGGGGAGACCGGCAGCGCCGGGGTCTTCCGCTACGATCTGAAATCGGGACAATTGATCGGGAAGCACCTGGCCCCTGCCGGAACCGGGGAACATGTGTTCGGTGACCTGGCGGTCGACGGGCAGGGAAATGTCTACCTCACCGACAGTCTGTCACCAGGGATCTGGGTCCTGCAGGCCGGGAAGGGAGATTTGACTCCCTATCTGGTGCCGGGCCCATTTACTTCCCCCCAGGGGCTGGACTTCTCGGCGGATGCAAAGACGCTCTTCGTGGCGGATTATTCCTCGGGGATTTTTCGGGTGGATCTCTCCACCAAGCGCGTGTCGCTCCTGGACTCTCCGGCAAACACCACGTTGCTGGGGATCGATGGGATCTACACCCGTGGCGCGGGTCTGGTGGCCGTCCAGAACGGCACGCAACCGATCCGCGTGCTCGCTCTCGCCCTTTCGCAGGGCGGGAGAAAAGTGGAGCGAGTCGCGGTTCTGGAGTCCGGAACCGAGGCTCTCACCGCCCCGACTTTGGGGGTGCTGGAAAAGAACCGGTTCTTGGTCGTGGCCAACAGCGATTGGGAGGCTTTTGATTCAGCGAAGGGCGGAATGAATCCAGAAAAAACACGATTCCCAACCATTCTTCAAATGGATCTTCCGGAGGATTTCTAATACAAAAAAAGGCGCGGGACGATTCCTTCCCGCGCCCATGGTCTTGGCGGTTTTCCAGTCAGTCTCGATCGGCTCCGTGGCCCTTGCCCTGGCCCTTCCCGTTGCCCTTTCCCTTGGAGTTGGTTTGTCCATGTGATTTCGCGTCGGCCTGGCCACGATCCGAGCCCTGCCCTCGACCTTTCACCTGGCTCGCGGGGGTGGTCCAGGTCTTTCGGCCGTTCTTCTGCTTCCAGCGATCCACGGCGAAAGCCTCGGGCCGCCTTCCGCTGCGCTGCGCGTCAATCACCGCGAAAGGGCTGGCGCCGAAATGGCGGGAAGCTGTCTGGACCTTCACCAGGCCCACGATGTCTCGATCCGCAATCCGATAGCGCTGCCGTGTGCCGGGACGATGGTGCTTCTTCCAGTACCCCCAGGCCTTTCCATAGGGAGGCCCCGGGTCCCGATTGATGCCCACGAACAACACCGAGGGCTGGACATTGAGCTGGAAGAATATGTCGGCCCAGCCGTAGCCCTCCCTCCGGAGGTTCAAGATGAAGCTCGGGCTGCGGTGCGAGTGGTACGACAGGAAGGCGATGACCGGGAAATCGTCCTCCGGATAGGCGCATCCTTGAATGAGGGTGGTGGGCACCGCGGGCTGCCAGGTCTGGTTCGTCACGTTCAGGAAGATCCGGGTGTCTTCATTCAGATTCATCCCAACCGCCACGTCGAATCCCACGCTGGCGTGGGCCATGCCGACCGAGAGAAGCAAGGCCACCGCTGCGCCCATGAGAACATGTTTCATTTCCAACCTCCTTTTCGAAGTAAACACCCCGGGAATATAGGGCCCCGGTGATCCGCGGGCAAGGTTCGTCAATCCCTTGACAGGCGCGGGACCTGCGGATGAGAATTCCCAGCGGATAATGGCATGAGAATCGGCATCCTCTCGGATACCCACGGCAGACTCGACTCGATCATCCTGGAGATCTTTCAGGGTGTGGATCGGATTCTTCATGCCGGGGACATCGGCGGCGAAGAAATGCTGGCGGAGCTGAGCTGTGTGGCACCGGTCACTGCCGTGCATGGAAACACCGACGGCTTTTCTCTGGTCTCCACTCTGAAGGCGTCGGAAATTCTCGAGTTTCAGCCGGAGCGCATCGTCCTGACACACCAGATCGGGCATCCCGAACGGCTTTCGCCCGAGGCCTCGGAGCTTCTCAAGGAGTTTCGACCCACTCTGGTGGTGTTTGGTCACACGCACGCTCCCTTCGACCGGGTCGTGGGGGGAGTGCGGTTCCTGAACCCCGGAGCCGCCGGGCCCCGGCGTTTCTCGCTTCCAAGGACGGTAGCGCTGCTGGAGTTGGGGCATCCCAAAGGCGCTCAGGTCCGGTTCGTGACCCTGGACGAGACTTCGGAGGCCCTTTTCAACGGAGGCAGGTGGTGAAGCGCCCGACATCAGCCGTATGGCTGCTCGCAGGCTTCGTTTCCCTGTGGACCCTTCCTGCGGCGGCCGGCACCGGCTCGCGCCGGGGGAGTCCTGTCATCGCCACTTTCTCTATCGTGGCCTACGATGCCGCCACGGGAGATCTCGGCGTGGGGGTGACGTCCAAATTTCCCGCGGTGGGCAGCGGTGTTCCCTGGGCCAAGGCAGGTGTTGGAGCGGTGGCCACCCAAGCGGCCGCAAATCTTAGCTTTGGTCAGGAGGGTCTCGAGCTGATGGCCCGGGGCCTCAGCGCCCAGGCGGCGCTGCAAAAAGTGGTGAATGCCGATGCGGGTCGGGAGGATCGGCAGGTGGGAATGGTGGACGCGAAAGGCAGAGCAGCCACCTTCACTGGAAAGAACTGCTTCTCCTGGGCCGGCGGCAAGATCGGGGAGCACTTCGCCGTCCAAGGGAACATCCTCGTAGGACCCGACACCGTGGATGCCATGGCCAAGGCTTTTGAGACGTCAAAGGGCGAGCTCCCCGATCGCCTCCTGGTGGCGCTGGAAGCGGGGCAGGCGGCCGGGGGAGATCGCCGCGGCCGAGAATCGGCGGCCCTCCTGGTGGTCCGCAAGGGCGCCGGTTACGGCGGGAAGGGAGACCGCTGGGTCGATCTCCGGGTGGATGACCATCCGGAGCCTTTGCGGGAGCTGCGGCGCCTGGTGGGGATCCATCATCTTTACTTCGGCCGCACGGACCGATCCCGGGTTCACACCATCGACTCGGAGCTGGCCCGGGAGCTCCAGCAAATGCTTGCCAAGCGCGGCTTCTACAAGGGGCCGATCAACGGCAAATACGATGCCGCCACTCGCAAGGCGCTGGAAGACTACATGGGATGGGAAAACCTGGAGGAGCGGATTCAGAAGGACGATACGTTGGATGACGTCGTCCTGCGTTACATCCGCGAGCACGAGAAATAGTCAATCTTCGAAGCGGATGTCCTTCACGGCGCTGTTAATCACATAGATTCGGACATTGTTTTCCGCGGGGTCGGCGGGGTAGAAGAAAAAACCCTGCCTTTCACGGGTGTACCCTTCTGAGAATCCCCAGACCTTCTCGCCGTCATGAAATTCGACCACGGTTTTTTTCCCCAGGGCGGATTCCATGGCGAACTGTTTGGCCCGCTCAACGGAGCGCCGGGCGGCCCCCCATTCCCGGACGTAGAAAAGCGCCTTCAGATCCTCGATGCGGACGGTGCTGGGGACGCCTCCTCCCTCGCTGGGCAGAAGATAGAAGGACTCGGAGCCGGGAGTGAAGTCCTGAGTGAGCCCCCGCAGGGTCTTGCCGTTCTTGTAATGGGCGACGACTTTTTCTTCCATGTTCCCCCCGTCGTTTCGTGGCGCCGTCAGGAGGCGCCGTTACTTCGTTCCAGTCACCGTGAATGACCCCTGGACCACCGAGGGATCGATCGAGTCTACCGAGGGCCAGAACTGGATTCCGCTCAAATCCGCCGTGTCCTTGCGGAGAAAGGAGGCTTGATCGAGCGGATTGGATGAGACCACGAACCGCACATCGCTGACTCCCGTCGCGATCACGCGCATGGTGAGATTCACGATGCGGGTCGTTCCGTTGACCAACACCGCTGGACAGCCGGAGCAGGTGCCCGCGCTGCAAGTGTCCACGCAATTGGCGTTGGTGGAACAGGGTAGTCCATCGAACGACCCCCCGGCGCATACGTCCAAGGTACAGACCCCGCTGCAATCGGAGGCATCGGCGCAGGCCGTGGCCGAATTGGACGTGCAGAACTTGCAATCGGAGTTCTGGGTGCAGGATTGGGATGATTTGTTGGAGCAGGTCTTGGGCCCCGTGACCACGGCGGCGGAGAACGGCAGCCGGCCGAAATTCCCGCAAAAGTCGTTCGGGGAGGGACAGTCGGCATCGGTCAGGCAGAGCGTGCTGCCGTTGATGCGGCAGAATCTCGTCCCCCCGGCATTGCCGCCGGGGAGGTCGGCCAAACAGATGGGGCTCACGAGATTGCAGGCCGTGTTCACGGTTCCGCAGTTTCCGAACAAGGTTTCCGGCCTTACGACGGTGACCTGTATGAACGTCGCGTCGTAGCGCAGCACCAGATCAACGTCATCGAGATCGAGAGTACCCGTGGAATCCCGCACCACCAAATCGGCGTTGACGATGTCACCCACCGCGGTGATGTTGTCCATGAAGACCACTCGGTCGGCCTGCGTCGGGCTGGTCTGCAAGACGCTGGCTTGAATGATCGGCGCAATGACGATGTCGGGATCCTCACCTCCATTCCCGCACCCGGACAAGGGCAGCAGGGAGAGCGCCCCCCCGGTCAACAGGAGCAGGAGCAGCTTGTTTGGGCGGAAGATCCGCAACAGGAGAGACCCTCAGGTGGTGCAATGGACCTACCGGGCCGGAGTATAGCCGCCGTCTGGAGGCCTTTCAACCGCACGGGAGCGGCGGCCTAGCGCAGCCGGGAGGCGATGAGTGCGTTGACGGCTTTCCCGTCAGCCTTTCCCCGGTAGCGCGACATGAATTCCTTCATGGCACGCCCCATGTCCTTCTTCTGCGTGACGTTGAGCTCGGAAAGCAGCCGATCCACGGCTTGCTCGAGCTCCGGGCCCTGCATCTGGGCAGGAAGGTAGAGCTCCAGGATCTTGAGTTCGGCCTCTTCTTTTTCCTCCAGCTCGGGCCGTCCCCCCGTGCGAAACGCCTCGATGGACTCCTTGCGGCTGCGAATCGATTTTTGGATGAGGGCCGCCACTTCCGCTTCGCCCAGGTCCCGCTTCTCATCGATAGCGGAGTACTTGAGTTCCGAAATGAGCATGCGGAGGACGGAGACGGTCAGCTTGTCGCCGGCCTTCATGGCCCGCTTCAGATCTTCCTGGAAGCGCTCGATCATAGGCTCCTCTCTCGTTCGGGATGAAACACCGGTCTTTGACTCCCCCCGGGCGGTTCCCTATAATACCGCGGTTTTCAGGAGGACCGAATGGATCCGGAATTTCCTTCCCCCCCAGCTCCGCGCCGAAGGCCGAGATGGCTGAGCATTCTGCTGATCCTGGCTCTCGCGGCAGCGGCCGGCTTTTTCTTGGTGAGAAGATTCACCGGGTCTTCCGTTGCTCCCGTTTCGGCCGCCAAGCCGGCCTCCGATACCCTGGTGCCCGGTTCCCCCGTCCTGCTGTCCGCCAAGGCCGCCATCGTAGCCGATCGATACAACTGCCTGTGCGGCGATTGCTTCGACACACTGGGCAAGTGCACTTGCGCCCGCGACCAGGGGTCCAACGAGATGAAGTCGACTTTGAACCGGCTGGCGGCGGAGAAAAAGTCGGTCCCCGAGATCGACTCGGCCATGATCGAGAAGTACGGCGCCAAGGTCTTGGTCTCAGGAGCCCCGCCGCCCCCCGCCACCCCTTCCGGCAAGTAGGCGCCTTGCAGGCCCACGAAACCCGACCGCCAGCCCACGGCCCCGCCTGGATCAAGTCACCTCAGCGGGCGCCCCAGCGTAATTTCTTGCGGAGCACGTCGAAGTAATTTCGCGGGTGGGGCACGATCAGGGGAAGAATCGTGCCGCTTCGCCTCACTTTCAGGCGATCGCCGGCTTTCAGAGGCAGGCCGATCTGACCGTCCATGGTGCAGTAAACGTCAGGGGATTCCGACTCGAGGGTGACCTGGATGGTCACTGAGTCGGGGACTACCAGGGGTCGGTTGGTGAGAGCATGAGGGCAGATGGGGGTGATGCAAAAGGCCTTCATTCCCGGAAGCACGATGGGCCCTCCGGCGGAAAGGGAATAGGCGGTCGAGCCGGTGGGAGTGGCCACGATGAGCCCGTCGGCGTGGTAGATGGCCACGAACTGCCCGTCGATGCGAACATCCAGTTCCAGAATCCGGGCCAGGGCGCTCTTGTTGATCACCACGTCGTTCAAGAGCGTGGAGGTCGCGATCGATTTTCTGCCGCGCAGGACCTGGACCTGGAGCATCATGCGCTCCTCCACCTCGAAGTGTCCGTCCAGCACGTTCGCGAGAACCTCTTCCAGATCTCCCAGAGCGGTTTCGGTGAGAAAACCCAGCTTTCCCAGGTTCACGCCGAGCACCGGAACGGGGCGATGGGTCAGGCTCCGAGCCACCCCCAAAAGCGTTCCGTCACCGCCCAGCACCACCAGGAGCTTCACCGATCCAGCCAATACGGGCAGGGTCCGGGATTTCGCACGCTCACCCAGCAGCTTGGCCGTGGCGGGATCGCACAGGTAGTGAATGCCGCGGCGCCGCAGGAGTGCCGTGAGTTTTCGCAGGAGCTCCCGGGCTCCCGCCGCGCGGGACTTGGTCACGATGCCGACCGGATTGAGTTCCAGGTTGAGTCTCACGGCAAGAGCGCCTCCGCCAGCCGCTGCTCGAGCTGGGAGGGGACCCCCCCTCCTGGCTCACCGGCGCGAAAATGTAGAAAGTACTCGCGATTGCCCTCAGTTCCCGGCAGCGGAGAGGCACAGAGATTTGCCGCCGTCAATCCAACCGAGGCGCCAAACGAGAGGATTTCATTGATCACCCGGCGGTGCAAGCGAGGGTCGCGCACGATGCCTCCCTTGCCCACTTCCCGCCTGCCGACCTCGAACTGCGGCTTCACCAGCGTGACGAGGTCCGCGCCGGGGCTCATCAGGGGGACGAGGGCGGGGAGGATGAGCCGCAGGGAAATGAACGAGACGTCCACGGTGATCAGGGAGACGCTCTCAGGAATATCCGTGGCCTTCAGGTACCTGGCGTTGATCGATTCCAGAACTACCACCTTCGGGTCCTTCCTGAGACGCTCGTGGAGCTGGCCGGTTCCCACATCCAGCGCATAGACGCGGCGGGCGCCGCGCTGCAGCAGGCAGTCGGTGAACCCTCCGGTGGACGCCCCCACATCGAGTGCCACCCGGTCGGCGGGGTCGATGCCGAAGCGCGACAGCGAGCCCGCCAGCTTGACTCCGCCCCTCCCGACAAAAGGGTGATCCGGACCCAGGAGCACCAGGCGGACCGATGAGTCGACCCGCTCGCCCGCCTTGACGGCGCGCTTTCCCTCCACTTCCACGCGTCCCGCGAGGATCAGGGCCTGTGAGCGTTCGCGGCTCTCCGCCAGGCCACGCGCCACCATGAGTTGATCCAGGCGCAGCTTTTCCGAAGGCGGCTTCCTCAACTTGCTGCCCGGTGGCTGCGGGACATCGAGTCAGCTGTCCCGCGAGAGGATGAATTCCGCCATCTGGGCAAGGCGCGTCGAGCGGGGGCCCAGAGGAAGCAGCGCCTTGCGTGCGGAGAGCACTGCGCTGCGCGCCATGGAGCGGGATTTCTCCAAGCCGAACAGCACGGGATAGGTGGCCTTCTTCTTGGCCCTGTCCTTGCCCGGGGATTTGCCGAGATTGGAACGGGTTCCTTCTTCGTCCAGGATGTCGTCCACGATCTGGAAGGCGAGTCCCAGCCATCGGCCATAGCGCCGCAGCGCCGCCACATCGCGCTCGCTTCCCCCTCCCAGGACGCCCCCGGCCACCACGGCTGCCGTGAGCAGCGCCCCGGTCTTTCCCTGGTGAATCCGTGCAAGCACGGCGGGTGATACAGGCCTGCCCTCCGATTCAAGATCCCGGACTTGCCCCCCAACCATTCCCACCACACCGGCCGCCTCGGCCACTTCCGACAGGACCCGGGTGCGCCGGGCGGCGAAGCGATCCCCCTTAGGCTCCTGGGAGAGAATCTGGAACGCCAGGGTGTGCAGGGCGTCGCCGGAAAGGATCGCCAGCGCCTCCCCGAACTTTACGTGGGCGGTGGGCAGGCCTCGCCGCCAGCGGTCGTCGTCCATGGAGGGGAGATCGTCATGAATCAGCGAGTAGGTGTGAATCATCTCGAGTGCGCAGCAGGCCGGGAGCACCCAGGCATCGGCTCCTCCCACTGCCCGGCAGGCCTCGCGAACCAGGATCGGTCGTACTCGCTTACCCCCGGCCATCAGCGAATAGCGCATGGCGCCCACCAAGGCCCGCGGAGCCGCTTTGGGGAGCGCCAGGCGTTGGCGGAGCTCGCGATTGATTTCGCGCCTCTGGCGACCCAGATATCGCCGGAATGCCGCGGTGTCATGACCCTTCGCGTGGTGTGCCGTCTTCAACGTTCTCCTCGTTCTCGCCTTGGAAGGGCATGGCCTGCCACTCGCCGTCGGCTCCTTTCATCAGGATGTCGATTCGCCGCTCCGCCTCGTCCAGCTTGGCGCTGCAGAATCGGGAAAGCCGCACCCCTTCCTCGAACAGCTTCAAAGCGTCGTCCAACGGAAGATCGCCCCCTTCCAGCTGCGCGACGATCTTCTCCAGGCCGGTCAAGGCCTCTTCGAACCGGATTTCCTTAGATCCCCTTTTCGTCGTCTTGGGCATGAATCACCTCGTGGATGTTGCATCCGATACTCCCTCTCCGAAGCCGGACCTCCACCCGCCGGGAGCGGGGAAGCTGGTGAGTATCGGTGACCGGCGAGCCGGATTCAGGATCCAGGCAAAGGGCGTAGCCTCGATCCAGCACCGCCAGCGGGGAGAGGGAATCCAGCAATGATGAGAGGTTCCGCCACCGCTCGCGCAAGGACTTGATGTGATGAACGAGCCCCCGCTCGCCGAGCTGCATCCCATGGCGCAATCTCTGGCGCCGGGCGGAAACGGCGGCAGAGAGAAGCTTCGGCGAGATCGCTTCGCGGGCGTGGTGCAGGCGTTTCCTGCGCTCTTCGAGAATCCCCCGCAACCCCTCCCGAAGGCGCCCCTGGGAGTCGTCCAGTCTCTGGGAAAGGGACTCCACGTGGGCTCGGGCGGAGAGCAGGGTCCGGCTCCTTCCCAATCGCGCGATCCGCTCGCGGAGTTCGCCGAAGTGAATCCGCATGGCCGATCGCAGGCGGGCTGAGAGGGAGGTAATCCGATCTTCCAGTTCTTCCTTGCTGGCGATGACCAGCTCCGCGGCGGCGGAAGGGGTGGCGGCCCTGAAGTCGGCAACGAAATCGCAGATGGTGAAGTCCACCTCGTGCCCGACGGCGGAAATGACCGGAATGCGGGATTCCACCACCGCCCGCGCGACGGTTTCTTCGTTGAAGGGCCAGAGGTCCTCCAGGGAGCCCCCGCCCCGGCAGATGACCAGCACGTCGAATCCTCCGATCCGGTTCAGCCGTCGAATCGCGGCGGCCACCTCCGGAGCTGCCTCGCTTCCCTGCACCCGAACCGGGTGGATGGTGATCTGCAAATTCGCGAAGCGCCGGCCCAGCACGTGGAGAAAGTCTCGCAGGGCCGCCCCGGTGGGGGAAGTGACGACCCCGAGTCTCTGTGGCAGAGCCGGCAGGGGACGCTTGCGCGCCGCATCGAAGAGCCCCTCGATCTCCAGGCGATGCTTGAGCTGCTCGAAGGCGAGCTGGAGCGACCCGATGCCCGCGGGCTCCATCCACTGGCAGATCATCTGGTAGGTGCCGCGCGCCTCGTACAGGGAGAGCCGGCCGCGGGTGAGGACCTTGAGGCCGTCCTCCAGCGTGAATTTGAGCTGGGACGACTGGGCGCGAAACAGCACGCCGGCAATCTGGGACGAAGCGTCTTTGAGGGTGAAATAGAGGTGCCCCGATCCGGGGGAACGGAGATTGGAGACCTCTCCCTCGACCCAGATGTCGAAGTAGGCGGACTCCAGCAGGTCACGTGCGAGGGCGTTGATTTCCGAGACGCTGTAAACGCGTCGGCTTTGTTCCAGGGGTTTGAGGGGAATCTGCTCCACGGCCCGGCTCCCCTTCGGCCTTACTCGGCGCCCGGAAGATCGAGGCGCTCGATCTTTCGGGCGCGTCCGGTGGCCTCGTCGACCTCCACCACCACGGCGCACAGGCGCGGGTTTTTCCTGGCACAGGCGAACCGGACGGGCATTTGCTGCAGAAACCGTCGGATCGCCAGGTCCTTCTCGACCCCGATCACCGAGTCCCGCGCGCCGGTCATCCCCACGTCGGTGATGACGGCGGTGCCCTGGGGAAGGAGACGCTCGTCCGCGGTCTGAACGTGGGTATGGGTGCCGACGACGGCAGTGACCCGTCCGTCCAGGTACCATCCGAGAGCCACCTTCTCGGAGGTGGCCTCGGCGTGAAAGTCCACCAGGATCACCCGGCATCGGTCCTTCAACTCCTCCAGGATCCGGTCGGCGGCGCGGAAGGGGCAATCCAGCGTGTTCATGAAGACCCGTCCCATGAGGTTGATCACCGCTACCGGCACGCCGCCGGGAGTGGCGCCCACGTGCACTCCGGTTCCCGGCGTGCCGGCAGGGAAATTGTGAGGTCTGAGCAGATTGCGGTGCTCCTCGATGTACGGCAGGATTTCCGCCTTGTCCCAGATGTGATTCCCGGAGGTCATCACGTGCAGGCCCATCGCCTCCAGCTCGGAGGCCAGCGGGGGGGTGATACCGAACCCTTCGGCGGCATTCTCGACGTTGGCCACGACATAGTCCACGCGATGTCGGTCCACCAGCCGGTCCAGGTGCTCCTGGACCAGATTGCGTCCCGCCCGCCCGTTCACGTCGCCGATGAAGAGAAGGTTCACGCGCTCACTTGGCGAAGTCCACAGCGCGGGTCTCCCGGATCACGTTGACCCGCACCTGGCCGGGATAGTTGATGTCGCGCTCGATCTTCGATGCGATGTCCTTGGAGAGCCACAGGACATCGGCGTCGCTGATCTTGTCGGTCTCCACCAGCACTCTCAGCTCCTTGCCCGAGCGCATGGCGTAGGCCCGGGAAACACCGGGAAAGCTCATGGCCACCTGCTCCAGATCGCGCATGCGGGACATCCAGATTTCCATGTTCTCTCGCCGCATCCCCGGGCGCGATAGCGAGATCTTGCGGGCCATCCGGAGCAGAGCGGCTTCCACCGAGGTTTCGCTCTCCGAAGGGTGAAGGCTGCGGATGGCCTGGACGACCCTGGGGCTCTCGCCGAGCCGTGCGGCGATTTCCGAGGACAGGATCAGCGGGGGAGTGTCGGATCCGGAATCGGCGACCCAGCCGATGCCGTGAAGCAGCCCCGCCCGCTTCAACAGGTCGCCGGAAAGCTCCAGCTCCGCAGCCATGCTGCAGGCCAGAACCGCGGTCTCCCGGCAGTGTTGCAGGAGGTTGTACCCCGAGATCATGAAATACTTCATCTTGCCCACAAGCCTGGCCAGCGGCTCAGGAAGGGAGACGATTCCCATCTCGAAAGCGGCGGTCTCGCCGGTCTGGAAGATGATCTGTTCCAGTTCTTCCCGGACCTTCTGGACCACTTCCTCGATGCGTCCCGGATGAATGCGCCCATCCTCCACGAGTCTCTCGATGGAGAGCCGGGCGATCTCCCGTCGCAGGGGATCGAAGCCCGACAGAAGGAT
>JAKEFJ010000032.1 GCA_022616665.1 Acidobacteriota bacterium
AATTTCGGGGAGGAAGACAACAGCTCCCTTCCAGGTCGCAGACTTCCCGCTGGGCAAGGGAAGGCGACGCGAACGTGAGCACTAACAGCACGAACAAGAAGGCTCGGCGGACCATGGGTCGCTCCTTATGCCTGGACGAGAGCCTGCGGGACTCCCAAAATGCGAACGGGTCGAGAGCTGATGACCAAGGATCTACGGCGGATTCCAGACTGTGTCGAGGGCACAAATCAGAACTCGCGGACTTGGGCCCGCGCGGAGCGCCAACCGCTGGTATTTCAAGTCCCGGCGGGCCACTGTGCCAAACTGTCCGTTTCTATTGGACAAGCCCTCAATCTATCTAAAACGTCGCAGCCTGCAAAAGCGCACAAGAAATCTGAGTTTATGAAAAGAAAGTCAGGTACCTCAAATAGCATTTGCCCAATGAGAATCGTACCGGCCGAACAAGCCGTCGCTTCTGTGTGATGGCGAGGGGTAGATGGGGCTACTTCTACGTCGAATTCTCCGAGCCGTCAATGGAAATCTTCGTGCCGAGTGTCGGGCGCGCGTCCACGAATCGTCCAAATGGGTTGGCAGCATCAGCAGGTGACGCGCACTTGGCTTGATTATGAGGATGCGGCATCAGACGTGTTACGGGGACTTACCGAGCGAGTTCAACAAATCGCTATCGGATGCCGATTCGCGCCGAGCGCTTTGCGTCGTGATTCGCAGCCATCAGCCGCTCAACCACAAGCAGCTCGCCACTGGAGTGTCGATAGGCACATGTGACGTGAGAATACCATCCGCGCCGTCGAGGGCGCAACAGAGCCAATTGGGCGTCCCCAGCACTTCCCAGGCGGTCGATTTCGTGGAATGATTCACCACTTGTGCCTTGGACGCAGGGTTGGCCTGTTAATGACGACTGATTCCCGGCCGCGGCGAGGATTCGAGGTGATCGAAAAGCGCGAAAGCCCCGTCTCCAGGTCTTCTTTGACTCGGGAGCGGTGGGGGATGGCCATGCTTTTGTCGCTGGTCATCGCTGCCTACGGGCGAGTCTGGGCGCGGGGCGGATACTCGGATGACTTTTATCTGCTTTCCTACAGCAATTCGCAATCCTACCTGTCCGCGATGCGCCACTGGACGCAGGAATTCAATTCCAGGATCTCCCATGGCGTCATCATCCCGCTCATGTACCGGGGCCTGAGTGGCAACAGCCCCGAGGCATTCCACTGGGCGGCGTTTCATGCCCTGGGATTACTGGCGTTTGGGCTGTCGGTCTACCTGCTGGATCGAATCCTTAGAATCCTGAAAGTGCCTTGGCGGATGCGCACGTTCGCCAACCTGATCTTCGTGTTGCACCCCATCAAAACCGAGGCCCTGCTTTGGCCGGCAGCCATGACGCTGTACGTCATTCCGCTCTTCCTCTTTCTCCTGGGAGCCTGGCTCTATCTGGGAAATGCCAGACAGGGTCGAGAAACAGCCTTCAGTATGATTCTGCCGTTCTGTCTGTTCCTCTTTACGGCCTTGTCCGTCGAGCAATTCCTGCCTCTTCTGGCGATCGTGGTGGCCGTCCGGATGGTCCTGTTTCCCCGGGCGAAGCTCAATGTGTTCTGGAGCCTCTTCGGTTTCACGACCATCTCGGCGATCTTCGCGGGCCTGGTGATTTTCGGTCCAACCGCGAGGCGGTTGGACCGGCATGGGTGGATCGGCCTTGCCGGCATCCCCGATCGGATCATGGAGGTGCTTTCTCTCCTTGTCGCAGGGCTCATCGAGTATCGTCACCGCACGCTTCTGGACGGCCATCATTGGCAAGTGCTGACCGAGTCCGTCATGAGCGCGCCTTTCCTGCTGGGACTGATCCTCCTGGCGGCCCTCGCCTGGCAGCTATGGAAACGAGGGACGGTCGATTCCGAGGATTCGCCTTGGCCGTCCATTGCGGCGTTGGGGTTGGGCGGAATCATCCTCATCGGAACGATTTCGCTGTTTTTCGCGGTCAATTACGGCTTATCGGCGAGGGGCTTCTACATCCCGCTGCTTGGCGTGGCCCTGATGGCCGGGGCTGCCTTGGATCTGCTTTGTCGCCTGTTTACCCGGGCCTGGCAGCAGGCGATCCTCGTGGGCGGATTGCTGGTCATCGCGATCGGGTGCCTGGTCGTCAGCCTGGTGGATCAGAACGACTTCTCAAGCTACTGGGCCATGGAGAAAAAGCTCATTCGTCAGGTGCGGAGCGCGGCGGGAGAATTCCCTTCGCAGGCCCGGGTCAGCCTGCTCTATTTCCCTGCACCGGGCGGCGTGGCACCCGGCCTCGTGGACGATTTTACGTTCTACAGGATGCTCGAATGGGTTGCTCCTGCCAAGCATCTCGCGGGCAGCTCCCTCACCGATCTGTCGGAGGTGTTCCGGCTGCCTTCAGACCTGGCTCCGGGAGAAACCGTCGACCTCCAAGCGCCACCGGATCACTGGGTGCTGCTGTGGTCGGACTTGGAGCACCGGGTCATCCGCCTCCAGACACTCCGGCTGAAGGGATTCTTGGCGGATGCGTCTGCGGAATCCGATCGTTTGTCGGTCCAGACGCTGCCGGACACCGGAATGGAAGCGCTCGAGCTGGATGCTCACATGGCCCCCCTCTCCACCCGGCCGCTTTCGGAAGCGAGGGGTTCCCTCGATGCCACTTGGACGATGGATCTCCCGCAGCTGGATCTTGCCTCGTTCCACGTCCGGGTGAGAGCCGTCAATGAGCCGGATTACGACCTGCGGCTCGTCGTCCGTGTCGATTACGCGGATGGATCGCGAGAGTACTCCTACACCTACGTGTCCACGAAACTGGGCTTCATCGAATCGGGGGGCACGCTCGAGAAATCAGTCTTCGTCAGCCGAATCTCCAAGGCACGAGCTCTGGAAATGTCCGTCAGAGGCCTGGGGACGACTCTGAGCACGCTTCAGGTGCCGGTTCACGGCGATTCCTCCCGCGCTCCCTGAGGTCCGGCCTCAACCTCCGATGAGCGCCGGGGCGGGGCGCACCTTCCAGATCTTCTCGCAATATTCCCGGACGGCCCGATCGGAGGAGAAGCGCCCGGCGCGCGCCACGTTGCGGATGGACATTCGCGTCCATTGCTCCGGGTCTCGATAGGCGCGGGCCGCGCGGCTCTGGCATTCCACGTAGGATCCGAAATCGGCCAGCAGAAGGAATTCATCATGATTCAGCAGCGCTTCCACCAAAGGCCGGAAAAGATCCCGATCCCCCCGGGAGAACAAGCCCGAGGCAATGCTCTCCACAGCTTCCCGCAGCCGGGGGTCCGATTCGTAGAATTCCCGCGGGCGGTAGCCCCTCTGGCGCAGCTGGGCCGCCTCTTCCACGGTGAGCCCGAAGGAAAAAAAGTTCTCTTCCCCCACCGCGTCCCGGATTTCGACGTTGGCGCCGTCCAGGGTTCCCATGGTCAGGGCGCCGTTGAGGGCGAATTTCATGTTGCCGGTGCCCGAGGCCTCCGTCCCCGCTGTTGAAATCTGCTCCGAGAGGTCCGCGGCCGGGTAGATCCGCTGGGCGACCTTGACATTGAAGTCGGGGAGGAACACCACCTTCAGGCGATCCTGGAGGTCGGGGTCCAGATTGACCCTTTCCGCCACGCCGTGGATCAGCCGGATGATGAGCTTGGCAAGAAAGTAGCCTGGCGCCGCCTTGCCCCCGAACAGGAAGGTCCGGGGCGGCTCTTCCGCCCCCTCTCCCCGCTTCAGCCGGTGGTAGAGCGAAACGATGTGCAGCAGGTTGAGATGCTGGCGCTTGTACTCGTGAAGCCGCTTCACCTGAACATCCCACAGCGAGTCCGGATCCGCTGTCACGCCGGTGCGATCCAAAACGAACGCCGCCAGGCGCTTCTTGTTGGAGGCCTTGACGCCGCGCCAGTCGTCGCGAAACAGGGAATCCTCCGTGAGGCTCTCCAGCCGCGGGAGCTCTTCCTCCAGCCGCAGGGACCAATCCTCGCCCAGTCGCGCCGTGAGAAGGTCTGAAAGAAGGGGATTGCTGACCAGCAGAAACCGGCGCGGAGAGACGCCGTTGGTGATGCTGTGAAACTTGGCGGGCGCCAGGAGGGCGAAATCCGGCAGCACTTTCTGCTTCAGCAGCTGGGTGTGCAGCTCGGCGACCCCGTTGATGGAGTGGCTTCCCGCGGCGGCCAGGTTCGCCATGCGAATGCGCCGCTCGCCGTTCTCTTCCACGAGCGAGATTCTTCCCGTCAATTCCTCCTGCTCGGGAAATTTCAGCCGCACTTCCTCCAGGAAGCGCCGGTTGATTTCATAGATGATCTCGAGGTGGCGCGGGAGCAGTCGCGCCAGCAGCGGCACGGGCCACGTCTCCAGCGCCTCGGGGAGCAGCGTGTGGTTGGTGTAGGCGAAAGTGCCCTGGGTGATTTCCCACGCCTGCTCCCACTTCAATCCGTGCTCGTCCACCAGCAGGCGCATCAGCTCGGCCACCGCGATGGCGGGGTGGGTATCGTTGAGCTGAACGGTGAATTTCTCCTGGAAGGATTCGACCTTCTGCCCGGAAGACAGGTGAATCCGGATCATGTCCTTCAGCGAGCAGGCGACGAAGAAGTACTGCTGCTCCAGCCGCAGCTGTTTGCCCTGGAGGGAGCTGTCGTTGGGGTAAAGGACCTTGGTGATGTTCTCCGAAAGGACCTTGGCATGCACGGCACCGATGTAATCACCCAGGTTGAAGGCGCGGAAGTCGAAGGATTCGCTGGCCTCGGCCTTCCACAGGCGCATGAAGTTGGTGGTGCTCACCCGATAACCCGGCACCGGCGTGTCGTGGGCCATTCCCACCACGATTCGGCCCGGCATCCAGCGGACCCGGTACCGGCCGCTCTCGTCGGTGTAGGTCTCCGTGTGGCCGCCCATCCCCACGGGTGAGGTGATTTCGGGCCGCGGGATTTCCCAGGGGTAACCCGAGCGCAGCCAGTTGTCGGGAGTTTCCACCTGCCACCCATCCACGATCTGTTGGGAGAAGATGCCGAACTCGTAGCGGATCCCGTAGCCGATGGCGGGAACTTCGAGACTTGCGAGGGAATCCAGAAAGCAGGCGGCCAGCCTTCCCAGCCCGCCATTGCCCAGCCCCGGCTCCGCTTCGTGCTCCAGCAGAGTTTCCAGGTCCTGTCCGGCCCTGGCCACCGCCACCCGTGACTCGCCGAGGATTCCCAGGTGGATCAGGCAGTTGGCCAGCTGCGGCCCAGGGAGAAACTCCGCGGAGAGATAGCCCACTACCCGCACCCCTTTTCTCCGGATTGTCTGGCGGGTCCGGATCCAGTGATCCAGGAGACGATCTCGGATGGTGGTGGCGAGAGCCATGTACCAGTCGTTGCGCGTGGCGGTGTCGGGAAACTTTCCCTGGCCAAAGCGCAGATTGTCCAGCAAGGCCCTGGTCAGGAACTCCGCGCTCAATCCGGTACGGACATCTCCCGGGGAGTCTGGGGTAGCTCGGTTGGCGGGGGTCTCGGGGCTCAAGGGTTTGGAGGCAACCAGTCTATTTCTTGGCTGGCGGCGGGAATTTCTTCAACAGCTTCGCCACCGCCTTGTTGATTCGTTGCTCGGACTTCTCTTCTGTGGTTTTGGAGGGCAGGGTTCCCGACGCGATGCCGCGCCAGACCATCTGCTGGGAGGAGCTGTCCACCATGTCCACCATGAGCGTGCCGGTGGGAACGTCCACCACGTTCACGCTGGTCCCTCCGAAATCACCATCCCAGCCACCCCAGCCGAAATAGCCGCCGTAGCCGAAGGACGAGACATCCAGCGCCTTGTCGACGCCGATCTTGACGTGGGTGTAGATGATGAGCCCGGCATCGTCGCCAGCCGCGGTCAATCCTTTCGAGGTCAGAACGGAAGAGATGGCCTTTTCGATCTTGGCTTGCGTGAGCGGGCTGGACGACGGTGTTCCACGCTTCAGCCGGAAGCTCTTGTATTTGGAAAAATCGGTGGCCGGGTTGTAGTCCTCTTTCACGCTGACGGCCCAGGCTTGGCGCGCCGTCACGAGAGCGATGAGGCTCGCCACAATCAGAAAGCGCTTCACACTCCAACTCCCGGCCGGATGAGCAGCCTCTCTCCGAATGAACCCTCCAAAAAGCCCGTGAATCCTAGCATGATCGCGTCTCTCCCCCAAGCGCTTCCCGCCGGGCGCCGAGGCAGAACCAACCAGGAGAGGCGCCGCACCATGGATCTGCCGCGGGTTGCGGCGGATAGCTCCCTGAGCTATAAATCGCTGGAAACAACCAAAGAATTCGTCGCGCGCGCGCCATCCGAATCCGGATTCCGGCACCCTGAGCGGGCGCGACCGACAAGGCGAGAGAGGCGGAAGCCATGACAACAAAACCCCCATCATCCCTGGTGCGGGCGGCGGCTGTTCAGGTTGAATCGGCGGTGCTGGATGTGGAGGCCGGGGTGGAAAAGGCGTGCCGTCTCATCGCCGAGGCGGCGGGGCTGGGGGCCCGCCTGATCGTCTTCCCGGAGAGCTTCATCCCTGTCTATCCCAACGGCAACCTGTGGGGCCGCGGGTTGTCGCGCTTCGGAGCGCCCGAGGCGAAACGAGCCTTCGCACGCATGCACCGGAACTCGGTGGTGGTCCCGGGACCGGTGACCGAGAGGCTGGCGCTCGCCGCACGGGACGCGCAGGCGCTGGTGGTGCTTGGGGTGAGCGAAAGGGAAACTCATCGCGACACGCTGTTCAACACGCTGGCCTTCCTGGGTCCGGATGGCTCGCTTCTCGGCAAACACCGCAAGTTGATGCCCACCAACCACGAGCGGCTCATCTGGGGCATGGGGGACGGCAGCACTCTGGGAGTCTTCGAGACTCCCGTGGGAAGAGTGGGCGGATTGATTTGCTGGGAAAATTGGATGCCGCTGGCCCGATATGCACTCTATGCCCAGGGAGAGCAGATTCACCTGGCTCCCACGGCGGATGATCGGGAGATCTTTCTGGTGAACGCCCGGAACACCGCGGCCGAAGGCCGCGTGTTCGTGGTCTGCGTCAACACCTATCTGCGGAAGAGCAGCTATCCTGCCGATTTCGAGCTGCAAGAGGACCTGGCGCCGCTTCCTGAGGAGCTGGGAACCGGGGGAAGCGCCATCATCGGTCCCGACGGGGAGTTCCTGGCCGGGCCGCTCTGGAACCAGGAGGGAATTCTGATCGCCGACCTGGATCTGGATCGGATCCCCCAGGAACGCCAGCTGCTGGACGTGACGGGACACTATGCCCGCCCGGATGTTCTGGGCCTGCGCTTGAATCGATCCCCTCTGCGCTCCCTGGAAGAGGATTCCAAGGATTCCTCGTCGGAGTCGTGAGGCGTCCATCGGCCTGGTTCGACCGGCACCGGGAGCCGACGGGTGCAACCTGGAGGAGGGTAGATGACGAGAAAGCGAGAACCGGTTCGATGCCACTGGGCGAAGACGGATCTGAGCGTGGACTACCACGATCACGAGTGGGGCCTTCCTCTGCACGATGACCGGGCTCTGTTCGAGTTCCTGATCCTGGAAGGAGCCCAGGCGGGGTTGAGCTGGGAGACGATCTTGAAAAAGCGGGAGAATTATCGCAAGGCGATGGACCGCTTCGATCCCGAGAAGATGGCGCGTTATGACGCGAGGAAGATCCGCTCCCTGCTGGCTGACCCCGGAATCATCCGCAACCGGCTTAAGATTCAAGCGGCTATCGCCAACGCGCAGGCCGCCTTGCGGGTGCGGGACGAATTCGGCAAGCTGGATGCCTTCCTCTGGCGCTTCGTGGACTATCACCCGAAAGTGAACCGGTGGCGATCGATGTCGCAGATTCCGGCTACGACCGCCCAATCGGATACCATGAGCCGTGAGCTGCGCCAGCGGGGGTTCCGCTTCGTGGGTCCCACTATCTGCTACGCATTCATGCAGGCAGTGGGCATGGTGAATGATCACCTGGTCAGCTGCTTTCGACACGCACAGGTCGGCGGGAAATAGCTCACCCATGAATGGTTGAATCGCGGGGCTCGGGCGCGCTGCGGTGTGGATCGGAAGCATCGCCGCGCCGCTACCGGCGACGAAAGGAGCAGGAGGTTGAGCGAAGGAGAGATGATCCGCTGGCTGATGGAGTTCTCCACGTGCAATCTGTCGGACGCCCTGGATGCGCTCGGGTTGACGGGCACGCCGCGAGGATTTCAGCCGCTCTGGCCCGGCTGCGGGAAAGCGGCCGGGAGGGCCATGACCATTCATCTGGTTCCGGAGGGTAATAATTCCGCCGTGGAGGGAACACTGCGCGCCATCATGGCCGCCGAGCCGGGAGATGTGCTGGTCATCGACAACGGTGGAAGGCTCGACGTGAACTCCTTCGGTGGAATCGCCGCCTTCACCTCGCAGCGGCGGGGACTGGCGGGGGTGATCATCGACGGAGTGACCCGGGACCTGGAAGAGATGAGAGAGATGATTTTCCCTGCGTACGGCAAGGGCGCCATTCAGCAGTCGATCCGGGGGAGGTGCTTCTTCGGCGGCTTCGGAGGGGAAATCCGGCTCGGAGGGGTTCCGGTCCGGCGGGGCGACTATGTCGCCGCCGATGAGAATGGAGTGGTGGTGTTCCCGGCCGAGAGGGCGGCGCAGGTGATGGAGAGCGCCCGGCGCTGCTTCGAAAGGGAGGAGCAGATCAAGCGCTGGATCGGGGCCGGGGTGGATCCCGTTGAAGCTCATCAGCGGGCCGCTTATGAGCCGCCCGACGGAGGGACCCAGCGATGAAGGAAGTTCTGGCGGGAGCGGCGCTCGGGCTCAGCCTGGCGGCGCCTCCGGGCCCGGTGATGGCCGTGATGGCCACCGCCGCTTCCCGCGGGCGGAGCCGGGAGTCGATCCTGACGGCCCTCGGCGCCATCAGCGCCGACGCGGTCTGGCTGTCGCTGGTCACGCTCGGCTTCATCGCCTTCCTGGGGAATCACCCCCGCGCGGTGGGGGGGCTGGGCCTTGGGGGAGCATGCCTTCTGCTCTGGATGGCGTACGGCGCCTACCGCTCCGCCCGGGTGGGGCTGGGTGAGTCCAAACTTCGCGGCTCCTATCGCCTGGGACTGCTCACCGTGCTCACCAGCCCATTCTCCTTCGCCTGGTGGATGGCCAATGGCGCGCTCCTGCTCGCCACGCTGGGCTGGGGCGGGATCGCTGGAATGTTCTCATCCCTGGTGCTCTACTCGTTCGTCATCACCTACGCGTTCGGGTGGATGGGGGTGCGGTTCCGCCACACGGCCAATGCCATCGCCTACATCAGCGTGGTCATGCTGGCCGGCTTCGGCTTCTACGTGGCTCATCGCAGCGTCCAGCTCCTGGCGTCGTGATCCCTCATTCAGCCTGGAAAGGGAAATGGCCGAGAATCATGCTGACCCGAGATGAGTAAAAATCCCGTCAGGAGCCAGCGGTTCCTCAAGGCATGCCGCCGCGAGGCAACCGACTGCACTCCCATCTGGATCATGCGCCAGGCGGGCCGCTACCTGCCGGAGTACCGGAAACTGCGCGAGAAGCACGCCATGCTCGAGCTGGCCAAGACTCCCGAGCTGGCGACCCGAGTGACGCTGCTCCCGGTGGAGCGGTTCGAGCTGGACGCCGCGATCCTGTTCTCCGACATCATGGTGCCCCTCTGGGGAATGGGGGTGCCGTTTCGCATCGAGGAAAACGTGGGGCCCGTCATCGACGATCCCCTGCGGACCGAGGCGCAGATCCGCTCCTTGAAGAGTTTCGACGCCCAGCGGGACGTTCCTTTCGTGCTGGAAGCGATACGCCAGATCCGCGACGAGCTGGGCGGGCGGATTCCACTCATCGGCTTCGCCGGGGCACCCTTCACTTTGGCGAGCTATCTCATCGAAGGAAAATCGCCGCGGCGGTTGCGGTGGACGAAGGCTCTGATGTTCGACCGGCCCGATTTGTGGGACGAGCTGATGCGCCGCCTCACCGACACGGTCATCGCCTACCTGAAGGCGCAGGTGGCGGCGGGGGCGCAGGCCCTGCAGCTCTTCGACAGCTGGGTGGGGAATCTTTCTCCCGCCCAATACGCCAGATTCGCGCAACCCCATTCTCACCGGATCTTCCAGGCCCTGAAAGGGGCGGGGGTTCCACTGATTCATTTCGGCACGGAAACCTCCACGCTCTTGGAGGCCATGGCCGAGGCGGGCGGCGATGTCGTGGGAGCCGACTGGCGCATCCCCCTGGATGAGGCCTGGCGGCGCATCGGGCCGGATCGGGGCATTCAAGGAAACCTGGATCCGGCAGTCCTGTTCGCCGGCTCCGAGGTCGTCTGCCGTGAAGCCGCGGCTGTTCTGGATCTCGCGGGTGGCCGACCGGGGCACGTCTTCAACCTGGGACACGGCATTCTTCCCGATACGCCCGTGGATAACGTGGCCCGCCTCGTGGACATCGTTCACCAGGCTTCCCTGCGTCCCGCCTCCTGAAATAATTCCCACCCGCGGGCTCTCGTGATCACGCCCGTCCGCCCGTGAACAGGGGTCGGAGCGAGCTTCGTTAAGAGCGCGCCTCGACCTTCGCGTCGCGTGGACCGATCGCCCAGTCATCCTATCTCCCTGAAGAATATTCCATGTGCAAGCCGCCAGCGTGGGCTCGGCTGAGGCCGCAACGCAGTGGAAATCCTGCTTGGCGTGGCTGCCGATTTTCGTGGCACCCGGGTTGCTGTTGCCCTCTTCCAACTTTCGGGTAAGGAGGCGCATCGTGTCCCGGAACGCCGCTCACGCAAAGCAAGGCCGCTTGGCACGCCGATTCCCGCTGTTGACCCTGATGATGATTCTTTCCGTTTCACCTTGCCTGGCCAGTCCGACGGTTTGTGATTTGAATGGCGAATGTGTCGAGCATTCGGGGGCTCCAGCACCCCATTTCGGGACGGACCCGCAACACCCGCGACCCTCGTGGGGCGGCGGGCCGGCGTTCAATCTCAGGGCTCAGGAGCCTTACCGCAACTCCGACATGGGCCCTTTGGGAGTCGTCCTTTCGACGGGAGAGTTTCAAATCACCATCACGGATTTTGAAATCCCCGGCCGGGGAATCCCGTTCCGGCTCTCCAGAACCTACCGCAGCAAACAGGACGGCAGGCAGACCCTTCTGGGCCACAACTGGCACCTCGGCTATGACGAGTACCTGACCCCCGGGTTCTACAACGACGATGGGATTCCCTGCGAGGCGGTGAAGTGGACGATGGGCAATGGCTGGCAGGACATCTGGGTGAACCAGTGCCAGCTGGGATTGGGATGGAAGGCGTTCGTGGGCTACTTCGGCAGAATCCGCCCGCTGCCGGGCACCGGCACGGGATACCAGATTCGATCCGCCGACGGTACCGTCAGGACCTTCGGGCAGGAAGCGCGGGATTCCGATGATTATGTCATCTGGCTGCTCACGCGCATCGAGGACCGTCATGGCAATGCGCTGAGTATTCACCACGCCGGCAGAGGCATCGACCGGATCACGGACACGCTCGGCCGGTCGATCACCTTCCTCTACGATGCCGATGGGCGCCTGACCCGTGTGACCGACTTCGCGGGCCGGAGCGTCGTGTACGCCTACGATGCCCGAGGGGACCTGGTATCCGTACGGTCGCCGGTGGTGACCGGTACTCCGAACGGCAATGACTTTCCAGGCGGGAAGACGACGACCTACCGTTACCTGGGCGCCGACGGCTGCAGCGATCAGCTGCTGATCCACAACCTCCGATCCATCACGGACGCCCGGGGCAGCACTTTTCTGACGAACACCTACACGTCCGGCTCGGATCCGCTCTGTGGACCTCAGGGCGGAACTCCTGGATTGCCGATTGATACGGTGGCCAGCCAGGCCTATGGCGGGGGAGCGTCGCCACCGACGCTGACCTATACCTATGCCCCGGTGAGCACCTCGCAGACCGCGGATGCCAACATCGTCACCACCGAGGCCACCGTGACCGACCGGAACGGCAACGTCCAGGTACACCGCTTCAATAACCAGGGCAACCCGATCAGCATCCAGTACCAGACGAATCGCGACGTGCGGAGCGGGGAGATCGACTACCTGGAAACCAACACCTATGTGATCGACAGCCTCGGCGAACAACCCATGCTGGTGTCCAGGCGCACGCGGTCGCGCGGATCCAATGTCGACTCCGCCGGGAATTTGGTTTCCTACTCGGAAGGCATGACGGAAGAGATGGTTTATTACGACCAGCAGGGCTTCCTGGTCAATCCCGACCTGTTCCAGAAGGGCAACGTGCTCCAAGTGATCTGGACCCCCGGCCCGCGAGGTGCGCCTCCCGGACAGGAGCAGCTCGTGACCCGGTATGAGTACGAGCCGCTGTTCAATCAGCCAATCAAAATCACCGATCCCCGCGGTCATGTGACGAAGCTGACCTACGACTACCAGGAGGGGACCTACCCCCAGCTCACCGAAGGCACCGTGCCGGACTCCGTCAACCCCGCCTGGTGGAGCAGCAGCACCATCTCACAATTCATGGAGTCGGGGAATGCGCAGTTCGGGGACATCAACGGTGACGGCTATCACCGGGGCGGCAATCTCATCAAGGTCTCCGAAGGGGCGGCGACTGATTTTGCCGGCATGCCCGCCTCGCCGGGTCCTGATGACGAGATAGCGAGCTACACCGCGTACAACAGTTTCGATCTTCCCATCAGGACTCGGGACTCCGAGTATAACGAAACCGCCTATCGGTATTACGCGGAAAACGACCCCGATGGCGATCTGAGCCTGACTCCGACGCCAGCGGATGGACGAACCCTCTCCGGCGCGACGGGAGAAGCGGGGGGAGGGTATCTCAAGGAGCGGGTGCTGGACGCAACTGCGACGATGCCCCTGCCGGCGGGAGTCCAGCCAAATCCGCGAGACAGCGGCCAGAATCCGCCGCCTCAGAATATTCTGCTCTCCTTCACCTACGATCCCATGGGCAACATCCGAACGGCTCGCGACGGCCGCGGAGTTCGAACCGATTACTCCGTGAATGCCCTGAACCAGATCGTGCAGATCGTGCACGCCGCGACCGCCTCGAGCGAAGCACCCGCGGCGCCCGCGTATTCGTATCTCGAGCAGTTCCGCTACGACGCCAACAACAACGTCATCCAGCACCGGACCGAGCGCCGGGACGATGGTGCCTAT
>JAKEFJ010000251.1 GCA_022616665.1 Acidobacteriota bacterium
CAGGTCGGCTTTCCCCGCCGGGCCTGCTCCTCCGTGAACGTCTCGTAAAGGAGGGTTCCCCCGGGCGCGATCGAGCGGATCAAGGCCGGGAACAGGGGGCGATGCAGGTAGTGAAATCCCAGAACCACGTCGTAGATGCTGCTCCCCAGATCCACACCTTCGACTTCCAGATCGAGGACCTCTCCATCGAGAGGAAGGCCAAGCCGCCCGGCGACTTCCCGCAGCGCCTCGATCTTGCCTTCATCGCGATCCACGGCCTTCACTGCAAATCCCCCCACCGCGAGAAGCAACGCATTGCGGCCTGATCCACAAGCCAGATCGAGGACCCTTCCACCACGAGAAAGGAGATCGGCGTTGAGCACCAGCCAGGAGGAAGGAGCGAAGGGACCGAACGCCTCGCCTAGCGAGAATTCCCGCGGCCCGTTCCAAGCTGACAGCCCGCCCTTCAGGTTCAGGACATTCGAAAACCCGCCCTGCGCCAGAAGCCTTGCCGCCGTCGAGCTGCGGATCCCGTGCTCGCAATAGATCAGCAGTTGCCTGCCGTCCCGCGGAAGCGTCGCCAGGGCCGAAGCCACCAGATCCACCGGCAGCAGAATGGCGCCTGGAATGTGCCCCAGGTCGCGGTACTCCTCGGGAGTGCGCACGTCCAGCACCCGGACGGAGGGGTCACGTACGAGGCGTTCCGCCTCCTCGGAGCCGATGCTTCGATAACTCCACCCCTGTGTGCTCACCACTGCAGACGGTAACAGCCCCTCCGCGCCATCGTCAAACAATGTCTTCCCCAATCTCGTCCCTCGGCCTCAGGGTGCGTCATTCCTCCTCTCAGGATGATCCGATTGTCTCCTCCCGAGTTTCCGTGGTTTACTGGGGGCGCTCAATCATGAAAACGAACCCTGCCCTTGGAGGACAAGATCATGCCAACACGTAGCTCGAGCGCCGTATGGAGAGGTGGTTTGAAGTCGGGCCAAGGAACGGTCAAGGTCGGCAAAGGTGCGTACGAGGGGAGCTACTCTTTCGCATCGCGATTCGAGGAGGGAAATGGCACCAATCCGGAGGAGCTGCTCGCCGCGGCGCATGCCGGGTGCCTGAGCATGGCGCTGGCGGTGGGCCTCGAGCGGGCCGGAACGCCCGCCACCGAGATTTCCACCCGGGCCTCGGCCACGCTGGAGAAAGTGGGCGAGGCGTTCCGGGTGACCCGGATGAACCTGGAGGTGACTGGGAAGGTGCCTGGGGTTACGGCGGAGGCATTCCGCGAGGCGGCGGAGAAGGCGAAGGAGGGCTGCCCGATTTCCAACGCCCTGAAGAACAACGTCGCGTTCGAACTGGATGCCCGGCTGGCAGGCTGATCAGGGCTGACGCCACTGATTCCGGCCTCTTGGCGCTGTTGATGCCGACATCTCTATCTGCCGGACCGGCATGACACAAGGGGCGGCGGCCTCCTCACCCACCGGGTTTGTCTTTTACGACAGCCCGGGCCGCCGCCCAGGCCTCCTGCTACTTCTTGATCTCGAGCAGCTCGACCTCGAAGACGAGCGTTGCGCCGCCGGGGATCTTTGGCGCCCTCCCCTGGTCTCCATAGGCCAGATCGGAAGGACAGATCAGTTTTGCCTTCCCCCCCGTCTGCATCAGCTGCAATCCCTGAGTCCAGCACGGGATCACACCGTTGATCGGAAATTCCGCCGGCTGTCCCCGTTGCACGGAGCTGTCGAAGACCGTTCCATCGATGAGCGAGCCCGTGTAGTGGACCTTGACGGTATCGGTCGCTTTGGGCTTGTCGCCGCTCCCCGGCGTGAGCACTTGGTAGACTATTCCCGTCTCGGTTTTCACCGCTCCCTGTGCTTTGGCGGCTTGCGCGACGAAATCCTCGGCCTTCTTCTTCTCCGCCACGGCTCCTGCCGCCGCGCGGGTGCGGGCAAATTCCTGAATCTGCGTCGCCATCGACTGGGGATCCACCAGGGGCGTCTTGCCCGTGGCGGAATCGGTGAGCCCGCGGCTCACCAGCGAGACCTGCTCAGCGGTCAAGGCCATCGGCTTGACGTTGCCGCCCAGCATGACTCCCATGGCATAAAGCAGCTTCTCCTCGTCGGTCTTCAGCTCCCCGGTGGACGCTGGGGCGGCGTTGGAGCCGGTTCCCTTGCATCCGACCAGCAGAGCCATCCCTGTCATTAGCAGGATGGCAGTGGTTCGTCTCATGGTCTCCTTTCGGCGCACTTCGGCGCCCTGAATGGGCCCCGGCGCCGACTCACGAAGGCAGTCGCCGGCTCCGGATATTGTTGCCAGAAAGCGGGAACTATACGATGGCTTCAAGCCTGAGGGCAACCCGGCCATTTTCAGAGGCACCCCCGGTCCGCTACATTCACCAGGCGGCTGCTGCTTGGAAATCAGGGCTGTTTCTGCCAGACCAGGCCGATGGTTTCGTACCCCTGTCCGGGGTGGCGACGCTGCTGGTCTTCGTGAGCGAGGGGAACGGAGTAGCGCGGATCGCCCTGCAGTCTCAGTGAGCAGGCTGACAGGAGGCGCCGGTAGACTTCCTCATTAGCCTCTCGCGTGGTCATGTCCTGGGTGATGACCAGGCGCCCGCCGGGGCGCAGGACACGCTCGAACTCCTTGACGCAGCCTGCCCACATCTCACGAGGGATGTGCTCGATGACCGACAGACAAAAAACCCGGTCGAAATAGCCGTCGGGAAAACTCAGATCATCGGCCAGATGGGAGACGAATTTCACCGAGCGGCCGAGCGGTGATTCGGGAAGCCCCCAGACTGAGTGGATCCTGGCGGCTTTGAAGATCACTTTCTTCGCCATGGATCGGAAGTTCTGATAGAGAGTCCGCTCCCGGTCGTAGACGCACCCGACTCCCTCGTTCAGTGAGGGATCCGCCACCACGCAATCGTGGCCCCGGCGCGCCAGGTAAAAGGAAAAGGCGCTGCCTCCGCCTCCCACATCGACCATCCTGCCGGGGCTTTCCGGAAGATCCGCGGCCAGGATGGCCCAGGGATACTCCCAGGCGCGAGACCAGTGCCCATATCCCGTGTAACTCCTCAGTCGGTGGCTGCGGAGCAGCAGAGGGCGGAACCACCGGGGCTGGAGCTCCAGACCGATCTCGAGCATCTCTTTGTGAATCTCGCGGAACTCCGGCAGCTCGCAGTCCCTCATGTCCAGGAGCTTGGGAGAAACGATGGCCCGCCGCGATCCGCCCGCCGCCGGCTCTTGTTTCGAGGACAGGGTCATCTCAGCGGGACCCCGGGGCGGTCGGCGGCGGCATGTTCAGGTTCTTGGCGGCGAAGGCCAGGAAGTCGGTGACCTCGGCGATCCGCTTGTCGGTTGGGCTGTAGCCGTGGCTGGCCTGGGTCTCGACCCGGATGAGCACAGGACGAGCACACCCCTGCGCCGCCTGCAGCGTCGCGGCAAACTTGAAGGAGTGGCACGGAACCACCCGGTCGTCATGATCGGCAGTGGTGATGAGCGTGGCAGGATAGCAGGTGCCTGGCTTCAGATTGTGCAGCGGCGAGTAGGCCTGGAGTATCGGGAACATTTTCTCGTCATCGGAGGATCCGTATTCCGTCACCCAGAAAACCCCAGCCGAGAACTTGTGGTAGCGCAGCATGTCCAACACTCCCACTTCCGGCAGCGCCACCGCGAACAGCTCGGGCCGCTGGGTCATCGCCGCCCCCACCAGCAGTCCACCGTTGGAGCCACCCCAGATGGCCAGCTTCCCCGGCGAGGAGATCTTCTCCCGCACGAGGTACTCCGCCGCGGAGTGAAAGTCGTCGAAGACGTTCTGCTTCTTTTCCAGCATTCCGGCGCGGTGCCACTCCTCTCCGTACTCTCCGCCTCCCCTTAGATTGGGCACGGCGTAGACCCCGCCCAGCTCCAGCCATCCGGCGATGGAAGGTTTGAACTCGGGGCGCACGCTGACGTTGAACCCACCGTAAGCGTACAGGAGCACCGGGTTGTTCCCGTCCCGGATCATCCCCTTGCGGCCCGTGAGGAACATGGGGATCTTCGTTCCATCCTTGGAATGGTAGAAGACCTGCGTGGTCTCGAAGGGAGACGGATCGAAAGCAACCTTGGTCTCGGCGAAGGGAGCGATCTTCGATGTCGTCAAGTCGTAACGGAAAACCGTCGGGGGGACTAGAACCGAGGTGAAGGAGTAGAAGATTTCGGGGGTGTCATTCCTGCCGCTCAGTCCCTGGACGCTGCCTATCCCTGGCAGGGGAAGGCTTCCCAACTGTTTCCCCTCCCGGGTAAAGAGACGCACCTCGCTCTTCACATCCACCAGGTAATGGGCGGCTATGCGCCCGCCCGCCAGGACGCTCTCCTCGATCACCTCGTTGGCTTGGGGGACGACGTTCTTCCACTTCTCGCGGGAGGGGGCGCGCAGGTCGACGGCCACGATCCGGCGCTTCGGTGCGTCCAGGTCCGTCAGCACGTAAAACTTTCCTCCGACGTTCCCCATGGGAATGTAGGATGCGTCATTCTCCACGATGAACGGGCGCACCGGGGCGGTGAGATCCGGCTTCGCAGCGTCCTTCAGATCCACGAGATACAGCTGGTTCTTCGTGTCGGTTCCCTTCACCGCATAAATGACCAGGTAACGGCCATCCTCGGTCACCCCTCCAATGGCCAGCCAGTCGGGCTTGTCCTTGAGCTCGAAGATGAGCCGGTCCTTCTCCTGGGAAGTCCCCGCCACGTGGTAATAGACGCGATGGTTCAGGGCTGCGGACTCGATCACCTTTCCCTTGGGAGGCTCGGGATAGCGCGAGTAGAAAAATCCCTTCCCATCCTTGGTCCAGCTGGGGGTGGAGAATTTGGTCCATTGGACGCGATCTTGCAGCTCCTTGCCCGAGGCAAGCTCTCTCACCCGGAACTCGGTCCAATCCGATCCCCCCTCCGAGCGGCCGTACGCCACGTAATTCCCCGCGGGGGAGATGGTGAACCCCGCCAGCGCCACCGATCCATCGGCCGAGAAGGTGTTGGGATCCAACAGCACTTTGGGCTCGGAAGTGAGCGATGGCCTGCGCAGGACAGCCGCTTGCCTCTGCAGCCCGCTGTTGTAGGTGTAGTAGAGGTGACCTGCCTCGCGCAGGGGAACTCCTGTCCTGGGATAATTCCAGATCTCGGTAAGTCGCTTTCGCAGAGCATCCCGGCCGGGGATTGCATCGAGGTATTCGAAGGTCACCTTGTTCTCGGCGGCCACCCACTGCTTCGTCTCCTCGCTGTCCAGGTCTTCCATCCAGCGGTAGGGATCGGCGATCTTCGTGCCGAAATAAACGTCCGCCGTGTCCGATTTCTGGGATGGGGGATACTGCATCGACTCTCCTGCCGCTCCAAAGGGGATCCCCAGGGCAACCGCCAGCACGATTCCCCACGACCGCACGTGGCCTTTCCTGCCGATCCCGTTCATTGCCGCCCTCCCGGGCTCAACCCAACGGCGCTATGGGAAAGAGGATCTCCATGAGATTCGCGGGGGGATCGATGAATCGGATCCCCATGCCGATCTTTCCGGTGGGGAGCCAACGCAGCTCCCCCACCCGCGCCCACATGACTCTGCCCTTGAGGTGCAGGGTCTGGGTCAGATGCTCCACTTGCAGGGTCAGGACAGTGCCCGGCTCAAACACCCGGGTTGTCCGGATCATCATGCCGGTCCGGGAGACGTTTCCGGAGTAGCCGATGTGCGTCGCGCTCCCGGCTCCATAGTGGACGGTGAGCCGCCTGCGGCTGCGCCGCGCCTGGGAGACTCCTATTGCCTCTTGGTAGACCATTCCCCTTCCTCAATCGAACCGCCCCCGTCGGCGACTATCCTTTTCCGAGCAGCCTGCCCCTGTCAACGCGCATCCAGCCAACCGTAGGACTCCAGGACCCGCCGCAGCCTCGGGTCATCCTCCGCGAGCGGCGGAATCCACACTCCCACACTTTCACGCTCCCACCAGTAACCTTCGGGGTTTCCAGGGGGAGCGAAGCGGTACCGGAAGAGCAGGGCCCTCACGTAGCGGGGAGGCGCGCCTGGAAAGGGGTTGCTCGCCAGAAGCGAGAGGCTTTCGGGATCCCCGTGGAGCAGCTTCCAGACCAGGTGGATAGTCCAGGGATATCGATCGGGGCTGGACATGGCGGCGAACCAGATCTGCCAGTCGAGACGCGGCTGGTAGGGGGCGATGACACAGGGCCGGCGCATGGGATCCCGCGGCTTGCAGACGAACTCGTACTCCTTCCAGGTAGCCGCATCGGTGGGAATCGGGTCGGATGTTCCTTGAAAGACGATTTCGTGGCGCACTTTGCCCACGCTTCCGAAGGCGCCATAAGTATTGACCAGCTCCAGCGGGTTGAAGGAAGCGTTCATCGCCTGTCTCCCCGACAGCAGATTCGCCACCGGATCGATGCTCAGCACCGCCACCAGCATCGCCAGCCCTGCCGCAGCCCACTCGTGCGCCACGGAGCGCACCGCCTCCGATTCGGCTCTGTGCGCCCTCTCGCACAGCCGGCGCGGAAGAACCCTTCCCAGCAGAGAATCGTCGAAGCAGGCCAGGATGGGGACGATGGTCAGGTAGTTCAGGAAGGAGAGATTGCCACTCAGGATCAAGAAGACCTGGAAGCACAGGAGGATTCCGCCGGCGAGGTGCCGCGCCAGGCGCGGGCCGAACACGAACCAGGGTGCCACCAGCTCCGACAGATGATTGAACAGGACGCCGCCGCGCTGGAACCATCTCGGCATGAAGTGCAGAACCCGGCTAAGCGGGTTGGGGATGGGTTGCGTTTCATAGTGGTAGTCGAGGCAGCTCAGGTCCCGCCAGCAGGGATCCCCGCGCATCTTGATGAGCCCGGCGCCGAGCATGATGCGGAAGATGAGCCAGCGGAACAGCACCAGGACCGTGGTCGGGGCGCTGCGCCGGGGAAACGGCCTGCCGTCCAGCAGCGGGCAGAGGAAGATTCCCAGGAATCCCGTTTCGATCAGCTGAATCTCCCAGCCGTAGCCGTACCAGTCCTGGCCTACGTGGACGATGGACAGGTACAGGGCCCACAACAGAGTCATGAGCAGCACATTGGCATAGCCCGCGAGCACGACGAGCGACAATCCGACCCCCATCCAGGAGGTGAGGAGCAGGGCCCGGTCCGAGGCGTCGATCCAGAAGAGGCTGGGGAGCTGGAGAAAGCCCTCGAACCGGGATCCCAGCTGCAGTTGGACGAGCTTGAGATACCGATCCGCCGGCAGCAGGCCGTCCCTGCCGATGAGAGGAAGAATCTGCCTCGCGGCGCAGAGAAAAGCGATGAAGTATACGAAGCCCAGCAGCCGCAGGATTAGGAATCGGGTGAGCCAATAGGTGGAGGTGGAACGGGAGAAAGGGAATCTCACGGCGCCAGCGGAATCCCCTCGAGAGAAGACAGGCGGCCCACGGGGTAGAGCCCCAGATGAGTATCCCACCAGGGGGAGCTGCGGTAGAAGAAATCGAGGCGCGCCGAGGGGTCCGAGGCGAAGGCCTTGTCCGAAGCCACTCTCTGCGCGAACTCTTCCGCGAGCTTGGGATCCTTGTCCATCATTTCCCGGGCGAGCTTTTCAAGGACGTAGGCCTCGCCATATTCCTTCTGCTCGAAGACGGCATTGAAAAATCCCCAGGCCACCGCGGAGTCGGGAGCCTCCGGTTCCAGGAAGTGGATTGCCACCCGAGCCGTGCGTTGATCCAACGGCACCACCGCCGAGCCTTTCGGAAAGCTCAGCCTCTCCCGCACGGTGCGGCAGGCTCCTTGGGATGCCTCCCCGGATTTCGACTCGATGGGAACAATCAAAACCTGCCTCCCCTCGAAAGACTGCTCCTGCCACTTCACTCCTTCACAGCGATAGGTCTCTACCTCGCCCCTCCAGGGGGCTGAGGTTCGACGCATTCTCACTCCATGAGCCCGAAGGACGGAGATGACGCTCGCCCACTGAGCAGGGATGATGTAGGCCAAAGGCTGCACGACGCTCTTGGTGATCCGCAATCCGGAGCTCTTGGGGAGGCTCATCTCCAGAGGAGCCGCAGTGTACTTCAACCAAATCCCACCCGAGACAACGCTCAGCCCCCGGGTGTAGCCGAAGCTTCGGTAAGGCACGAGAACGGTCTCCTCGACCGCCTCGAGCCGCAGGGCGAGTGGAGGGTTCCCCGACGATTTTCGCCCCGCGGCCAGGGTGGCTTCGTCGGCGGCGCGATTCATCCGGACGAGAGTGTCCGCGTCGCGGTTCACGACTTGCAGCATGGCTCTGAGAATCTCGTAATTTCCGGTCACGCGGGTGCGGTAATCCTTGAGCATGTGCATTTCAACCAGCATCCCTGGCCGATTCTGCAGAACCATGTAGCCCGTGGAGAAGCGCGGCGTGTCGGGGAACAGAGAAAGGCCGCGCGAAGGATCGCTGTCGTCCCGGAGGAAGATGACCGGAGAGATCGCGTGGCCCGATCGGGTTACCGACTCCTCCAGAGCGGGAGCGAGGGTCTCGCGCTGCCACTCCGCCAGAGGCGGGTAGACCTCCGGGCCGGTGTCCAGGTTGTAGGTCACGTCGTATTCATAATCCGCGCCGTCCGTGACGTGATCGTCCACGAAGAAATCGGGCAGCCACCGGTTCCAGAGCGTGAGAAAAGCACGCGTCTCAGGCGCGTCGGCCTTCATGTAGTCGCGGTTCAGGTTGAGGTTCATCGACTGGGTTCGCCAGCCCATCTCTTCCGGCCCGTTCTGGTTGATCCGGTTGTAAGGGCCGAACCGCTCGTGCCCATCGGCGTTGTAGATCGGAATCACCACCACCACGGCCTTCTCCAGAAGCGCCGCCTGTTCCTTCGTGATGACCATGTCCCGCAGGAGCGCCAGGCAGGAGTCCTTCCCGTCCATCTCCCCCGCATGGATCGAGTTCTGGATCAGGACGATGGGCCGGCCCGCCTTGTGCAACGCCGCGGGGTTGAAGACGCCATCCTTCGAGGCGATGGCCACCACCAGATCCCGCCCCTCGCCGGTGGCGCCGAAGACCTCCAGCCTCAGCTGCCTCGGCGCCGCGGAGACCATTCGCTTGAGGTAGGCCATGGTTTCGTCGTAACGCGGGGTCGTCCGGTATTCCGAGGCTTCTGCCGGGGTCTTCCATTCCTGTTCGAGCGCCTCTGAGCTTTGGGATGGCTTGGTCGCTGCCTGGAAAGGGCTTGAGGTTGCCAGGAGCATCAAGCCGCAGGCGCCGATGAGGAATCTTCTTTTCACGGGCAGGTCTCCCCGGGAGTCGCTGGATTTTCCGGGGACTCTACCCTTTTCACGCTGGGTGCCGCAAGGATGATCCGGGGTTGAGGAACTCACAGGGGCGGACGATTGTTCTTTCCATAGCCCGTCAGCTCGACATATCCCTCCCCGGCGGGAGTCCTTCCCTTGGACAGAAGCCGCACCGCTCCCTCCCAATAATGCAGGTTCGCGGATCTCCGGCACACATTCTCCTGGTCCTGGAGAATCGGCTCGATTTCCAGTTCGAGATCCTCGGCGGGAACTTCCAGCGCCCATCCCGAGGGATAGCGGCAGCCGGTGTGGGGGCTCTCCCAGGTGCTCGTGGAGCGGATGGACCATTCACCGGCGGTAAGGAATCTGGCCTCCCCGGCGGCCGACACGAGCGTCCCCCTGCGGAAGTCGGCTCCGCCACTGCTGTGTCGGAGAACGTAGAGCATCAGGTCCCTTCCATCAATGAGGCGCATGGCGAACCAGTCCCATCCAACCTGATCCTTCTGGAGCTGGGAGGTGCTGAATTCATGGTCCATCCAACTCACCCCGCGCACGCTCATGGTTCGCCCGCCCAGCGCAAGGGTTCCCAGGGTCGCCAGCCGGGTAAAGCTGTAGTAGAAACTGGCGACTTCATCCTCGGCGCCTTTCCGGCTGATTCCACCGGGACCCTGGAACACCAGGGGCTTTTGAGGATGGGTGGACAGATCCCCGGCCATGCCACGCTCATCGTCCCGCATGCGGAAATCAAACGCCTCCCCGTTCCACATCAATTCCCACGAGCCCACGGTTCCAGCGGGGGCGAGGCTCCATGCGATTCGCGCCTCCGGATAGGTTCCAAAACCTGACAACATTGGAATCTCCCGGTAGAGAAGGTCGCTGAAGTGGTGCCTGCCTGTTCCAAAATCCCCCACCGCCGCGTGACCCATGAGAAGGTGGCGGGTGGCCCATCGGGAATTCAGATTCGGCTTTTCGGGAAGGAGCCCGACTCGGAAGAGAGTGAATTGGTAGCCGAAGCGCTGCTCGGGGTTGGCGACATCCTGCAAGATTCCCGTGAAATACCACCACTCGGTGCGGAACTCCGGGTGGGCCCAGTGGTCCCGCGGAAATGCCCAGGCGTACCCGGGTTTCACGGCGCGCCAGGCCACGGCGCAAAGGAGCGAAACGATCCCCGCCAAAAGCGCCCGAAGCAACTTCCTAGAGATCGTCACGGCTGAGCTCCGTCGCAGGCGTGCGGCTTGCGCGAACAGCGGGATAGAGGCTTGCCAGCATGGCCGCGCTGAACAGCAGCAGCGCTTCCCCGGCGAGCGCCAGCGTCGGGAAGTGCAGGGCGAGCGTCCAGCCGAAATAGGCGCGGTTGATCCCGTAGACCAGAATGAGCGCCAACACCAGACCTCCGGCGGATCCCATGCCGATCCCGAACACCGCCAGGGCCATTCCCTTGCCCAGAAAGACGCGGAAGATCTGCGGCCGGCTCGCCCCCAGCGCTCGATACAAGGCCAGCTCCGAGATCCGCTCCTGGGCCAGCACCAGAAGCGTCAGGGTGATTCCGCATGCGGCGATGATCAGGCTCATCGCCTGCAGAAGCCTGGTCACGGCGAAGGTCTCCTCGAAGATGGAGAGAATTCGGTCTCGCAGCGCGCGGTTGCTGCGAATCTGCAGGCCTCGATCCGGCAAGGCGGTGAGCAGCTGGTCCACCAGGCGCTCACTGTCCGCTCCGGGCTTCATATAGAGCGCGACGGTGTTGATCGGCCCCTGGCCGAACATCTTCTCGAACTTCGCAAGATCCATGGCGACGGAGCCTTGCACGCTGCCGTAGTCAAAATAGATCCCGGAGATGGTTAAGGATTCCTCACCGAAGGGGGTCCTGATCGGAAGCCGATCGCCGACCTTCCATCCTCCCTTTCTCGCCAGTGGCTCCCCGACCAGGATCGCGCCGCTTTCCCGCGCGCGGCGCAGCGCCTCTCGGGGACGGCCCTCCATCAGGACGAAGCGCGACTCGCCTCCGCTCAGGCCCATGTCCACGCCAATGACCGAAACCCGCCGGCCTCCGCATTCGGTAAAGGTCTGACGTAGGCGATCCATGGACCGCACTTCGTCGCGCGTCGCCAGCGTCTCCAGGGTCTGCGGATCGAGACCGGCCTGCCCGCGCGAGCGGCTCCACGATTCGCTGGAGACATAGACATCGGCGCGTATGGTGGAGCCGATCCAGAGCTCCAGAGTTCGGCGGAAGCTCCCGATCATCACCGTGATTCCCACCAGCATGCACACCGCTACCGCCAGGGCCGCCACCGCCACCGAAGTGATGCCCAGGCTGCGGGACAGACTCCTGGCACCGTAAGCGAAGGAGAACGATTGGACCCGCAATCGGCCGGTCCCGCTCCCCAAGACGACGGGGGCGATGAGAGGGAGGGCCAACAGCACCGCGATCCCCAGGATGAACCCGCCTGGCTTCCAGCGGTGGCCAGGTCCCGCGTACCAGAGCGCTACGCCGCCCAGCAGCAGAACGCCCGCAAGAAAAATCGGCCTGGCCGTAGTACCCGCGACTGGGCGCAGCGTGGACCCGGTGAGGAGAGTGCGGTGATCTTTCCGGCTCATCTCAATGGCGGGCGCCAGTGCTCCCAAAAGGGCGCCGCCGATTCCCAGGAGCGCGGCCAGCGCCAGCGTGGCCGGAGACACCTTCAGCGATTCCACTTCTTCCAGGAGATAGAGATTGGACAGCGTGGCGCTGACGCTTCCCATGTTCGCCCTGGCGGCGGCATACCCCAGAGGAATTCCCAGCGCCACCCCCAATCCTCCCAGCAGCAGAACTTCGCCTACGATGATCCGGAAGACCTGTCCGCGCATCGCTCCCAGCGAGCGCATCAACCCGAACTCGGCTCGCCGGCGCACGAGCGACGCCAGGGTGCTGCTGTAAACGAGAAACGCCCCGACGAACAGGCTGATCAGGCTCAGGGCCGTGAGATTGAGCCGGAACGCTCCCAACAGCTCCTGCGCCTGGTCTCGGCGCTCTTCCGGCGTCTCCACCTTGGCCAGCTCTCCGACTGCGGCACGAATCCGATCCGCGGTCTTCGCCGCGTTCGCCCCGGGCTTCAGGCGGATCTCCACTTGATCGATTTCCCCGGGCCTTGCCAGCAGCGTTTGCGCCTGAGCGATGTCCAGAACCACCAGCCTCGAGCTGGCGAGGGGAGCGAGTTTTTGGAAGTCCACCAGGGCCCCCACCTGGAGCCGGAGTCGCCGCGACCCGAGGGTCACCGCGAATCCCTGTCCGACCGTCCACCCCATTCTCTCCGCCAGGGTCGGCGTCACTGCTACCCAGCCTGGGACTGAAAGCGCCTGGGAGAATTCCCTGGGAGGCGACTTCCAGGGAATCCGCCGCGGCGCGAAGAGATCCAATCCGACGAGTTCCAGGAATATCGGCTCCTTCCCCTGGAGAGCCACCTGACTTCGGATCACGGGCCAGGCTGAGGCCACTCCTGATTGTCCCAGAATCCTCGGAAAGCATTCCTCCGGAAGGAAGGGACCTCGCGGGGAGACGGTGAGATCTGCTTCGCCTCCCACCGCCCGGACACTTCCCTGGAAAGCCCCCAGGGCACTTCGATTCAGGATTTGGATGGATAGAACCGAGGCAACTCCCAGCGCTACGCCGAGCAGGGTCAGCACAAAAAGGGCGCGGCTCGAACGGATGCGGGCGATGAGGCCGCCCAGGAAAAACTGCATCAGTGCCGTCCCCCTGTGAGCTCCAGCAATCCGCTGTGAAGGGTCCAGGTCTCGTCGGCCAGAGCCGCGAGTTCCGGGCTGTGGGTGACGTAGACCAGCGTCGTCTTTTCCTGGGAGGAGAGCGACAGCAGCTGCTCCATCACTACCCGCCCGTTCTCATCGTCCAGGCTGCCCGTCGGCTCGTCGGCCAGCAGCAGCTTCGGCCTCCGCAGGAGCGCTCGGCAAATCGCCACGCGCTGCATCTCCCCCCCGCTCAGCTTCCGGATCGGATCGTCCAAACGCCCTGCCAGGCCCACCCTCGCCAAAAGCTCCTCGGCGCGGCTCGCAGCGGCGGGGCCCAAATCCGAGGCGATCCAGGCGGGCAGGAGAACATTGTCTCGCACGCTGAGATGAGAAAGCAGATTGAAGAACTGGAAGACAAGACCGACGGTTTCGCGGCGCAGCAGAGTCCGCTCTCGATCTCCCAGGCCTGCCAGGTCCCGACCCATCAGCCGAATCGCTCCCTCGGTCGGCCATTCGATCCCGGCGGAAAGGTGCAGGAGTGTGGACTTCCCGCTTCCACTGCGACCGATGATGGCCACCTTCCTTCCCTGAGGGATGCGGAAGGAGACATGCCTCAGGGCGGCGAGGGGAATATCTCCGGATACCAGGAATGTCTTGGAAACGTTTTCAAACGAAAGGGCTGGGGGGGACTCGATCGTTGGCATCCCGGGGTCGGCAGCCTTCACTCCGTTGAGAGTCGAGGGAACTATACCGTCCCGGGCCAATCACCGGCAAGGCCGTACCCGCAGAAACAGACAGGCCGCCGTTGGGCGAATGGAAGCCATCGAGCGCCCGACGACTCGAGCTGGAGCGCAGCCGTCAGTCCATGACAGGGATGGAGAGGCTTAAGGTCAACCGCCGTCCTCGTAGCGCTTCACGGTGCCATTTTCGGCGGGTCCGCAGCTGTTGAGGATTCGATGCGTGCAGCGATTCGCATCGCATGAGTCCTGGGTGCAGTCATTGAAATCATTGCAGGTCGGCTCATTCAGACAGCAATTTTCAATCGGCAGGTGGAGGGTTCCTGATGCCGGATCGCAAAGGTCCAGAGTGCACACGTTGAAATCGTCGATCGCGGGAGGGTTCATGCACTGGTTGGACTCACACTGATCCTGGGTGCAGGAATTTCCATCGTCACATTCCGAGTCGAACACACAGCACCCCGCGATTGCATCGTGCAAGCACCCGCCTGGCGAACAGCTGTCGGCGGTACACAGGTCTTCGTCGTCGCAGGCGGTGTCATTATTGCAGTAGGGAGAGTCCAGGTCGCCCCGGGAGTGATCGAACTGCGAGCCGTCGAGGGTCATCATGACGCCGCTGTTGAATCCTCCCATGAAGTCCATGGTGTGCAGGCGATTCGAGGCGGCGCTGGCTCCGTACGCGATGGCCCCATGTTTCAGGGTTGCCATGCCGGCCAAATCCACGCCGGGATGTAGCTCGTAGGCGCTGGCCAGCCCCGTATCGGGATTCATCAGGTAGATTCCGCTGCCGGCGCCGATGTTCGTCCACGCGAACAGTCGGTCTTGATCGTCGAAGGTGATGTCCCCGCCGTGCAGTTCGGGCCCTGCGGGGCCTACCAGAGTCGCCGCCGCAGAGGTGATATCGATCCGGTAGAGAGAATAGGTCACCTGGCTGATTCCAAAGAGCTGCCCGTCCTGGCGGAAAGTGAGCCCTGTGATTTCCGGGATGACGCTACTCCCTTGCTGGATGACGCCGATGAGCTGGATCTCCGCCGGTGTTGGCGACCCCGGTTCCAAGACCACCTTCAGAAGGAGGCAGGAACGCAGCCCCTGGCAAGCGTCCAAGGGAGACGTGTCCGTGCCTGTGACGTAGAAGGTGAGAGCATCAGCCGCCGCCATCCCCAGGACGGGGGAGTAGCTCAGCCCGAGATCCCCCTTGAGCGATAGGGCGGCGCTCGCAGGATCCACCTCGTAGATCCGGGTTACCTGCGGGGAAAACGGGGTGTCGATCAGGAACAGGTGTCCGTCATCGGATGGGGGTGTGGCAGAAACTTCCGAAGCGCCGGAGATGAGCAGTGCAAAGGCTGCGATGAGGACCGCCTTGGGAAACCGCAAGCAGCCTCCCTTCCGCGCCCCCATTTTCCGACGCCGGGCGGCTGGGGGTCGCCAACGTCGTATGGTCAGTATAGGAGCCCATCGAAGGGAAACGCAAGTCCTGAGCGGATCTCAGGGGAATCTCCGGTAACGGCACGGCGGGGATTTGGCGCGAAGAGGTGGCAGAAGCGTGCGAAAGCGAGACGTTGCACTTTCCGACATGGGGAAAGCGGGAGGGGGGACTACCTCAGCGTGAGCGGCGAGGACTCGTGGAGGGGCGCGAGGGCTCGGCAGGGACGTTTTTCAAGATGCGTCCGCAGGCTCTCTGAAATCGCTCCGAAAGCTCCCGGCGCAGGGCGGGCGACACGTAGCCGATCTTCTCCCAGACAGACTGCGCGCGGCGAACTTCATCCTGGGCGGCCCGCAACTGTGCATCATCGGCCACGGAACCACCGATGGTATTGGCCGCCATGGCCTCCACCCACAGGGTCGCAAGGCGGGTGGCCGGGGAGAGGGCCGAGTGATCCACCGCGTTCCGCTCGGGCATCAGCTTTTCCAGCTGCGCGATGAGTTCTTCCATCTTTGCACGGTTCCTGGATAGGTCGAACTCGCTTTCTCGAAGCGGCTCTGGATGGGCAGTGATGACACCATCCAGAGCCCGTTGAAACCTCGCTTCCAGCTCCTTGGCCTCCAGGGGCGGAACGGAGCCGCCGGCCGCCCACCTCTTTTGGAGCGCGCGAAGGGTATCCGGCAAGGCCTCCGGCACCGCGGAAATCTCCGCAGGGATGAGCGATTCCAGTTCGCGGCAGATCTGCTCGCGCGTGACGATTTGCGCCGCCCTTTCGATCTCGTGGCGTCGCTTGTACCTCTCGAAGAATCGATCACAAGCGCCGCGGAATCTCCGCCAGGTCTCCTCCGAGTCCTTTCGCCCCACCGATCCGATGGCCTTCCAGTCTGTCTGGAGCCTCTTCAAGATCCCCGCGGTGGAATCCCATTCCGAGGAATCCGCCAGAGCTTCGGCCTGGCTGCACAGAGACAGGCGGGCTTCGAGGTTTTTCGCCCAGCTCTCCTTGCGCTGCTTGAGATCTTCTTTCCGACGCGTGAAGAACCGGTCGCAAGCCCCCCGGAACCGCTGCCAGAGTGCTCGATCCCGCGAGCGGCCGGCGGAAGGCACGGTCTTCCACTCCGCCTGCAGGCGCTTCAGAGCCTCGGCGGTGGGAATCCATGCGTTGGAGAGGCTGAGGGCCTCCGCCTGGGCGCACAGCGCCTCCTTGCGTGCCGTCTGCTCCTGTTGGCTGGATTCCAGGCGGCTGCGAATGGAGTCGCGAGCTGCCTTGAATCGGAGCCAGAGTTCTTGTGACTTCTCCCTCGAGGCGGTGCTGGCCTGCCTCCAGCGGGCCTGGAGATCCGTCAGCTGCCGTCCGGCTTCCACGGGATCTTCGATCCCTGTCAAGTCCTCCGCCCGGCGGCAGAGATCCTCCTGGACGCCTTCATTGGCCCAGAGTTTCCATGCCTCGCTCTGTCGCAGCTCGTTGACCCGGACCAGGAGCCCGGCCTGTATCCGGGTCAACCGCGCCCGGAAACCAGCCTTGTCCCTGGCCGTGAGAGTCGGCGCAGGCGATTCCAGCGCCGCCCGCACTTCCCGGAGAGCCCGGGCGGCGGCCTTGAGGGTAGGGCTCTCAGCCGCGAGGAGCTTCTCTCCTCTCGCACAGGTCTGCTCCAGCCGTCGCAGATCTTCCCTTGCCCGCCACTCCTTCTCCTTGCGCGCCGCTTCTTTCACCTCACGGGCGTGTAGCGCCTCCCGTTCGGCCGATCGGGCCCGCAGGCGCTCCTCGCAAGTCTTGCAGGTCTCCTCGAAGCGCGCCTGCAACACCTCTCCCTCCTCCGTATCCAGGAAGCGGAGGCGATCCCAGTCGGCCCTGCTTTCGGCAAGTCCCGCTTCAATCTCGTCGACCCCAAGAGACTCTAACCCCCGGATCAGATCGAGCCGCGGCAGCACCCGCTCCTGATGGATCCGGGCGGCCTCTGCCTCCCGTTCCCGCCTCTCCGACTCTTCCCGCTCGAGGCGGACGATATTCTCCTTGGCGGCATGCCACGCCGCTTCGAAGCGCTCCTCGAAATCCGGGTCCACCTGAGGAACCAGATCGATCCATTCGCCCCGAACCTGCTCGATGCGCTTTTGAACGCCTTCCACCACCGTGCTCCGGCCAAGCGCTTCCATGGTCTCGCAGAGCTCCTTCTGACGAAGCCGATCCGTGACCCGCCCGACTTCGTGGGCCGCCACCGGCTCTTCCCCACCACGCAGTAGCGCGCGGGCCCGGCGCGAGGCGGCTTTGTTGCGGGCGCGCTCTGCCACGGAGCCCAGGATTTCAAGAATCGAAACATCCGAAGGGCCGCCCTGGCTGAGGAAAACTTCCATTCGGGCCAAGGCTGCCAGGGCCATGTCCCTATCCTCGGTCTTCAGTGCCACATTCCCAAGTTCGACCGGATCGCCCAACAGGTCCAGGGCTTCTTTCCTTACCCCCGGGTGACTCCCCTTTTTCGCCACCAGTGCCAGGGCGTGGGGGCTGCTGAGCCTGCCGAGGGCCGCCCGCGCCACCTCGATCCTGGCAGCCTGACGGGCCACGGCGATCAAGGGCGTCTCTTCGCTGAAAGTCTCCAGGGCCGCCATGGCCGTCTCCAGGTTTTCGGTGAGGGCCAAGTCTTGGAGCGCCTGCCAGGCCGCGCGCCGAACCTCTTCGTCCGCATCGCCCAGGGCCAGCTGTGAGAGGAGGGAGGGATCGCCCAGGCGCGCCACCGCGGCGCGGCGAATCTTCGGATCGGCGTGCTGCCACTCGGGCGTCTCCGCCCTTCGATTGTCGAACAGTCCCATTCTTCTAAGCTCCGGAGCCCGTCATTATAGCCGCGACCCGACCCGAGTGTGAACTGGCCTCGTGTGAAACCCCTTGCCGCATTCCCTTTCTGACCGTAAGGGGACTCTCGCGACAATGGTCCCAATTCCTGCTAGACTACGCGCACACCAAGAGTTGTCGCGCGATTCCCGGCTCAAACGTCTGTGGTGCCGGGGATCTCTCTGGGCAATCTTCAAATTCTTCCCGGGGGAACAGGTTTTGGAAACCGAGACGACCGCCACCCAGAGCATTTCGTTCGAGACCGATCCGAGCCGCTACCGTCACTGGAAGCTCTCCGTGGAAGGTCCCATCGCCCGTCTGACCATGGCGGTCCAGGAGGACAAGCCGCTGAAGCCTGGCTATCAGCTCAAGCTCAACTCCTACGATCTGGGAGTGGATATCGAGCTTGCGGACGCCATCCAGCGGCTGCGCTTCGAGCACCCGGAAGTTCGCAGCGTCATCGTGACATCCAACCGGGATCGCGTCTTCTGCGCCGGCGCCAATATCCACATGCTGGCCACTTCTTCGCACGGCTTCAAGGTCAATTTCTGCAAATTCACCAACGAAACCCGCCTGGCGATGGAAGACGCATCCCGCAACAGCGGGCAGAGATACCTGGCGGCCCTGAACGGCACCTGCGCAGGGGGAGGCTATGAGCTCGCCCTGGCGTGCGACGAGATTGTCCTCATCGATGATGGGAACTCGGCGGTGAGCCTGCCGGAGACGCCGCTTCTGGCCGTGCTGCCCGGTACCGGCGGATTGACGCGGCTGGTCGACAAGCGCAAGGTCCGTAGGGATTTGGCTGACTTGTTCTGCACCGTGGCCGAAGGGGTGCGTGGCAGCCGGGCCAAAGAGTGGCGTCTCGTGGATGAAGTGGTTCCCAAGAGCCGGTTCGAAGAGGCAGTTCTGCGCCGGGCGCGGGAGCTGGCAGCGGCCTCGCCAGCCCTTGCTTCCGAGGGAGTGAAGCTCACCCCCCTCAACAAGCAGGTGGAAGCGAACCGAGTGGTCTACGACCAGGTCGTGCTGGAGCTGGACCGGGAGGCCCGCAGGGCCACGCTGACGGTTCGCGGCCCTCGTCCCGGGCTTCCGTCCGATGCCCCTTCCATCCGAAGGCTGGGAGCCTCGTGGTGGCCGCTCCAGGCGTTTCGCGAGCTCGACGACGCTCTCTGCCACTTGCGCGCCAACGAAGATACCATCGGACTCATTCTCCTCAAGACCGAGGGAGAGTTGAAGGACGTCCGGTCGGCGGACAAGATATTGGAGGATCTGAAGGATGACTGGTTCGTAAGGGAAGTGCGCTGGTTCATGGGCCGCACTCTGCGGCGGCTGGATCTGACCGCGCGCAGCTTTTTCGCGCTGATCGAGCCTGGATCCTGCTTCGGGGGATCTCTCTTCGAGCTGGCGCTGGCGGCGGATCGCTCCTACATGCTGGAGGATCCTGAGCGACCTTGCGCGGTGGCGTTGACCTCCCTCAATGGCGGCGCCTTCCCTATGTCCCATGGTCTCTCGAGACTCCAGGTAAGGTTTCTGGGCGACCCGGAAACTCCGGCGAGACTTCTCCAGTCCCCCGGTGACTACGGCCCCGGGCAGGCCTTGGAGGCGGGACTCGTCACGGTGGTGGCCGACGATATCGACTACGAGGACGAAGTGCGGGTGGCCTGCGAAGAGAGGATCAGCCTGTCCCCCGACGCCCTCACCGGCATGGAGGCGAATCTGCGCTTCCCGGGCAGCGAGGGTTGCGACAGCAAGATTTTCAGCCGCCTGTCCGCGTGGCAGAATTGGATCTTCCAGCGCCCCAACGCCGTCGGCGAAAAGGGAGCACTGACCCTGTACGGCAAGCCCGAGCGCCCCAGCTTCGATCCCAGGAGGACTTGATGCAGCTCCACGAGAAAATCCCCAACAACGTCAATCTCAGCCAGGACCGGAAGCTCCTGCGGGCGCTGGAGAAGTGGCAGCCCAACTATATGAAGTGGTGGATGGAGGCGGGCCCTGCGGGGTTCCAGGCCGACAACATCTACCTGCGCACTGCCATCGACGTGGGCTCGGATGGCTGGGCCAACTTCGACTACGTGAGAATGCCCGACTACCGCTGGGGCATCTTCCTGTCTAACCCGGAGCACGAGCGGCAGATTCCCTTCGGGGACATGTACGGCAAACCGGTCTGGCAGGAAGTCCCGGGCGAATTCCGCAACCAGCTACGGCGCATCATCGTCACCCAGGGGGACACCGAGCCGGCCAGCGTGGAGCAGCAGCGCATGCTGTGCAACAGCGCGCCATCCATGTATGACTGCCGGAACCTTTTCCAGGTGAATGTGGAGGAAGGGCGGCACCTGTGGGCGATGGTCTATCTGCTGCACGCCTACTTCGGGCGGGACGGCCGGGAAGAGGCCGAAGCGCTGCTGGAGCGCCGCTCGGGCGATTTCGACAAGCCCCGAATCCTGACCACATTCAACGAGCCCATCGAGGACTGGCTTTCCTTTTTCATGTTCACGATGTTCACCGACCGGGATGGCAAGTACCAGCTCCTCGCCCTGGCGGAGAGTGGCTTCGATCCGCTCTCCCGCACCACGCGCTTCATGCTCACCGAGGAGGCCCACCACATGTTCGTGGGAGACACGGGGATCGGCCGGGTGGTGAAGCGGGCCTGCGATCTGATGAAGCTGGATGCCAACGAGGATGTTCGCGCTCAGGGAGGGATCGATCTGGAGACCATCCAGCGCTATGTCAATTTCTGGTTCTCCAGCAGTCTGGATCTCTTCGGCGGAGAGATCTCCTCCAACGCCGCCGACTATTTCGCCACGGGGCTGAAGGGGCGCGCCAAGGAGGAGAAGTATCCCGATCATGTGGCCCTGGCCGGCGCCTACGACCTGGAGGTGTTCGAGAATGGCCGCCTGCTGGAGAAGCAGATCCCCATGCGCAACGCCATGAACGAGGTGGTCCGGGACGCCTACGTGGAAGAAAACCAGAAGGGAGTGGATCGCTGGAACCGGATCATCAAGGAGGCGGGGATCGACTTCGAGATCAAGCTGCCCAGCCGGCGGTTCAACCGCAAGATGGGGATCTACGGGGGGCACTTCTTCGATCCCGCCGGCAACCCGATCACCGACGAGGAGTTCAACCGCAGGCGCTTCGATTGGCTTCCCGGTGATAAGGACAAGATCTTCGTGAAGAACCTCATGCAGCCGGTGCTTGAACTGGGGAAGATGGCCCACTGGATCGCCGCTCCCAACACCGGCATCAACGGCAAGCCGATCGACTTCGAGTACATCCGCCGGGCCTGAGATTTTTCCACCTGCTTGGGGGAACCGGCGGTGTCATGGCTTCGTGCCGGCGATCCAGACCGCGCCAAGCTGGCAGCACATCGGTGAATCCCCGTAAGCGGCGGCCAGCTTCTTCGCCACGGCCTCCACGATAGGTCGCGGATCATCCACTCCCCTCTCCTGGATTGCTACAATCAGCGGGCACCCCTCCACCAATCCCACTGCGGCCTCCATCGCCGTCGGGCTCTTGCCGACGAGAGCGACTTCCGACAGGCGGACGTTGGCGAATTCAGCTTGCTGCATGTTGGAACGGAGGGTGTCTCGATCGTGATAGCCGAAGGGAACCTGGAAAAAGGTCGGTGGATTCGCCGGGAAGAACCCTGCTACTGTCCCATCCGCCATTTCCACATACGGGTTTCGCTGCGTGCTGTCCCAGACGTTGAACGAAAGCTCGCCTCCCCGCTTCAAGACACGGCGCGCCTCCCGCAATGCGGCCGGCTTGTCGGGGAAGAACATTACGCCGAACTGGCAAACCACCCGGTCGAACGATTCATCCGGAAACGGTAGCTTCGTGGCGTCCGCCACGCGCCACTCCAGGCGCGAATCCTGACCCACTTTGCGCTGCGCATGATCCAGCATGGGCTGATTGAGATCCGTGGCCATCAGCCGCCCGCTCTTGGGTAGAACCTCCGCTATCCTGCGAGTCAGGATACCTGTGCCGCAGGCCAGCTCCAGCACGCTAACATTCTCAGGGAGAGTCAGGCGCCGCACGAAATCGGCGGCGTAGGGCTCGAAGAGAAACGGTCCCAGGTAGGCGTCGTATTTTTCCGGAATGGAACCCACGAATTTTGTATCGGAGCCTGCCATCGCGATCGTCTACTCCTTTCTGTTTGCCAGC
>JAKEFJ010000252.1 GCA_022616665.1 Acidobacteriota bacterium
AATGTCAGGCGGTTCAAGGAAAATCTCCTGTTGACAGTGCGATCCTCCGATGCTATATAAGCCGCAACTTGGGTGATACGATCTTCAACAGTTCGCAAGGTCGCAAGGAGACGGCATGAACAAGGGTGATCTGATTGAGTATGTCGCAAAAGACGTGAAGATCACGAAGGTGCAGGCTGCCAAGGCCATCGATTCCCTGGTTGAGCACATCACGAAGACCCTGAAGAAAGGGGAGCGCTCCAGCTTGGTCGGGTTCGGCACCTTTTCCTTGTCCCGCCGGAAGGCGCGCACCGGTCGGAACCCACAGACCGGCGCGCCTATCAAGATTCCCGCCAAGCGGGTCGTGAAATTCACGGCCGGAAAGGTGCTCAAAGCAACCATCAAATAGCTCGCCGCCGGTTCCGATCGTCCCGGGCGGCCCCAAGGGCCGCCCTTTCTATTTTCCCAATCGACCCAGCATCTCTTTGGCCGCCTCACGGAACTCGCCGTCTCCCGCGGCCAGGTAGGCGTCCAGCTCCCGCCGGGCCTCGTCCCGGCGCCCCGCGCGGGCGTACACCTCCCCGAGCCGGAAGTGAATGTCGGTGGAGGAGGGATCCAGGGAGAGCACCGAGCGGTACTCGGAAATAGCCTCCTCGTTGCGGCCTGCCTCATCGTAAAGAATGGCCAGATTCCTGCGGGCCGGAAGGTTGGATGGATCGGCGGAGCGGGAGCTCTCCAGCAGCCGGAATGCATCCGCGGTGCGTCCTGACTTGAGGGCCACCAGGGCCGAGCCGAACAGCGCCCCAGAATGCCCGGGCTGCATTTTCAAGACCCGGTCATATTCCTCCGAGGCTCGCGGAATCTCCCCCCGGCGGAACAGCGCATTCCCGAGGGCGAAATGGACCTCCGGCGAATCCACTCCGCTGCGGAGGGCCTGCTCCATCCGCGTCACCACCTCGTCAAAGTGGCCCGAATCGTAGAGCACCCTGGCCAGAGCCACCGCCGTCACGGCGTCCTTCGGGTCCTCATCCGCCGCCTGGCGCAAGGCCGCCTCCGCCTCCTCACGCTTTCCCCCGGCTGCCAGGGCCGCTGCCAGATTCTGCTGAGCCTCCCGGGACGCGGGGTTGAACGAAAGGGCGCGGCGGAACATCTCCGCGGCCTCCTGTGGCTTTCCCTGCAGGGCCAGGGCCTTGCCCAGGCCCGTGAAGGCTTTGTCCGAGTCGGGATCCAGGTCGATTACCTGGCGGAAGGTTCGGGCGGCCTCGTTGAGCAGCCCCTCGCCCAGAAGGGCGCTGCCCAGATTCAAAAGGGCATCAGGGCTTCGCGGGCGCTGGGAAAGGACCGCCTCGAAGTCGGCGGCGGCTCTCGGGAAATCCCCGATTTCCATCTTCGCATTTCCCCGATGGAATAGTGCGGTGAGGTTGCCGGGGTCCGAGGTCAGCACCTGGTCGTATTTCGCGATGGCCTGGGCAAAATCGCCTCGGGCGTAAAGCTCCCGGGCCTCGTCCAGAGTATCCAGCATGGGTAATCGATCCTTCGGATCAGGGAGGGACGTGGAAGCTGCGGGGCCGGGGGCCCAGAGATAGCCCAGCGAGCGCAGCTTCTCTCTCGCCGTTTCATCGAGCTCCTGCCGGTAGGCAATCGGCGCGCCGGAGGAGGAGGCATCCTGCATCAGGTGGTGGATCTCCTCGCGCATGCGGACCGTGTCCCCTTCGCGCTGTCCCGCGAGGTTGGTCTTTTCATCGGGATCGGTTTGCAAGTCGTACAGCTCCTGGCGGGGGGCCAGGATATATTTCCAATCCCCGATGCGCAGGGCGCTCAGCTCGCTCCAGCCGTAATTCTCCCTAGGGAGGACCGACTCCGACAGGGACTTCAAGAGAAGGTCGGGAGGGCGCCGGGAAGTGAGAGGAAGCAGGCTCGTCCCCTGCAGCTCGTCCGGCTGCGGCAGGTCCAGCAGCCGCAGAATCGTCGGCACCATATCGATGGTGCGCACCGGAGTGGAGACCCGCCGTCCCCTGGGGAGGGGGCCCGGAAGAGAAAGGATGAGGGGAACTCGCAGCGTTGATTCGTACAGGAAGACGCCGTGGGTCACCTCGCCGTGATCTCCCAGCCCTTCCCCATGGTCCGCGGCCAGCACCACCAGCGTCTTGTCCAGAAGTTTGAGCGAGGCGAGGGACTCCAGCACATTGCCGATCTCACGGTCCACGTACGCCACCTCGCCGTCATAGAGGTTCAGCCGGAAGCGCTCGGCGAATGGGGAAGGAGGGGTATAGGGAGCATGCGGGTCGAAATAGTGAAGCCAGAGGAAGAACCGCCGGGAAGCGGCGGAGCTGAGCCATGAATTGCCAAGGCGCGAGACTTCCTCCGCGCGCCTCTCCCGGAAGCTGACTTGCCGGGCTTTCTCGGGAGGGAGGTGATCGTCGTAGGAATCAAACCCCTGGGACAACCCGAAACGAGTGACCAGCGGGTAACCGGAGATGACGGCGCCCGTCTTGTAGCCGTGTTCGTGCAGAACCTCGGCCAGGGTCACCGCCCGCGGCCCCAGGCGGTAAACCCCGTTGTTGCGCACGCCATGATAGGCGGGATAGGTGCCCGTCAGGATCGAGACATGGGCCGGCAGCGTGATGGGAGCTGCGGTCTCGGCGCGCTCGAACAGCACGCCGTCGGCGGCGAGGCGGTCCATGGAGGGGGTCTCGGCCCGGGAGTAACCGTAACAGCCCAGATGGTCCGCCCGTAGGGTGTCCACGGTGATCAGCAGGACGTTGTACTTTCCCGTCCACCCTGACTCTTCACGCTTGACGAGCCGGGTGCTGCGCAGCGCGACGCCCCCCAGGACCGCAAGCACGAAAAGAAACAGCGTCACCGAGAGAATCTTGCGAAACAAGGGGTGGATTGTCCCCGATGAGGGGCTTCGTGGGTCGCTCATGGCCCCTCATCATAACGCGTCCTGCGCTATAGTTTCGCCTGATGAGCTTGCTGCGTCCCCTGTGGGATATCCGGCCGGAGGATCTAGGCGAGGCGGGCGGCAAAGCGCTGGGCCTGGCGCGCCTGGCGGATTTGGGCGTGGAAGTCCCTGCCGGATTTGTCGCCACCGCCTCCTTTTTCCGGGCAGTCCGCGCGCGCTTCCCGCTGGAGCCGGACGCCGAGCTGCTGGCCGAGAGGCTACCGAAGGAGCCGCGAGCTCAGCTGGAGAGCGCCCTGGAGTCGCTCGGCCCGTCCCCACCGGGGTTCGCCGTCCGTTCCTCTTGCGCTGACGAAGATGCCGGGAAGGCATCTTTCGCCGGAATTCACGAATCCTACCTGAACGTTTCTCTGCCGGAAGTCCCACGCTTTCTGTTTCGCTGCTGGACGTCCGCCTACACCGCGCGAGCGCTGGCGTACCGGCAGCGCATGGGCCTGGCCACCGATACCTCGGACATTCGCATGGCGGTGGTGGTGCAACGCATGCTTCGCCCTTCCTGCGCGGGCGTCCTGTTCACACGGGCGCCGGACGGGCCGGGTGAATCGGTGCTGATCCAGGCGGTGGAGGGAACGGCCGAGAAGCTGGTACAGGGCTCTGCGACTCCCGCCACACTGCTCGTCCCGCGGGAGGGGGGAGTGGGGGGCGACGGGGCAGGCGGAGGGTTTCCGCTGGAAGCCGATCAGGTCCGGGAGCTGGTAAACCTCGCGCTCCGGCTCGAATCCGCCTGGGGGTGTCCGCTCGATCTGGAGTGGGCTGCGGAGGCCGGCAAACTCTATTTCCTCCAGGCCCGGCCCATCACGGCGCGAGTGGAAAATGAAAAGCCAGAGGCGGAGGCGGGCGTTCCGGGACTTGCAGACATCCTCTGGACCCGGGCAAATCTAAGAGAGCTGCTCCCCGATCTCCCTTCGCCCCTTTTTGCTTCGCTCTCGGAAAGGATCGACTGGGCCGAGAACAGCCGGCGGCTGGGGATGAGCTTCCTCCCCGGGGACCGGGCGATCCGCTTCATCCAGGGGCGCCCCTATTTCAACCTGAGCCTGATCGCCCGCTGGATGGGTGAATTCGGAATTCCCATGGAGCATTTCACCAGAGCGCTCGGGCACGATCTCGAGTCTGCCGGGTCTCCCCACGCGCCGGCGCGCCCCGTGGCGGCCTTCCTTCGATCTCCCGCCAAGATGCTGCGCCTGGGGTTCCTGCAGGCTTCGACGCCACGGCGGCTTCGGCGGTTCTTCCAACAAGCGCAGAAGGAAGCCGAGCGACTCAGCCTCGTGGAACTTCAAGGAATTACCGACAGAGCGTTGGTGGACATCTTCCGGGACTCCAGCCGGTACAGCACCGAATTCATCTTTCACCTGCAGCTGGCATTCAACCGGGTCTCGGGAATCCTCTTTGTGGTGGAGGCCTTGATCCCCGCCAAGCTTGACCGGGAAGCGTTCCTGGGCGCGGTGCTCGCCGCGGGCGAGAAGAGCGTCTCCGTGAAACAGGGAATGGACCTGATCCGGCTTTCCCTGCACGCGCGCAGCGACCCCCGCATCGCCCAGTACCTGCGCGAGGCGAAAGGAGCCTTCGGCGATTGGCAGCGGACCTTGAGTGGAACGGAATTCTCGGAGAAGTTTCAGGCCTACCTGGCGGCGTACGGCCATCGGGGAGTGCACGAGTCGGATCCTGCCATGCCCGTCTATTCCGAGGATCCCGGCTTTCTATTGAGAACGCTGGCCACGCTGGTGTCGGATCCCGACCCTCCCGATCCCGAGGCGACCCAACGCCTGCAGGAACGGACCGCCCAGGAGGCCTGGGACGACCTCAGGCGCCGATTGTCGCCCCTTGGTCGCACCTTCGGGCTGCGGATAACGCTCTTGAGGGCATCCGTGGCTTCGTTGAAGGAGGCGATAGCCCAAAGGGAGCGAACTCGCTTCGAGGGTATGCGAGTCAGTGCGGCGCTGCGCCGCTTCCTGCGGGAGGCGGGCGAGCGCCTCATGCGGCGCGGCGCCCTGGCTGCGTCTGAAGATCTGCCATTGCTGCGAATCGAGGAAATCGAGAGCACGTTGCTGGGAGACTTGTCCGCGGAATCCGCCCGCGAGGTGATCCGCAGCCGCCGAGCCGAGCAGGAGCGCCAGAGGGAGCTTCCCATGCCGAACCTCCTGCGGGAATCGGAGATAGGCCGTGTCGCGTTGCGAATGCCGTTGGCGGTTCGGGAAGCCGGGGAATTTCAGGGAATGCCCGTGGGACCCGGCCGGGTGGAGGGGAGGGTCGTGGTCCTGGAGAGCCCCCACCAGATCAATCGGGTGATTCATGGTGACATCCTGGTGACCCCCACTCTGGATCCCTCCTGGATTCCGCTTTTCACCGTCGCCGCCGGCCTGGTCGTGGAGATGGGAGGGACCCTCTCCCACGGATCGATTATCGCGCGCGAGTACGGACTTCCCACGGTGGTGAATATTCCCGGCATCACCCGCATCCTCAAGACGGGAGATCGCGTCCTTCTGGACGGGAGCGCCGGCACCCTGCGCCGCTTTTCTTGACACCCCCCGCCTCCGACCCTATGTTTCCCCCGGATGGGGACGCGCTCGGAGTCTCCGCGCGAATTGAGGAGAAGGATGAAGTCACAGCCGACCGCCCTCACTCAGCTGCCCACGAATCTCGGAAAAGCCCTGGTCGTGGACGACGAGCCGGTAGTGCGGATCCTCTACGCCGAAGTGCTGGAGGCCATGGGGTTCCAAGTGGACACCGCCTGTGACGCGGCCCAGGGGTTGGACCGAATCAAGGCCACGCCCTACAACCTCATCATCTCCGACATCCGGATGCCGGGAATGACCGGGGTCGAGTTCTTCCTCAAGGCCGATTCCGTCCGGGAGGGGACGCAGGGACGCTTCATCTTCACCACGGGACTCCTGGACAGCTTGAACGCCCATGAATACATGATCGCCACGGAAAAGCCCTGCATCATGAAGCCCGCCAAGGTGGAAACCATCCAGCAGACCGTCCTCAACTTTCTCAAGAACTCCCCGCCCGGAAACTCCTGAGCCGCCTGGTTGGATTAGGCTAAAATCAACGCCGTTGTACCGGGCGAGAACCTCTATCCACCTAGGAGCCCCCCGCCATGATGAAGCTTTATACCGTCGAGGCCTCCACCAATGTCGAGCGCGTGCAATTGGCGCTGGCGCACAAGGGTCTGACCGCCGAGCATGTTCAAGTTCCCTACAACGATCGGACGGAAGTACGCAGGGTGAGCGGGCAGGACCTGGTCCCCGTGCTGATCGATGGCGACAAGGTACTGTTCGAATCCATGGATATCGTGCGATACCTGGAGGAGCGCTACGCCGACCGTCCGCGACTCTATCCGAAAGACCCGGCCCGGAAGGCGGAGGTGCTCCTGTTCATCGACTGGTTCAACCGCGTCTGGAAGCGCCCCCCCAACGAGCTGACCGGGGAGCTGGAGAAGCCGGCCGGGCAGGTGGATCCGGCAAGGGTCGACAGGCTGGGAAAGGCCATGCAAGGGTATCTGGATCTCTTCGAGCAGATGCTCACCGGGAGGGAGTACCTGATGGATGAGTTTACCGCCGCTGACATCGCGGCATTTCCCTTCCTGAAATATGCCACCATCCATCCGGCGGACGATCCCTATCTTTTCCACAAAGTGCTCATGGATTACCAGAAGCCGGGGAGCGACCACTCGAACCTGGTGGCCTGGATTGCCCGCGTGGACAAGCGACCACGCGCCTGAGCGCGTCTTGCCGGGTATCCGTCGGCGCCGTTTTGATAGAATACGCCGGACGTCCGCTCCTTCCGCTGTGGTGAAAACGCCAGGCGCCCCCCAGTGGGGTCGGAGTTGCGAGGGATGGTAGGGATGCTTGCGCTGGCCGCCCTCCTCCTCGTGGCTCTTCCGATCGTTTCAATCCTCTCCACCGCGATTCTCTGGCGCCGGCTGCGCGATCGCCTCGCGGGGCTGGAGCGCGAAGTCGCCTCGCTGAAAGGCGGATTCCGGGCGGCGCCGGCCGAGCCTGCCGCGCACCCGCCTCGGCCTGCGGCCGAGGTGATTCCACGCCCGGTTACTCCCGCCCCCGCCGGCACCCCACCGCCGATTTCCGTGTCGGCTATGCCGCCCCCGGCAGAAGAGCCGCGAGCTCAAAGCAAGTCAGTCCCGCCACCTCGGGCCTCTGCGCCGATCGTTGGAAAACCTGCCGATTCCTTTTCGGGAAAGGGGAATCTGGAGCAGGTCATCGGAATGCGGTGGATGGTGTGGGCCGGGGCATCGATCATGGTGCTGGGGATCGGGTTCTTCCTGAAATACGCCTTCGAGCATGGCTGGATCGGCCCGTTGGCGCGGGTGATATTGGGATTGCTGGCCGGCCTCGCGATGCTGGGGACGGGGGAAGCGGCGCGCCGCAAGGCCTATCGCTTTCTCTCCCAGGGACTCACCGGCGGAGGGATGGGGGCGCTCTACCTTTCCATCTATGCGGCCTCGAGCTTCTACCACCTGATCGATGCGGCCACGGCATTCCTCTTCATGGGACTGGTCACCGCCACCGGAATTTCCCTGGCGGTGCTGCAGGACGCGCTTCCCATCGCCGTGCTCTCCACGCTGGGCGGAATCATCACGCCGGTGCTCCTCTCCACGGGCGAGGATCGGGCGGAAGCTCTCTTCACCTATCTATGCGTCTTGAACCTCGGAGTTCTCGGGGCCGCGTTCTACCGTCGGTGGCGGGCGCTCGACCTGGTGGCTTACACCGGGACCCTGCTCCTCTACAGCGCCTGGTTTTCCAGCTACTACTCCCCCCAGCGGATGGGCGTGGCACTGGTGGGCCTCGTCGCCTTCTTCCTGCTGTTCATCCTGATTCCCGTCGTCCCGGTCATTCGCGGCCGCGCCTCGGCAGCTCCCGAGGCGGCCCTTCTCCCCTTGGCAGTGGGGCTGGCCACCTATCTCTACGGTTACCGGATACTCCAGGATGCCCACCGCAACGGCTTTGCGGGAATGCTGCTGCTGATGGCGGCGTCCCATCTCCTTCTGGCCCGGATGGTCAAGCGCAAGGTCCCGGGCGAGCACCGGCTGATTGGAGCCCAGCTGGCGCTGTCGATGACGTTTCTCACGCTGGCGATCCCGGCGCGGCTGGGACTGCAAGCCGTCACCGTGGCCTGGGCGGTGGAGGGGCCCATGCTCCTGTGGCTCGGCTATCGATACGCCGAGCCCATCGCGAGGGCGGGGGGGTGCGTCGTGCTGGGCTTCGCCTTCTGGCGGGTGCTCTTCGTTCACCAGCCGCTGCACCGGGAGCTGTTCACTCCGGTATTCAATCGGGCGCTCGCAACCGATCTGATCGTCGCGATGGCGTTCGGTGTCGCGGCCTGGATCTGCTCCGGCCGCCGCGCCTCGGCTTGGTCCCGTTCTCTACCATCGATCCTGGCCCTGCTCGGGGGGCTGCTCGGCGTGTTCGTGGCATCGGTGGAAATCGGCTCCTACGGGAATCTCTCCGGAGCGGCGCTGCAGCAGCGGGTGAGTTATCAGATTCTCACCTGGGTGCTGCTCGAGTGTCTTTGGGCCATCGCCGGGCTCCTGTTTCTCCTCGGCGGGCTTCTGATGACGGACCTGCCCGCGAGGGTTGCCGGGATCGGGCTGCTCGGTCTCGCCAGCATTGCGGCGGCTTTGTCTCGCGTGAGTGAAATGGACGCACCCGGCGCGCTGATCCTGAACCGTCTCTTCCTTGGGGGAGTCTTCGTGGCGGCCAGCCTCTGGGCTGGTGCCAGGATCCATGGCGCGCTCCAACCTCTTCAAAAGCAGGGAGCCGTCCATGTGCCGACCTTCCTGGCGGCGGCAGCGCTGGTGGAAGGGTGGTGGGTTTCGACCCTGGAGTCCTACCGCTACTTCGCCTTTTCGGGGGGCCGGATGGAATTGTCGGGCGAAGGGCAATGGAGGGCCCAGCTGGCCGTCACGGTCACCTGGGCGCTTTTCGCGGTGGCGCTGCTGGCGGGCGGCTTCCTCAGGCGGCAGGCATCGCTGCGCTATGCAGCCTTCGCTCTTCTGGGGCTCTCGTGTGTGAAGGTCGTCCTGGTCGACATGTCCCAGGCTCGGCAGATTTATCGGGTGATCTCGCTTCTGGGCCTGGGGTTGGTCATGGTGGGTGTGTCCTACGTCTACAGCCGCATCGTACGATCGAAAGCAGGCCACGCGGCATGATCCCGCGGGGGAGAGGCTTCCTCAGGCTGGCCTGCCTTGCGGCGCTAGTTGAATCTGGCGACTTCCCGAATTCTCTTGCGCAGGACAATCTGACGCGATTCGAATTCATCCGCAGCATCCAGGGTCCCTCGGATGGTGAAGGAATCTGGAGAGTCCCGCTGGATGCGCAGGTACAGAACGCGGCGCGCCGGGATTTCGCCGACTTGAGGGTCGTGTCCGACGACGGCACCGAGGTGGCCTGCGTCGTGCGACTGGAGGCGGGCTCCGAGCAGGTCACACCCCTCACGCCGACGGTTTATAACCGCGAGTTCGTGCCCGGGAAGAGCAGCTCCCTGGTGCTGGATTTCGGCGGCAGGGTGATGAAGAACTCCCTGCGCATCAGCACCCCGGGGAAGAACTTCCGGAGGGAGGTCAAGGTGGAGGCCTCCGAAGACGCGAAGCAGTGGAGGGTGATTCGCGAGCAGGCCTTTCTGTTCCAGGCTGAAGCTGGAGGAGGCGGCCGTCCCTTCAGCAAGGACGAGGTGGATCTCCCCGTAGGGGATCACCGTTACCTGAGAGTGCGGGTGTTCAACCAAGGGTCGGATCCCCCGAAGGTCGAGATCGAATCGATCAGCGCGGCGATGATTCAGAGAGCTCCACCCACCCTCGAGCCGGTCGAGATCTCCCTGGTGTCGACCCGCGAGGATCCGCAGAGCAAATCCACCGAGCTGATCCTGGACACGGGCGCCCGCGGCCGGGTCCTGGAGGTTCTGCACTTTTCCTTCAACGATGCGAACTTTCAACGAGCCGTGAACGTGGAAGGGCGGGACGCGGAAGTGGAGGAGGTGGACCTTCCCCTGGAAGACGGCGGCACCCGCCGGGTTCGCCGCGAGATCCCATGGCGGTGGATCGCCTCCGGGACGGTGCGCAGGATCAGTGCCGGAGAGGTGACGGAATCCGGAGAAGCGATCAAGATGGGGAGGGCGGGCTTCAGGTTTCTGCGCATAAGGATCTACAATGGCGACGATCCGCCGCTCAAGCTTCGGGAGGTGCGGGGGGAAGCCGTGGTTCGCAGCCTCCTCTTTCCCGCCGTCGCGGGCCGGCATTACAGGCTCTATTACGGCAACCCGCGGGCCAAACAGCCGAAATACGATTTGGCCCAGCTTCTGCCCCGGCTGGAGCAGGTTCGGGTCAGCGCCGCTTCGCTGGGAGCGGAGGAAAAGAACCCGGCATTTGGTACCGACGTGGCGGCCGGCCCCGGAAAGAGCACACGACGCCTCCTGCTTGGGGGAGCCCTGGCACTGGTCCTGTCCGTCCTGATATGGTTGATTCGTTCCGTGAGACGTGTTCCCGCGCATTGAGGCTCCAATGTCCTTGAAGAAGAACAACCAGCCCCCCGATTACGTCATCGCCACCGAAGCCCTGAAGAAGATGCGCCCCATCGAGGAGATAGCCCGCGGCATGGGGCTGCCCACCGAGCCGCTGCATTTCTTCTCCTATGCCGGACGTTACGCCAAGGTCTCGCATCGCCTCGTCTCCCGCGCCGGTGGGGAAGACCGGCAGGGGAAGCCGGTGCTGGTCACCGGGATGAACCCGACCCCGGCAGGCAGCGGGAAAACGCTGACCACCATCGCCCTCACCGATGCTTTGAACCTGCTCTTCAAGAAGCGCTCCGACCGGCGGCGGGCATCCTTCGTCCTGCGCGAGCCCAGCATGGGTCCGACCCTGTCGGTGAAAGGAGGGGCCTGCGGCGGAGGCTACAGCCAGGTGCTTCCCATGGAAGAGATCAATCTCCACTTTACGGGGGACATCGCCGCCGTCACCGAGACCCACAACCTTCTCTGGTGCATGCTCATGGCGTATCTCTCCACGCCGGGCAGCCGGAAGCCTATCCGGCTGGAAAGCATCGAATGGCCCCGAGTGGTGGACCTTTGCGACCGCAGCCTCCGGCAGGTGGTGCTTTCCCCGGATGGGAAGATTCGCGAGGGGCGTCCCACTCTGAGAGGGGGCTCTCTGATCACCGCCGCAAGCGAGCTGATGGCGGTGCTGGGCCTGGCAAAGGACATGGAGGATCTGGGCGAGCGCATCGCCCGGATCAGGGTGGCCCGCTACGAGGATGGCACGCCGGTCACGGCGGGCAGCCTGGGAGTGGTGGGGGCCATGCAGGCCCTTCTCAAGCAGGCCATCAATCCCAACTTCGTGCAGACCATCGCGGGGAGCGGCGGCTTCATCCACACCGGCCCGTTCGCCAACATCGCCCACGGGAACAGCAGCCTGGTGGCGCTGGCGCTGGCCCGGCGGCACGCGGATCTGGTGGTCACCGAAGGGGGCTTCGGCGCCGATCTGGGGGCCCAGAAGTTCTTCGATGTCGTCTGCCGCACTGCGAAAATCCGCCCGGCGGCTGTGGTCCTGGTTTTCTCGACCCGGGATCTGAAGTACCACGGTGGGGCGAAGCCGGTGGGTGCGGAGGGAGCGCCGGGTATGAAGTGGCGCTTCGCCGCCGACCGGGAAGCCTGCCTGCGCGGAATGGAAAACCTGAGAATCCATGCCGAGAACCTGAAGCAGTACGGCGTGAAGGTGGTGGCCGCCATGAACCGCTTCGCCATCGACGACGAAGAGGAAGTCCGCTTTTGCATCTCCGCAATTCAGGAGCGCATCGGCATACCCGCGGTCGTCCAGAGCGGGCATTCCGACGGGGCCGAAGGGGGATTGGCGCTGGCCGAGACGGTGCTCAAGCAGGTGGAGGCTTCTGGAGAGGGGGAATCGTTCCGGCTGCTCTATCCCGATGAGGCCCCGTTGAAGGAAAAAATCGAGACGGTGGCGCGTAAGATCTACCGCGCCGAGGGGGTTGACTACGCCCCGGAGGCGCTCGAGGCCTTGGATCGCATCGAGTCGGAGTACTCCAGCAAGCTGAACGTGGTCCTGAGCAAGACCCAGTTCAGCCTTTCGGATAACAAAGACCTGCTGGGCGTCCCGCCGAAGCGTAAAGTGAAAGTGACGGGCGTTCTATACCGCGGCGGAGCCGGGTGGGTCACGGTGCTTTTGGGTGACGTGCTGCTGATGCCGGGAACGAATTACGACACGTGCGCGGCGAGGCGACTGGGTTTGAAGCCCGACCCCGCGGTCTTTGGCGGATTCATCGTGGAGAACCTCCAGTAGAGCCATGGAATCCTCCGCCGTGATGGACGGTCTGTTCTGGTTCGTCGCCTTCCTTTTCTCCACTACCGTGCACGAAGCGGCCCATGCCTGGGTTGCCCTGAAAGGGGGAGACCCCACTGCCTACCAGGGGGGTCAGGTGTCGCTCTCGCCGATCCCCCACATCCGGCGGGAGCCCCTGGGAATGCTGGTAGTCCCGCTGCTTACCGCCATCACCAACGGCTGGGCGATGGGATGGGCCAGCGCGCCCTACGATCCCGCCTGGGCAGAGAGGTACCCGCGCCGGGCCGCCTGGATGGCGGCCGCGGGACCCGCGGCCAACTTCTGCCTGGCAATCCTCTCCCTGATCCTGCTTCGCGCGGGGCTGGCCATGGGATATTTCCTTCCCCCGCAGACCATCAACTTCAATCACCTGGTGGGTCCGGCTGCGGGTGGCGAGGCAGGCCTGGCCGCTTTCCTGGCCCAGGGGCTCTCGGTGCTTCTGATGGAGAACGCCATCCTCGGGACCTTTAATCTCGTCCCTCTGCCGCCGCTGGATGGCTCCGCCGCCCTCGGACTGCTACTCCCGGAGAAAGCCGCCTCCTCCTTGCGCCAGCTGGCGCGTTCCCCGCAGTTTTCCCTGGTGGGACTTCTGGTAGCCTGGCAAGTGTTTCCCCTGGTTATCTCTCCTCTCGTTTCTCTGGTGATTCGGCTGGTCCACCCGGGGGTCACTTATTCCTGACACTCCCGTGACCATCCGAATCGCCACGCCGGAGGATGAGTCCCGCATCGCCGAGTTGGCGGGGCAGCTGGGATATCCTTGCGGCGCGGAGGAAGTCCATGGCAGGCTGGAGCGAATAAGGTCGTGGAGTCCGACCTGAGGGTCGAAGTCGCGCAGCACGCCTTCCGCAAGATCTTGTCTGGGTGAGGAGAGTACAATGACAGTCCCCTTCGACGGTCGTCCGGCGCCCTTCTGAACCGGCGCTTTCTGCAGGGAGTCAGTCAGTTGGAAACCCATTCGAGCCTTTCCACCTGGGTGGAAGAATCGGCGCAGCTCTGCGAGCCCGACCGAGTCGTCTGGTGCGACGGGAGCCGGGAAGAGCGGGAGCGACTCATCGAGCAAGCCCTCTCCGCCGGGGAGCTTCTGGGGCTCAACGAGCACGAGCTGCCGGGCTGCACGCTGCACCGCAGCAACCCTAATGATGTCGCCCGCACCGAAGGCTTGACCTTCATCTGCTGCCCGAAGAAAGAAGATGCGGGCCCCACCAACAACTGGATGGATCCTGCCGAGGCCTACCGGCGCCTGAGCGCCATCTTCGACGGGAGCATGCGGGGCCGGACGATGTATGTGGTCCCGTTCCTGATGGGACCGCCCGGCTCGGTGTTCGCGAAAGTGGGCGTCGAGATCACGGACAGCCTGTACGTGGCGCTGAACATGGGTCTGATGACCCGGATGGGCCGGGTCGCGATGGAGCAGCTCAACGCCTCCGGCGAATTCACCCGCGGGCTCCACTCAAGGGCCGATTTGAATCCCGACCGGCGCTACATCTGCCATTTCCCCCAGGACAACACCATCTGGAGCGTCGGGTCCGGGTATGGCGGCAACGCTCTGCTTTCCAAGAAATGCCTGGCGCTGCGTCTCGCCAGCGTCCTGGGGCGGGAGCAGGGGTGGCTCGCGGAGCACATGCTGATCGTGGGAGTGGAGGATCCCTCGGGGAAGATCACCTATCTCTGCGGCGCCTTTCCCAGCGCCTGCGGCAAGACGAACCTGGCCATGCTGGTCCCTCCCGAGCGCTTCAAGGGATGGCGCGTCTGGACCGTGGGGGACGACATCGCCTGGCTGCGCCCCGCTCCGGACGGCAGGCTGTATGCCGTCAACCCCGAGGCCGGCTTCTTCGGCGTGGCTCCGGGCACCAGCATGAAGTCCAATCCCAACGCCGCGCTCGCAGTGCGCAGGAACACGATCTTCACCAACGTGGCGATGAAGCCAGACCGCACCGTCTGGTGGGAAGGGCTGGAGGACTCACCGTCTGAGTGCCTGAATTGGAAGGGTCAGTACTGGACCCCCCAAAGCGGCCAGCCGGCCGCGCACCCCAACAGCCGCTTCACCGTGGACATTCACCAGGCCCCCAGCTACTCTCCCGAGTGGGACAATCCGAACGGCGTTCCCATCAGCGCCATCCTTTTCGGCTCACGGCGGGCCTCGGTGGTCCCTCTGGTCTACGAAGCCTTCAACTGGCAGCACGGGACTTTCCTGGGAGCGACTCTGTCCTCCGAAACGACCGCGGCGGCCACGGGACAGGTGGGCGTGGTGCGCCGGGATCCCTTCGCCATGCTCCCCTTCTGCGGCTACAACATGGCCGACTACTTCGGGCACTGGGTGCAGATGGGAAAGAATTTGAGCCAGCCACCCAGGGTGTTCCGCGTGAACTGGTTCCGCCGCGGGGCCGACGGAAAGTTCCTGTGGCCGGGGTTCGGGGAGAACTTGAGGGTGCTTCAATGGATCATCCAGCGCTGCGATGGGGTCGGAGAAGCCCGGGAAACTCCCATCGGCTTTCTCCCGCGGCCTTCGGCGCTGGATCTGGAAGGGCTGGAGCTTTCCCAATCCGCAACGGAGGAGCTGCTCTCGGTGAATCCGCTCCACTGGGGAGGAGCGCTGGAGAGCCAGCAGCAATTCCTGGAGAAGTTCGGAGAGCGGATGCCCCGGGAAATGTGGGACGAGCACCACGCCCTGGCGAAGCGGCTCTCCTCCCAACCCCCGGTCCCCTAGATTCCCGCCGACCGGCGCGCTCTCAGGGCATGAACGCTACGTCCCACTTGCCGGCGAAAGCCCACTCCGATGCCGGCTTGCGCGTGCGGGGCGCCTTTTCACGCTCCCGCAGCGGCTCGGGAAGATCTTCCAGCTTTCCCGGGTATCCCACCACGATCATCGCCATGGGAGTGAATCCCTCGGGGATGTTGAAGAGCTCGCGGGCGCGAGCCGCATCGAATCCCGCCATCTGATGGGTCATCAATCCCAGCTCCGTGGCTTGAAGCACGAGGTTCTCGCTGGCCAATCCCACGTCGTGCTGGGCGTGCCGGTTCGGCTTGTTGTTGTGGGTGAAACTCTCCCTCGCCACGGAGAGCAGCAGCACGGGCGATTTCTTGGCCCAGGCGTTCCCATCCACCAGGCAGGAGCGCGCGGCCTCCAGCGCGGAAGCATTCCGCCCGTCGAAGACCAGGTAGCGCCAGGGTTGTTCGTTGAAGCAGGAGGGAGCCCAGCGGGACGCCTCCAGCAATACCTGAAGCGTCTCGGGCTTGACCGGACGGTCCGGATCGACGGCGCGGGGACTCCACCGTCGGGCCAACAGAGCGTGGATGGGCGTGGTGGTCGGGGCCGGCTTTTCCATGGATAGGCTCCTCTCTTCAGCATCTCGCTTGTGAAAGGACATCTTACCCTTTCAGCCCTGCTTCAATCCCATGCCCATCGCCCGGGTTCCGGTGCTCCGCCAAACCGGTCCAGCTTGCCCTAGCTCATTGATTTTGGGGGGACGGGTGAGCTTGAGGTCGCCTGCAGAGGGCAGCAATCTCCAAATCCAGTGCCCCCCGATTCTCGGTCATCGAAACCCTCTACAACTACGTGTTCAACAACCCGGTGAACCTGCTGGATCCCACAGGAATGTATGCGTGGACGCAGGATGAGCTCAGTGCGCAATTCGCGTCGGATTTCAAAGACTCGAGGGCGAGGATGCACGGAGGCTCCATCGGGCACTCGGATGCCTGGCGCCAGGAACAGATGGCCATGATGACGGGAGACCAAGGGCTATCCACTGGGGAGATGAGGCATGCAGTTTGGGAGAAACAACAGAAAAAAGCTCAGGGGGGAGTTGCTCAGGGGAGAGTTAAAGAGAAAGTCGATACAGACAAGATCTTTGCAAGTACCGGCGCGGGTGAGGGCATTAACAGCGGCCCGGATCCAGGACTTAAGCCTCCGCCTCCTCTCGAAATCCCAGGAGAGCTCCCAAGAACAGCGTCACCCTGTCCGGATGGTCCCGGCACGTGTACCTATGTTCAGGTGACCTCCACTTCGATATCGCTTGAGATGATTGATCCGCCGATTAGTAATGGACCTGAGCAGGCATTCGAAACCGCGAGCAATATTATGCTTTTCCAAGGACTCGCGAGGAATTTCGCATTCAAGTTTCGGAATTTGTTTGTATCGTCGGGCGTGCGAACTCAGGCGCGAAACCTGGCTGAGCAACTTACATTGAAGGAAGCGCAGGCGGGTGCTGGCGGGCGGATCATGCAAGGGGCGATCAAAGATCCAAAATACCCCGAGCATTTGTGGGCAAAGATACAGCACGTTCACAGATTACCGAATGGGAAAAATATTGTGATACACTACTGGCAACGAACCGACGGATACCGCGAAGGCTTCAAATTCGTGAACAAATAAAGATGACACTACTTCTCGAATTAGCATCATGGACTCTGGATATGCTTCCGGCTCATCGACTCCCGGAGGTCGCGAGCAAGGCTCTGGTTGCTGGAGCCGACTCGCCGGCTCTTCGCGTGCTAGCGGGCTTGACTCACAACGAGATTGCTGAAGTCTCCACAATTTGGAGAAAAGCTATAAGCGAGCTTGGACTACCGGTATTGGGGCGGCAAGAAGCGGCTCGCATTCATGCTACTGCGATCTCGAAGCAGATAATCAACGGAGATCTGAGTCCTGAAGAGGGCGCAAAGAGACTGTGGGATGTTTCTATCCGGGTTAATGATCCTGATTTCCATGACCTCGATCCGTTCGTGTATGCGGCGAGCGAACTTCAATCGCGTCCGGAGGATCGAGATTTCTTCAGTCGTGAGATAGTGAGAGAGGCTCGAGCTTGGGCTTCGAAGCCCGGAATGTAAAATACTCTAGTGGCTGAAGTGGTTCAGCGAAAGTAGTGCGACCAGGCAAGGCTGGTCGAAGAGGAATGGAGGATGCGATGCCCCCATGAAACTTCGTTTGTCGTCCAGCGGGT